>JAPLME010000010.1 GCA_026387175.1 Candidatus Omnitrophota bacterium
GCAGGGCTTGATAAGACAATTCTCTGGTATCAGACCCTCGGCAACCACGATCATTTCTGGATCGGTTCATTCCCTGTGGACGATGGCCCTAGAAAGGACCTCCGACAGTCCTATATCAGTGACACTGTCTTAGCTATGGGAGATCCTCTCGTCAACCCTGCAAACATAACCAAATCTGATTATTATATGGGCATACTCGATGGCTCGACTCCTTACGGTGATATCAAATACGCCGGACCTGTCGCAGACTTCAAGAGCCCTCCGAAAGTTGTACCCGATCCGGAACGCAGGTCACTTTTGAGAACGGAGTGGATGAAAGAATTTTTTACAACATCTTCTAATCCGATCGGTCACGGTTTCAACTTGACCGATGCTAACAAGGGCTTTGCCTGTTATAGCTTCGTACCTAAGTCGACTATACCGATCAAGATTATCGTGCTCGACGATACCCAGAGGGAAGATGATGGTTCTGCCGATGTCCATGGGCATGGCTTTCTTGATCAGATGCGTTGGGACTGGCTTAAAAAAGAACTTGCGGATGGTGATATTGCCGGTCAGCTCATGATCATCGCTGCGCACATACCGATAGGCGTTGAAGTGACTGCACCTACGTCCGAGATGGGCTGGTGGACTGATCCTAAAAATGCTGTAACCCTGCCGGACCTGATCACTGAACTTCAAAGCCATCCGAATCTGATCATGTGGATCTCGGGACACCGTCATATCAATACCGTTAAAGCATTCATATCACCTGATCCAGCCAACGTTCCTGAAAAAGGCTTCTGGCAGGTTGAAACTTCATCGTTAAGAGATTTCCCTCAACAATTCCGGACTTTTGAGATCTACCTCAACAGCGACTATACAATTTCAATCGTTACGACCGACGTTGATCCGGCAGTTAAAGACGGGTCGCTGGCTGCGACATCGCGTTCATATGCGCTTGCGGCAGAGCAGATAGTCGGTGCTGATATGTATGATTTTAATCCAACTAATGATCCAACCATAAAACCAATGCCTACTGGTTCATACAATGCGGAGCTTATAAAACAATTGAGCCCTGAGATGCGGACAAAATTGGCAAAATTAAGTAGGTCGGAATGAAAAAAATACTTACAGCGATAATCATTCCGGTGCTTTTGCTGAGTTTTATTCAACCTGCATTTGCTAAAGGGGGCCATTATAGGCCCGGCTTTGCGAATGTTCGCGACTTCGTGATACCTCCTCAGTTCAAGGGTTTCGCGGTGCTCGTATATAATCCATTCTACTGGAGCGGCGAATATATGGTCAATAATGGCAAGAAGCTCCAGCCGCTTAATGCAGATCGTTCGGTCACTATCAATAATACTATCACGGCAGATGTTACCGCGACAGCCGATATCAACGTTAAGATGTTCAGTTACGATGTAAACCCTATGCTCTTCTATTGCTCAGACTTTAACATCTTAGGCGCCAAATATGCCGTTGGGATAGCCCCTTCATATAATTATGTTTACACGAAGATAGACGCCGATCTAAACGGAACTCTTTCGATTAACGGAACGCCTGTAAAATCGGCAAGCGGCCACGTAAAAGTGGAAGATTCCGATTCAGGATTCGGCGATTTGATGGTCCGCCCGCTAATGCTCGATTGGGGGAGCGACCGTTATGATATCGTCTTAGCGTATTCTTTTTATGCTCCTACCGGACATTACGCGGAAAACAAACTGGCGAATGTAGGCCTGGGATATTGGAGCCATGATATATCTTTTGGAGGCCTGTACTATTTTAATAAAAAGGCGACAGCGGTTTTGTGCAATGCGACGTATGAATTCAACACCAGGATGTCGGGACAGGATACATATCCCGGACAGAACTTGATCCTCGAATATGGCATAGACCAGTTCCTCAATAAGTGGCTCGAAGTTGCGGTAAGCGGTTCAAGCTATTTTCAGATGACTAATGATTTTGGCACCAGCGCACATAGCAAATCCAATCATGAAATGGTTCATTCCGTTGGCGGCGAAGTAGATATCTGGCTTATCCCGAATAGAGTCAGTATCGTAGGGCGGTACTTCTACCAATATTACGGGGAGAATGCCATGAAGGGCCAGGGCGCCAACGCTACGGTGAATATATTGTTTTAGAGTGTCAAAGTGGGAGATGATATGACTAAAAGGGCACGAATTGGTTTTCTTAGATTAATATTTTGCGTTGCTTTTTTACTCGGTGTTTTAATCGTTGACGCGATGGCCTGTTCGGAAGTTTTTATAGACAAGGGCGGTAAAGTCAAGATCTCGGCCCGCAACTTTGACTTCCCTGCCGGCAATGGTTTTATACGATACAGTCCCGCGGGTATAGATAGACAGGCCCAGTACGCACCCCAAGATTCTCATCCTCTGAAATGGACGAGCAAATACGCATCTGTGACATTCAACGCTTCTCTTAATAAAACGAAATCATCAACCAATGGTGTATATGAAGCGGGTGTAGACGGCATTAATCAGGCTGGTCTAAAAATAGGCACTTATTTCCTGAGATCCTCAGTTTTTCCTAAAGATGGAATCAAGACAACCTTGGATATTGCTTCGCTGTCGCAGTATCTGCTGGATAATTTTAAGAGCGTCGACGAAGCCCTTGCTGATTTGGCCGGCGAGCGATACCGCATAACATTCACACCGACCGAATCGGTCGAGATCAAACTGCATCTGTTCCTCCACGACTCCACTGGACAATCGGCGATAGTCGAATTCATCGACGGCAAAATAAAGGTCACCAGGAACCCGGAGATTCCCGTGCTGACCAATGATACTTACGCCAAGTCGCTCGAACATCTCAAACTCTATAATGGTTTCGGTGGCGAGTTAGCCATCCCAGGTGACATTGAGTCGCTCAATCGTTTTGTTCGCGGTGTGTATTACTGGAAGAATCTACCCGTGCCCGCGGATATGACACAGGCGATTAATTATGGTTTCGCCGCCACTCAGCTTCTTACGGTACCTTCTGGGTTTACTCACGGTGGCACGCAGTGGACGATCGTGACCGACATCGACAACAAGCAGATTTATTTCCGCACGGCGAATAATCCGACGATTGCCAGTATCGACCTGAACAAGCTGTCCGCCTCTGCTATTGTCTCCAGCGATATCGATCTGTTGCGGATAGACTTTGTGGGTGACGTTAGCAACATGTTCGATAAGATCAATGGACTGAATCTCGTGCCCGGTCAAAGTCTCGGCATCGCTTCAGTACCCAACCTGCGGGACATCGGCGGTTACAAAACCCGCAATGGCGCCATCGTGCGCAGAGGGCTTGTGTATCGCGCTAGTCAACTCAACCCGATTAGTCCGGATGACCTAAAGAAGATTGCCCGGCTGGGCCTCGTGGCCGACTATGACCTACGCACTGCCCAAGAGCGCAGCGCCAGCCCCGATGAGTCACTGCCCGGCGTTCAGAACGTTTGGCTGAACGTGCTAGCCGATGAGAAGCAGTCAGTGGCGGCACGAATCGAAGAGCTCTTACACAACCCGAAGGAGGCGAACGTCGTCCTCGGCGGTGGCAAGGCCCAGGCCATGTCTGCCCAGGTTTATCGCGAACTCATTTCCCTGCCGAGCGCAAAGCAGGCGTACCGTCAACTGTTCGTTTCGCTCGGCAAACCGGACCAACTGCCCGCGCTCTTTCATTGCACGGCCGGCAAGGATAGAACCGGATGGGCCGCTGCCGCACTACTAACATTGCTCGGCGTGCCGAAGGACAAGGTCATGGAGGATTACCTGCGCAGCAACGAGTACATTCTCCCCGCCTATCAGACAATGATCAATGCTTTTGTCGCGGCCGGTGGAAAGCGGGCGATTCCCATGGACGTCCTCAGTGTAAAGGCGGAATATCTCGATGCCGCGTTTGACGAAATTCAGAAAAAATACGGCACGATCGAGAACTACTTTTCCGAAGCGTTGGGTATAGATGCCGCCGGACAGAAAGCCCTACGAGATCTCTACCTTGAAAGGAAATAGCGCTCTGTCCGCAATCATCCGGCAACGCTCTCAAAATAAAGTATAAATATCCATTTGTCCAGCTAAAGCCGGTGGACATTTTGTATCGGTTTGCGCTGTAAAGAGTTACGACTTTTTGAGCCAAAAATGACCGGACAAAACGGACATTTTGGTGAGGAATAGACCTCTCTAAATAGCAAAATTCGCTTGTTTCTGCCAATGATTCGGCTATAATAGATACCTATATAAAGAGAGAGGTTTCCCCTCGGCTTATACGAGAGGGACCCCATCTCACTCAGTGACTGCATGGATTCGAAGCGAGGCCGCGCCGAGCGAATAGCGAGGAAAAGTGCTATGCGCGACAGCGGCCGAGCTGGCGACGGAGGCGAGCTCCGCGAGCCGAAGTCGCCGAATTCCGTTAGCCAGCCCAATTTTAATTTTTGGATTATGAATCTTCCATCCTTAATGTATAGGAGGTCCAAATGCCATATGGTAAAGAGTTTGAAACTATGATCGGCTTACTTGAAAAAGTTGTCAAAAGATTGGATATACTTACAGGTATTAGCATTGCTTTGGTAATAATCGGCGTTACGGTAATAGTTGTTAAATCTGCAATTAATTTTATAAAGAAGAAATAACGAATAATGATCGTGGGGGCATAAGAATCGACCGGTGCAAAAAATATAACCGGATTAAAAGGGAAGTCGAAAATGGGGCCATCCCACAAAGTGACATCTTAGTATATAGGGTGTCCCCATGTAGGATGGCCCTAATAGTTGCTTTGAACCATGCATCAGAGTTAACCGGGGTCAGTGTCGCAAAGACCGTATACGAATCGGGCGCCTCCGCTAATAATGCCGCCTTTGTTGGCGAAGGCGGTTTGCAGTGCAAATATCAAGTTACCCGTGCTATTACGCTGAAGCTCGGCTATGAGGTGCTCTGGCTCTCGGGCGTCGCTACGGCACCCGGGCAGATATGCCAGACCTATATATTTAATAATCCGACCAGGGTGTATACACACGCCGTGAATTCCAATTCCAGCGTGCTTTTTCACGGAGCCACCGCGGGTTTGGACATTTCATTTTAGAAAATTAAAAATTTCTATGCGTAAATCAGTTTTTCTGTTTTTTATTGCAATACTCTCTTGTAGTTCTCTATGTGCTCACCGCGCCTACGGCACAGATGACTGGTCATTCGCTGTTATAGGAGACACGCGGGACAATGACCCAACTCAAACAGGTGTGAGCCAATATCTGCCCATAATAGCTGCTAAAGCGGCTTCTTTAAATCCGACATCTGTATTCGTCAACGGCGATCTCGTAAACGGTGACAGCGCATTTTACCTCCAGCCCTACTCAATACAATTCAATTATTGGAAGACTGCTATGACATCGCTCGGCGCCATACCCATCTACACGGTGCGCGGTAATCACGAAAACGAAGTGACCGATTTTTTGCCTACGAGCGAAACCTTAAAGGCTGCCTACTACACTGCCTTTGGGTCAACTACTCCCACGGTTGGGTCGCCTGTTCCCCAGAACGGCCCGAATGACGCGAATAGTAACGGTAATCAGACAGGATTTACCTGGAACCTTAGCAGCCAAAGCAGCCTTAATAAAAAATGGGTTCGCGTAATCGGAGTGGACCAATACTTTTATTATAATTCAACCGCGCAAGGCACCAGTCACTATTATCAGATAGACCAGGCATGGCTTAATCAACAACTTAAAGAGACGGCGCCCACGCGGTATACTTTCGTTATGGCTCATGAGCCGGCATATTATGTGGATCTGGAAAGCGGTGGGGGTACCAATCCCGAGGGCGACTTTTATGGTACTACGAATCCGGACGGTTCTCCAAATGCGCAAGGAATAGCTGCTCGTGATGTATTCTGGAATTCTCTCGGCTCTAACGGCGTAAAGATGTATTTGTGTTGTCATGTGCACAATCTGCAGGTGGGGACAGCCAAGGATAGCAGTTTCCCCCAGAACACTATTTACCAGAACATGTCGGGTAATGGCGGCGCGCCGCTTGTTACAACGCCGGGTACGACGGATCCGGACTTAACAATGGTCTATCAGAATTTTTCGGATTACGGATTTGCCCTCTATACGGTAGCCAAAGATACCATCAGCATTGACTATTATTTATATGATTCCTCCAGCGATACGTGGAAACTCGGTTCTACTATTCCCGGCTCTCACTTGCCTATTATCTTAACCGCCGATCCAGTTAACACATGGACAGGCGGAGGGGGTGCGGATACCGACTGGGCGACCGTCGGAAATTGGGATGTCAACGCAGTGCCCGGCATAACAGATACGGCTGTATTTAACAACGGCCCCGGGAACGCAACAACAGTCACATTTGCGACGGCTCCTCCGCTTCCCACCAGCAACGCGGAGTTATTCATAGCAAGCGGCCCGGTTATCTTTGATTTGGCGGGCTTCACTTATAAAGCAACAAACACCTATATATCCGGCATCGAAAATACCACCTATCGTCCGAGCCTTGAAATAAAAGGAGCTCTTTCACGTTTTAACACGACCTTGCTGGACATGGACGGAGTTTCATCGTTTAAAGTAGATGCGGGTGCCTCTGCGACATGCGGCACAATTGCTATTAAAGGCGGAACCGCCACTCTGGAAGGCAACATAACCGCGACCACGACGACCATCGACGGTACAGAATATTTTACTACCCCTGTTCTTACAATAAATGGGAATGGCTTTAATACGACTTCACTTACCATGAACGGATATTCGGATTCATCGTTTATGGTGAATCCGGGCGTCACTGCTACTTGCGGTACTCTTACTGTTCAAGGCGGGACTGCCACGGTGGGAGGAGGCGGCACTATAAATGTAACCAATCTTGATGTTGCCGGCGGCACTTTAGATATCCAAACGTTCAATCAGACCGCCACCAACGTCCAGATGACGAGCGGCGGTATCAGCGGTACAACCGGAAAACTAACCAGCCCGAATACGTTTGATATGCAGAGTGGCACCGTTTCTGCGATACTTGCCGGAGCCGGAGGGCTGAACAAAACCGGCGCAGGCGTTGTAACGCTCAACGCAGCCAACGAATATACGGGAGCCACGACAATTACCGGCGGCACGCTTACTGTCGGCAATGCCAGGGCCGTGAGCGTAGGAGCCGTTACGAACAGCGCCACGTTGAATCTTGACACGGCACCTCTCACGATAACAGGTAAGTATACGCAGAATGCCGGCTCAACGCTGGCGCTTACAGCGAACTCCGCTTCGGCAGGGAATTTTGGTTCTATGACCACTGCTGTCGTGCCGACACTCGATGCGGCCAGCAATGTCTATGTCAATATCGGTGGCTACATACCAAACGGCGCAACGATGACGATTGTGAATACAACCGGCGCGGGCATTGCAGGAAACGTCGCCCCCGGGACCATTAACTCAAGCAATCCTTACGTGACATTCTCCGGCGCGATCTCCAACAATAATCTTGTCCTTACCGCGAATACTAATTTTAGCACAGCCACTTCCAGTTCTAACGGTGCCGCCGTAGGTGCAGTTCTTTCCAATATCACTAACCCGTCCGCAGATATGACCACGGTTCTCAATGCGCTCACATTATCAACACCGGGTCAGGTCGCTTCTTCCGAAAATAGCATGACTCCTGCTACTGACGGTGCGACAACTCAAGCCTCGACAGCGATGCTCAATAATTTTGTCACTAATATGGAAACGCATCTTGAAAATGTGCGCACTACAGGAGGCGCTACCGGTATCGCGACAGGTGATGATTACCTTAACGGTATCGATATATGGGCGCAAGGGTTGGGGGACTACGCCCATCAGGGCCCCCGCGGCACAAGTAACGGTTACAACGCAACCTCATGGGGTATTTCGGGCGGTGCCGACAAGTCGCTCTGCAATGATTCGTTCCGTACCGGACTCGGCACCGGTTACGGCCAGACTTTTGTCCGCTCAAAGGACTTCTCGGGCAGGACCGATATAGATAGTATACCGGCTACCATATATTGCGATTATGAAAATAATACTCTTCCTTTTTATGTCGATGCCGCGTTTACGTTTATCTATAACCTTTATAATGGTTCCCGTCAGGTCACAGCCGGCATTATATCACGTACTGCTAACGCAGATTATAACGGACAACAGTATTCGGGATATGTAGAAGGCGGTTACTCTTTCTTCTACAAAAATATCAGCTTGACACCGCTTGCCTCATTCCAATATATGCATCTACATACCGGTAGCTATACTGAATCAAATGCCGGTGCACTTGATCTAAGTGTTGTCTCTCAGGATTATGACATGGCCCAGACGGGGTTTGGTGCCAAAGTAGCATGCCCATTTGAAAATAAATGGGGGACACTCACACCCGATCTGCATTTCAAATGGCTATATGACTGGGTAGGCGATGCTCAGGCCTCGACGGCAAGTTTTGCGGGCGGCGGTTCAGCCTTCGGGACGAACGGCTTCTCTCCGGCGCAATCAGAGTGGGATTTCGGCGTCAGACTCGACTTTAAGACAAAATACAATGTCACCCTCGGCTTAGACTATGACTTCATTTTCAAGGCAGACTACTATGAACATTACGGCACTCTGGATGTAAGGTATAGTTTCTAAGGGAATAAGAGTTAAGCCGCCATAAAACAAGTTCTAACGTCCTTGAGCCAGCGACCCCACTAAAACGTTCGGCCTTAGTCCAAAAAAGCGTTTTCAAAGTTTACGACCTCTTCTTGGGTTAAGCTTTCTGACGCGCAATCTTTTTGCTCTTGAGACAGGCAGGAATAGATGCCGCTTCGTTTCCGCCACTATCACGCCATTTAGGGCAATGAGCGATACGAGGTTGGGAACAGCCATTAAAGCATTTGCGATATCCGCAAACGTCCATACGACCGGAAGGACTGTTATCGAACCGATCATTACGCTTATTACCCATAACCAGCGGTAAGGCAGGATTGCCTTTATACCTAAGAGATATTCGATCGCTTTCTCCCCATAATAAGACCATCCGATAATAGTGGAAAATACAAATATCAAAAGCCCGATAGTCAGGATAGCCGGCCCTATTACCGGGATCTGCGAAAAAGCCTCCTTAGTTAATAATGCGGCATTCAGCCCTTTTGTCCATGCTCCGGAATTGACTACAACAAGGCCGGTCATCGCGCATATGACCACCGTATCCCAGAATGTGCCTGTGGATGAAACCAGCGCCTGCTGGATCGGGTTCTTCGTCCGCGCGGCAGCCGCGACTATCGGCGCGCTTCCGAGCCCCGACTCATTGGAGAATAACCCGCGGGCTATTCCATAACGTATGGCCTCGCGCATGCCGGCGCCGAGAAACCCTCCCACCGCTGCCTGGCCCGTAAAAGCGGAAGAAAATATCAGCGAGATAGTTTTCGGCAGTGAATTTAAATTCAAAAATAATATAATAAGGCAGCCGATCACATAAAAGATGGCCATGAACGGGACCATCCATTCGCAGGCGCGGGAGATGGATTTTATCCCGCCTAGTATCACGAATGCCGTTAAGACGGTCATGATTATACCGCTTATCCAGAGAGGTATCGATAATGTATCTTTAAGCAAGACGGCTACGGAATTGGCCTGCACCATGTTGCCGATGCCGAAAGCCGCAATGGCGGTAAAACCGGCGAAAAGGATCCCCAGCCATTTCTGACGCATGCCTTTTTCAATCACATACATCGGTCCGCCGCAATATTCACCGCGATCGTTTCTTATCCTGTATTTTATGGAGAGCACCGCCTCGGAAAATTTCGTAGCCATTCCGAAGACGCCGGTGAGCCACATCCACAATACGGCGCCGGGCCCGCCCAGAGCCACCGCAGAAGCGACGCCCACGATATTGCCCGTTCCGATCGTCGCGGCAAGCGCGGTCATCAGCGCGCCGAAATGGCTGATATCTCCCTTAGCATGACTTTTTTTCGTGAAGGAGAGCTTGAGGGCTCTGCCTATAAACACCTGCATGAACTTAAGGCGGAATGTCAGGAAAAGGTGCGTCCCGAAGAGAAGGATGAGGAGCGGGGGTCCCCAGAGAAAACTGCTTATCTTCGATAGGATCGGTTCTATTGTATTGATGGGCTCTCCGTTGTTAAGATTTAGGGATCAGGTCCATCCTTTTCCCGATACGGCGGCGGAGAGCGCCCCTGTAAACAAAATCCGCAACGGCCGCATCCTGTATAGCAAGCCCTGTCGAATCAAAGACCGTTATCTCCTGGGGATTTATCCGGCCGCGTTTAGTCCCATTTATAATTTCGCCTATATCGGCGTAAATATCCTGTCTGGAAATCAGCTTCTTGCTGAGAGGCACATTTATCTCTCCGCTGTGGGAGGCCTGTTCCCATGAATCGATCACTATTTTAGCTTTTTTAAGGATTGCCGGATCAAGCTCCTCTTTTCCTTCCGCATCGGCGCCGATAGCGTTTATATGGCAGCCTTTTTTCAGCCACTCCAGCTTAACGATCGGCTTTCTTGAGGGGGTAGTGGTAATGACTATGTCGCTAGGCCTTACGCAATTTTCTATATCTTTTGCTACAGTGAACTTCAAGCCGGGTCTTTTCATATTCCGTACAAAACTCACGGCGTCGGAGCCGAGCTTACCCCATACCCTGACTTCTTTTAAACGAACGACTTCCAGCAGCCCTTTTAATTGAGATTCTGCCTGCGCGCCGCAGCCGACCATTCCGGCAATTTTGGAATCTTTTCTGGCCAGGTATTTGGCGGCCACCGCGCCGGCGGCCCCTGTCCTTAAAGCAGTGGCATATGAACCGGCCATTATACATAATGGATATCCGTTACGCGGATCGCTCAAGGTTATTATTGCCATTACCGTAGGAAGGTTGAATCTTTTGTTTCCGGGATGGACGTTGACCCACTTAAGGGCGCATGCGCCGGTCCGCTCTATATATGCGGGCATCGCCCTGAAATCGCCGTTATGTCCGGCGAGGTGCAGATATATCTTGGCGGGCATTTGAGTCATGCCTTTTCCATATTCCCGGAAGGCCGATTCAACCGCCTTAATGGCGTCTTTAATGCCGATCACTTTTTTAACGTCTTTTTCCGACAGGATAAGAGTCATTGAGAGGATTATACCACTCCTCTTTCGGGTTTGCCAAAATTTTATATATGTGATATTATTTTGTTGGGATGATATTTAAAAATAAAGTTTTGATGATCGGATACGGATCAGTAGCACGCTGCGTTTTACCTATCCTCCTCAAGCATATCTCTATACCGTACAAAAATATTACAATAGTCGATTTTACAGATAAAAGGAAAGAGCTCTCGCGCTGGATTAAGCGCGGAATAAAATTCTTCCAGGAAAAAATCACCCCTCTTAATATTTCGCAAGTCCTATCGGAACATGTGTCTCCCGGCGGCATTATAATCGACTTATCGTGGAATATAGATTGCGTTGAGATGCTTAGCTGGTGCCATGAGAACAAAGTTTTGTATATCAATACATCTGTAGAGCAATGGGATCCGTATGCCGATATTCACAGCAAAACCCCGTTTCAGAAATCTCTATATTACCGTCAGAAAGAAATACAGAAAGTAGCGTCCCGATGGAAGAGGCCTATGACGACGGCGATTTTGGACCATGGCGCGAACCCGGGGCTCATCTCTCATTTCACAAAAAAGGGCCTTGCCGATATAGCCCAAAAATTATTAGACGAAAATAATATTTCGCCGAAGATAAAACACAGGATCAAGGAATGCCTTAAGGCAAAGATATTCTCTTATTTGGCGAGGGAGCTGAAGGTCAAGGTTATTCATATAAGTGAACACGACACGCAGATAACAAATATACCTAAAAGGCATAATGAATTTGTGGGGACATGGAGCATCGAAGGTCTAAGAGAGGAGGGGATCGCTCCCGCGGAAATGGGATGGGGGACCCACGAAACGGATATACCGTTATTCTCGACGTTTCCACCCTCGAATAGCAAAAATCAGATATTTCTGTCTCAGATGGGAATGAATACGTGGGTCCGGTCCTGGGTTCCCAGTGAAGAGATAATCGGGATGGTTATACGCCATGCGGAAGCGGCAAGTATTTCAGATCACCTTACCGTCAGAGAAAAAGGGAAGACGGTCTATTGCCCCACGGTGCATTATGCGTATATGCCGTGCAACGAAACGATAACATCTCTTTATGAGCTCAGGAGCAGAAATTATGATCTTCAGAAACAATTGAGGATCATGAGCGATGAGATCATTGGAGGCGACGATATACTGGGAGCTCTTATCATGGGGCATCAGTATAACTCCTGGTGGACCGGAAGCGTACTCAGTATTCAAGAGTCGCGCAGGCTCATTCCTCATCAAAACGCGACAACGATACAGGTAGCTATAGGGGCAGTATCAGCGGTTATGTGGATGCTGGAAAATCCGCAAAAAGGGATCTGTATGCCGGATGATCTTCCATATGAGTACATTCTTAACATAGCGCGCCCGTATCTGGGAAAATTTGTGTCAACTCCTTCAGACTGGACACCGCTTAAAAATTATCAGATCTTCTTTAAGGAAAACCCCAATCTATGCCTTGACAGAAAGAACGTATGGTCTTTTAAGAATTTCTTGTTTTGTGATTAGCTTTTATTGCTGTTTTTGGCGATCGGTAACGCGGTATTGACAATGAGGAAAGGTGGCGCAATGAAGAAGATCATAGTTTTAGTTTTAGCATGTTTAGTTGTAATGCCGTATTTTGCTAAAGCCGAAGAGGCCAAGCCCATCCAGCTGGCGGTATTCAATCCTGTCCAACTCGTTCCTGAGCAGGAATCCATTAAAGGAGCGCGTCTTAGTTTATTTTACACAGTTAATAAAGATGTAACCGGATTGAGCCTTGTATGGCTAGGCGTGAACAGGGCTACGAACGATGCGTCCGGTGTTGAGATCGGCCTTGGGAACTGGGTTGAGGGCGCTGCCTGTGGCGGGCAAATTGGCATAGTCAATCATACCGGAAAACGTTTTGTCGGTATGCAATACGGCATGGCCAATGTTGTGGAAGGCGATTTTACCGGCTTACAGTGGGGACTTGTAAATTGGGCAGAGGGATTCATGCACGGCATACAAGCCGGTGTCGTAAATATCTCAAAGGGCCAGTCTTCAGGCATAGAGCTGGGCGTAGTAAATTATAATACAGCCTCGATGCGGGGTTTCCAGGGAGGGTTTGTTAATTATGCCGGGGAGATGCACGGGTTTCAACTGGGGCTTGTTAATTACACGAAATCTCTCGACGGGCTTCAGGTAGGTCTCGGCAACTATAACGGTAATAAGAAACCAATGGAATTCATGGTTATTGCTAACTGGGCGTTTTAAATGATATAAGAGACATAGATGAGAGCACTTGTAAAAATGGTTACCAAGGTCAGCTATTTCTTACCTGTATAGTCAGAAGTATTGAATTTGTAAAATAAGCACTAGGCAGTGTTTTAATACAACGACGTTCCATTCTTCATAGAAGAAGGAACGTCGTTGTATTTATAATAGTTAGGACAGGAAGGAGGATCCAATATGAAAATGATCAAATTCGTTATTATCGCGGTCTGTTGCGTGCTTGCGATAACATTCACCAATACATTACTGCACGCTGATGAAAATGCGCCGCTGATGAACGCTTTGGATGAGATAGGACTGGCCGAACCATTGAACAAGGCAGGAATCAATATCTACGGCTATGCTGAAGGCGGTTGGTTTTATGATGCCACTTCGCCTCATAAAGGATCGGGCCCAACCTTCATCGGATATAACAACTTCAAAAGCGATATCACTCTTGATAAAGTAAGTTTGAATGTCGAACGCACGGTCGATCCAACAAAAAAACAGTTTGACGTGGGCGGCCGTATAGAAGGTATCTTTGGCGCGGATGCCGCGTTCATCCACTCGAATGGTATGTGGGATATTCAAACGGGTCACAACCAATGGGACCTTCTCCAGGCCTATGTGGATGCGGCTCTCCCTTATATACCGGTACGGCTCCGATTCGGTAAATGGATCGAGCTCGCCGGTTTCGAGCAATTCAGCGCAAATATTTACGGAGCTTTCGGTGATCCGGCCAGGGCGCTATATTCTTATAGTTACCAGTTCCTCTATGCTGAGCCGGGCACTCAGACCGGTCTTCTGGCCACCTACGTGCTGAATCCGCAATGGACGTTTGACGTTGGTACCACTTTAGGTTGGAACCAATCACTTCGCGATGCCAATCATGCTCTCGATTTCCTGGGCCGCGCGACTTTTACGCCCAGCGATAGGACTACCGTTATTTTCACGATGACGGAAGGCCCGGAGTTCCCGATCGGCGTCGGACACAATCTGTCTCCCGGTGATAACGCCAACTGGTGGACTGCCCTGGACTTAGTTATCACCCAGAAGATCAATGACAAATTGAGCCTCGGCCTGGGCACTGACTATGTTGAGACTCCGAAGATCCCCGGATTACAGGATAAGGCCAAACAATGGGGAGGTGTTGCCGGCTATGCCAGTTACGCGCTTGATCCGCATCTTACCCTGAATACCCGCCTGGAATGGTATAAAGATGCGGCTGGCGGTTTCTCCACCGGTGCGCCTGTCGGTGCCAATTATTACGAAATAACGGAGGGATTAGCTATCAAACCGTTCCCGAATGACAAAAACCTCAATTTCATTGACTTTTGATATATTAGGTATAATATATCAACAAAGCCTCTGCTATGTAAGCAGAGGCTTTTTAATAAAGTAGAGTACCAAAATTATGTCTAATAGATTAAGGGATAAGATAAACAGGATCAAGTGTTTTGTGTTGGGCAGAGCCTGTGACATAAAAGACCCGCGGCTCTTCCACAGGCTTTCCCTGATCGCCTTTTTTGCATGGATCGGCCTCGGCGCTGACGGATTGTCTTCCTCATGTTACGGTCCGGAAGAAGCTTTTCTTGCGCTTCAAGGCCATATATTCCTGGGTATATTTGTAGCAATCGGCACGGCGTTGACCATTTTGATAATAGCCGCAAGCTACAGTCAGATAGTCGAGCTCTTCCCCGGGGGAGGCGGAGGATATCTCGTCGCGAGTAAGCTTCTTTCTCCGCAGCTCGGCATGATATCCGGCTGCGCCCTTCTGATAGATTACGTATTGACGATCACCCTTTCCATATCAAGCGGCGCCGACGCGATATTCAGTTTTCTGCCGCCAAGTTGGATCATCTATAAACTTCCTTTTGCCGTATGCGGCCTTCTTCTTCTGATAGTATTAAACCTGAAGGGCGTTAAAGAATCCGTTCTACCCCTTGTGCCCATATTTCTCACCTTCATTATCGCCCATGTCTTTGCCATTTTATACGGATTTTTCACTCACCTCATGGATTTCGGAGCCCTTGCCCAATCCACCAGGGCCGACATCGGACAGACATATTCTCAATTAGGCACGATGGGTATAGTCCTGCTGATAATGCGTTCATACAGCATGGGAGCCGGAACGTACACAGGTATAGAAGCGGTCAGTAACGGTGTGCCTATTTTGCGGGAGCCGCAGGTGAAGACCGCGAAAAAGACGATGTTCTATATGGCAATTTCTCTTGCTTTCATGGCATTCGGCCTTATGGTCAATTACCTTCTCTACAGGGTACAGCATGTGCCCGGCAAGACCCTCAATGCCGTTTTAATGGGAAGCGTAACTGCCGGATGGGATCCCCATATCGGCGGCACATTCGTTCTCATCACGCTTTTATCTGAGGGCATTCTGCTTTTTGTGGCCGCGCAGACAGGTTTTCTGGACGGGCCCCGTGTTCTGGCGAACATGTCGGCCGACCGCTGGTTTCCGTTCCAGTTCGCGCTTTTAAGCGAACGCTTTGTGATCAAGCATGGAATAGTCCTGATGGGTTTAGCCTCGCTTACCCTGATGATATTCAGCCGCGGCTCTGTCAAGTTCCTCGTCGTCCTGTATAGCATAAACGTCTTTATAACATTCTGTCTTTCTCAGGCCGGCATGGTTCGTCATTGGTGGAAAAGCCGGTTCGGCCCGGACCCATGGAGGAGAAGGCTTGCCGTGAACGGTATAGGCCTGATATTGACGGTATTTATTCTTGTTATGGTCATCGTGATCAAGTTCGGCGAGGGCGGATGGATAACGCTTATCATGACAGGATCATTGGTAGCCGTCGCGGCGGGCGTGAAAAGATATTATCGCAGGACGCAGAAAATATTGAAAAGGCTTGATAAGCTTGTATATACGGTCGAGGCATACCAGGAAAAAAGTTCGGATGTCAAACAGAGCGTTCCAGGTTTTGATGAGACTTCGAAGACGGCGGTTATACTGGTCAATGGATTCAACGGCATGGGGCTGCATACATTATTCAGCGTAGTGAGGCTCTTCGGCGATACGTTTAAGAATTTTGTGTTTATGGAGGCGGGGATAATAGACGCGGGCAGCTTTAAGGGAACCGACGCGATAGATGCCCTGAAGGAGAAGATCAGCGTCGATCTGTCGCGATATGAAAATTATATGCGCGAGCAGGGATTTTTTGCGACGACATATTCCGCGATAGGTCCGCATGTCATAGACGAGATATCCACGATGGCGCGCAAGGTCTACGAGAAATATCCGAACTGTATATTTTTCGGCGGACAGATAGTTTTCGATGAGGAAAGCTATCTGGACAAATTCCTGTATAATCATGTGACCTTTGCGGTGCAGAAAAGATTGCATCAAGAGGGTATGCCTTTTATGGTAATGCCGATACAGGCCGGTTAACTGTGCTTAAGATAAAGGTTACCAGGATCAACCTTTTTTTACTTGTATTAATGTAGGCTCGCATAGCTGCGAAAAGAGACATAGGCGTTCCAAGATGATAAGGAACGCCGTTTTTATTTTTCAATCAGATGTAAGACTGTGGCGTCATTTTATCCACGATGGATGGAATGGCGCTTTTTAATTTTTATCGGCTGAATGTGTAAGTAAATATGAACGAGGAGGGCCTGAACATGTATGAAAAAGGAATGATAGAGGTAAGTCCGGTAAAGCCCAAGCTTGGGCTATTGGGCGCGACTATGAATGCTATGGCGCTGATCGCGCCCGGCGCTTTTTTGTGGATCAGCTACCAGCTGCAAGCCGCTGCTACCGCTCCGAACGGAACATCCGTGGCAAATGATACGTGGGCGGGTATAGTCGTAGCGCTGATCGTAGCGTTTCTTACAGCTCTTTCATATGCCCAGCTCGCAAAGATATATCCTGAAGCCGGATTCGCTAGCTGTTGTTATTTCGCTGAAAGAGCTTTCCTGGATGGAGAAGGCGAAAATAAGAGATTTACTACACCACATTCATTAGCCCGCATCGCGAAGCTTGTTACAGGATGGGCAGCCCACCTCTTCTACTGGGTATATCCCGGGATCATGGTCGCTATGATGGCCACTATGATAGGGTACATCTATACACAGTTTACAGGACACACGTTATCAAGCGTAAACCTGGTTATCATAGGAACCGTCTTTGCGGCTGTAATAGGCTACATTGCTTTCCGTGGAATAACGGGGTCAACCGTTACCTCTATCTGGATAAATATAATTCAGCTTGTGACATTAGTTATATTCAGCGGCCTGGCTATCGGCTATCGTATCTTGAATCCACAGCATGCCTCTCAATGGTCTTTCGGCGGAACCTGGGATGTGGTGCGTCCGCATACTTTTGAAGGGGTCCTGATCCAGTCTACTCTGGCTATCCTTATATTGGTCGGATTTGAAAGTTGCACTTCTCTGGCCGCTGAGACCAAGGAGCCCGAGACCACAATTCCTAAAGCGATCATACTCTCTTTGATCATTCAGGGGCTCTTCGCGTATCTGTTAGAGTATTTCGCGGCGGGTTTTATGATCAGTGACAAATTGGCGGGCACAGCTTCCGGGACGGCGGTTAACGGAATAGCTGCCGCGGCGGCATCAGGTGCGCCAATCGGCGACCTTACGAAGCTTATAGGCGATAGCATGCTCGGAGGTATAGGATTTGGCCTGATGATCACTATGGCAGTCACCGTAGCCATCGCTATAATAGGTACTACGTTGAGCTGCATGAATACGGCCGTTCGCGTGACCTGCGGCATGGCGGAGCACAGAGAGCTGCCTAACTTCTTAAGTTTTATACACGGCGAATTTATTACACCGCACATGGCGATCGTAGTGCTGGTTATAGTCTCCTCTATAATAGCGGCTGTCGGGGTGCAATCGGTTGTAGGGCTGATAGGCATAACGCTTGCCTCGAACCTGGGCACATTCGTGCTTTATGGGCTCACTTGTTTTTGGACAATAGTCGCCTTTAAGAGAAGGGCGGACTTTAACATTTTGAAGCACGGGATCATCCCGGTTTTAGGCATCATAACCAACGTGATCATGACCGTAGCGATAATTTATCTGTATATAATAGGTAATGCCGACGCGAAGGCAGAAGCGAAGATATGTTTTATCATAGCAGGCGCATGGGCCGTCATAAGTCTTGCATATATCGGTATAACCACGTTCAGGAAGACTAATACTTTAAAGATGGTCTCGGCTATGATACGCCCTGAATCGCTCGGCATATTAGTTGAAATCTTAAAGGAAGAAGAGATGGTAGAGGGTATGACGGTAACAAAGGTAAAGGGGTTCGGCAAGCAAAAAGGCCAGACAGGTAACGGCCCTCAAACCGACAGGATCTCTTTCATACCAAAGGTAAGAGTCGATGTAGTTGTCAGGGAATGGGACGTCCCTCATATTATGGCCGTTATACGGGACGCTACGAATACCGGTCAGGCAGGGGACGGAAAGATATTTGTTCTTGACGCGACAGAGGCTATGCGTGTCCGAACAGGAGAGAAAGGCATCTGCGCCGTATAGTAATAGAAAAATATTTTTAACGGGGGTATTAATATGAAAAAAATAGAAGTGATTATTCGCCCGACTAAAGTCGGCGATGTGTGCACTGCTCTGGATCGGGCGGGCCATCCCGGTATCATGATTACCGAGATCGAAGGCCATGGAAAACAGAAGGGTATAGAGCAAAAGGTGCGGGGCAAAACATACAAAGTGGATTTAATCACCAAGGCGCGGATAGAGATTGTGGTTAAGGATGGAGATGTCGATAATATAGTTAAAGCTGTCCGTGAAGCCGCTTTTACGGGTGAAGTTGGAGATGGGAAGATATTTATCTATCCGGTAGCAGATGCCGTGAGAATACGCACCGCTGAAAGAGGAGATATTGCGGTATAGTTAAACATGCTATAATGTGCTCGTTATAAAATAAAGGAGGATGGAGCATGAACCTGTTAACAAGGGGACCGTTGAAAAATTTTAAATTCATTGTTGCCGTAGCTTGCTGCGCGCTCGCGGTAATATTTACAAACACATTACTGTATGCTGATGAAAATGCACCGGCAGTTACATCCACACCGGCGGATGGACCGTCACTTGCGCCGTTGATGAGCGCTTTGGACAAGATAGGATTGGCCGAGCCCTTGAACAAGGCGGGGATCAATATCTACGGCTATGCTGAAGGCGGTTGGTTTTATGATGCCACATCACCCCGTAAAGGAGTCGGTCCGACTTTCATCGGATATAACAACTTCAAAAGCGATATCACTCTTGACAAGGTAAGTTTAAATGTCGAACGCACGGTCGATCCGACAAAAAAACAGTTTGATCTGGGCGGCCGCATAGAGGGTATATTTGGTGCGGATGCCGCTTTCATCCACTCGAATGGTATGTGGGACACCCAAACGGGTCACAACCAATGGGACCTTCTCCAGGCCTATGTGGATGCGGCACTTCCTTATATACCTGTGAAACTGCGTGTCGGTAAATGGATTGAGCTAGCCGGTTTCGAGCAATTCAGTGCTAATATCTACGGGGCTTTCGGTGATCCTATGAGGGCGCTCTATTCCTATAGTTACCAGTTCTTATACGCCGAGCCCGGAACGCAGACGGGCGCTTTTGCTACCTATGTGCTGAACCCTCAATGGACATTTGATGCCGGCTTCACGCTTGGATGGAACCAGTCTATTCGTGATTCTAACCAGGCTATTGACTTTCTAGGCCGTGCGACATGGACACCCAGCGATAAGACTTCCGTTATTTTCGTGATGACAGAAGGCCCGGAATTCCCGATCGCTGTTGGGCACAATATACCTCCAGGTGACCACAAAGACTATTGGACCGCCTTGGACTTGGTTGTCACTCAGAAGATCGATGACAAATTGAGCCTTGGCTTGGGCACTGACTATGTTGAGACTCCGAAAATCCCAGGCTTACAAGATAAGGCCAAGCAGTGGGGCGGTGTAGCTGGTTATGCTAGCTATGCGATCGATCCCCATTTTACGCTGAACACCCGGCTTGAGTGGTATAAAGACGCCGCTCAGGGTTTTTCCACCGGTGCGCCTGTTGGCGCCAATTACTATGAGGTTACAGGCGGTGTGGCCATAAAACCGTTCCCGAATGACAAGAATCTATCCCACTTGCTCTTCCGTCCGGAAATTCGCTACGACCACTCTGACCGGTCGGTCTTTAGTACCGGCGAACGCGATCAGTTGACATTCAGCACGGACGCTCTCATCACTTTCTAGCGGGGTGCTGAGAAAGAAAATTTATAAAAAAGTTACCAAATTTAACCATTTTTTACTTGTATACTTAAAAGCATTGGATTTGTAAAACAAACACCGTGTAGTGTTTAAAACAATGACGTTCCATTCTTCCATGAAGAAGGAACGTCATTTTATTTATGGTATCTAGGACAAGGGAATATGGTAAATAATGAGCTTATAGAAAAGGTCAGGTTGTTCAAGGAGCAAAATGGATACACTCTTCATGAGTTGTCCAGGAAGATCGATATACAGGTGCCGACGCTGCAGAGGTGGCTGAAAACGGGCCATATAAATAAAGTGTATGCGGATGTTGTAAAGGAGCGTTTGGGAATAAAATAATTTATATTTTTAAAAGGGTATTTGTTGTTTATTTTTTCCCATTTGTACAAGTAATTGTTTAACTAAAAAGAAAGGGAAGGGGCAAGATGATTAATTCAGGAGATACAGCGTGGATCTTGATGTCAACAGCACTTGTGATGCTGATGACGGCGCCCGGCCTGGCCTTTTTTTACGGCGGCCTGGTAAGAAGAAAAAATGTTTTGGCTACAATGATGCAGTCGTTCTTTGTACTATGCTTAATAAGCATTCAATGGATACTATGGGGGTATAGCCTATCTTTCGGGCCCGATAAGGGACATTTGATAGGAAGCCTGGCATGGTGCGGACTTAAAGGTGTTACCATGATACCCAATCCCGATTACTCGTCAACTATACCGCATTTACTTTTTATGGTGTACCAGATGATGTTCGCGGTAATTACTCCAGGACTAATAACGGGCGCGTTCGCGGAAAGAATGAAGTTTTCAGCCTACGCTATCTTTACTCTGTTATGGGCAACTTTGGTTTACGATCCTATCTGTCATTGGGTATGGGGTGCAGGCGGATGGTTAAGAAATATGGGTGCGCTTGATTTCGCCGGCGGCACAGTAGTCCACGTATCATCAGGTATAGCCGCACTGGTCTGCGCGCTCTATCTCGGCAAAAGACGAGGCTACGGTAAGGAACCAATGCCGCCGCATAACCTTCCTCTGACAATTCTTGGAGCGTCTTTGCTCTGGTTCGGATGGTTTGGGTTTAACGCGGGATCTGCCCTTGGTTCCACTGAATTGGCTGTCTGGGCATTCATCGCTACTAATACCGCTGCAGCCGCAGCCGCGCTGACATGGATGTTTATAGAGTGGAAGGTGACCGGCAAACCGACGATTCTAGGCGGAGCGACCGGCGCGGTCGCGGGATTAGTTGCAATAACTCCAGCCTCAGGATTTGTTTCTCCGCTATCCGCGATACTCATAGGAATAGCGGTAGGCTTTGTTTGTTATACCGCCGTAGCGGTAATTAAATTGAAACTCGCATACGACGATAGTTTGGACGCGTTCGGTGTCCACGGCGTAGGCGGGACGCTCGGGGCTCTTTTAACCGGCTTCTTTGCTCAGAAACTTATCAATCCTGCCGGAAATAACGGATTATTCTTTGGAAATCCCGGGCAGCTTGGGATTCAGTTTATAGGAGTTGCAGCTACAGCGGTGTACTCAATAGTAGTTACTTTTATATTGTTAAAAGTCGTTGATGCTATTGTTGGCCTAAGGGTTCCGGATGAAGAAGAGGTAATTGGGCTCGATATCACTCAGCACGAAGAGAGCGCATATACATTACTAGATTAAGGAGGAGATACAATGAAGCTTATTACGGCAATTATACAACCGCATAAACTGGAGGATGTCCTGAAAGAATTGGATAAAGCAGAGATCTATTTGAAGACTGTGAGCAACGTGCTTGGCTGCGGCAGACAAAAAGGGATAACGCAAGTTTATCGCGGCAGAAAAGAGACTGGCGGGCTACTCAAAAAGATCCGGTTGGAGATCGCCGTTAATGAAGCCTTCGTCAAACCTACCATAGACGCCATAATGAAGGGTGCCAAGACCGGCAATATCGGCGATGGTAAAATTTTCGTTCTCGATCTTCATGAATGTATAAGGATACGAACCGGCGAGAAAGCCGATGTCGCGATCGGTTAACAAAAGGAGGCAGCAAATGGCAAAGAAAAAAGCGACGGTTGAGATCAAGACCAAAAATCCGCTTGTGAATGGCTCATTCGATGAGAAGGCCGCAAGGGATGTTCTCAAATTGATCAAAGAAAAAAACATTCAGATAATAGATCTGAAGTTCAATGACCTACCGGGCCTGTGGCAGCACTTTTCTATACCTGCAAGGGAAATGCTGGATATGGATGATATTACGAGATCCATCTGGGTTGATGGTATCGGCTTCGATGGCTCTTCGATAAGAGGCTTTCAGAAGATACAGGAATCGGATATGATATTAATACCGGATCCGGATACTGCCGTGGTCGATCCGGTATGCGAAGTCCCAACATTAAGCATCATATGCGATATCTATGATCCGCTTACCAGGAAGGCCTATTCGCGCGATCCGAGATATATAGCCAAAAAGGCGGAGAAATATCTGAAGTCGACAGGGATAGCCGATACGATTTACTTCGGCCCTGAGGCTGAGTTCTTCATCTTCAACGATGTCCGGTTCGACCAGACTGAGAATTCCGGCTACTACTTTATCGATTCTCAAGAGGCCGATTGGAATACGGGCAGGGTAGAGAATCCTAACCTTGGATATAAGATACGCTTCAAGGAAGGGTATTTCCCGGTTCCGCCGCACGATTCCATTCAGGACCTGAGAAGCAGGATCATCCTGAAGATGATAGAATCAGGCATTAACGTCGAAGTCCACCATCATGAAGTCGCAACCGCCGGCCAATGTGAAATTGACATGAAGTTTGATACACTTCTGAAGATGGGCGACAACCTCCTTCTCTATAAGTATATAATTAAAAATATGGCGAAGAAGAATAATATGGTCGCGACCTTTATGCCAAAGCCTCTATTCGCGGATAATGGATCCGGCATGCATTGCCATCAGAGCCTCTGGAAGAACGGCACAAACCTCTTTTATGATAAGAACGGTTATGCGCTGCTCAGCCAGATGGCGAAATATTACATAGGAGGCTTACTTAAGCACGCCAATAGCTTGATGGCCTTCTGTGCGCCAACCACCAATTCTTACAAGAGGCTGGTACCGGGTTACGAAGCTCCTGTAAACCTTGTCTATTCAGCAAGAAACCGCTCGGCGGCCGTAAGAATACCTATGTATTCCGACAGTCCTAAATCGAAGAGGATAGAGTTTCGTCCACCTGACCCGGCCTGTAACGGCTATCTGGCGTTTAGCGCCATGCTAATGGCTGGACTAGACGGCATACAAAACAAGATCGATCCCGGACATCCGACGGATACCGATCTCTTCGACTTGAGCGAAGAAGAGCTCTCGAAGATACCGACAGTGCCTTCATCTCTAAGACGCGCTGTCGATGCTCTTGAAGCCGACCACGAATATCTATTAAAAGGCGGCGTCTTCACCAAGGATGTCATCGACGTATGGCTTGAATTTAAGAGGAAGAGAGAGATAGACCCTGTAAG
This sequence comes from Candidatus Omnitrophota bacterium, assembly GCA_026387175.1. Lineage (NCBI taxonomy): Bacteria > Pseudomonadati > Candidatus Omnitrophota > Candidatus Omnitrophota bacterium. Next base: position 24,057 of record JAPLME010000010.1, read on the forward strand.
GATGAGGCCGCATCCGTACGAATTCTATCTCTATTTTGATATCTAAAATAAGCGATCAGTAGATTCAAGTATAGTTAGCCACTCCAGTAATATTCTTCTCCCTATATAATGGGAGAAGCTAAAAAGCCTGTGATCGGTATCGCCGGTCATAGGCTTTTTAGCTATTCTTATATCATCCTGACGGAGCAGGGCACAATAATATTAAAAATGTCTTGACAAATTCGTTTAAATATCGTATTATTCAGATAATACGATATAAGGAGATATGCTATGATCTCAGATTACAGGAAAGAGAGCGCGATCTTAAAAGCGCTGGCCCATCCGATACGCCTCAGGATGGTCGAAGGTTTGATGCATAATGAGTGTAATGTAAATAAAATCGTAAAAGCTTTAAAGATCCCCCAATCCACAGCTTCGCAGCATCTGGCGCTTCTTAAGGCCAGAGGAATAGTTGAGATGAGAAAAAAAGGCGTTAAGACGTGTTATCGTGTTCTTGATAGCAAGATATCCGAACTGGTAAAAATATTAGGCAAATAGGAGATAGAGGTGAATTATGAGCATTGCGAGAGCGAAAGCATATTATACTGATAGAAACGGCCCTAAGAAACTGAACTGCGCCCAGGCGGTCATAGCGGCGTTCAGGGAAAAGTTCGGTTTAGATGAGAACGCCGTTCATTTATTTGAATCTTTCGGCAGCGGCAGGGCTCCGGAAGGCGAATGCGGGGCTTTATGTGCCGCAAAATTTATTTTAAACGAAAGCCATCGGGATAAATTGGAAGAATGCCGAGACATGTTCGTGTCTAAAGCGGGTTCCGCCAAATGCAAAGAGATCAGGCAGCTCAAGAGGCTTCCGTGCATCGGTTGTGTCGAAACGGTGGCGGGTTTTCTTGACAGGGTTGAGCATAATAAAGCGGGGGTGAAAGCTGTGAAAAAAATATTTAATGTGAAACAGTTCATCGCCGGCAGCTGTTACTCTTATATATTGAGTTCTCAGGGCGAGGCGTTGATCATAGACGCGCATATAAGTCTGGGAGATGAATATCGCGAGTATTTAAATAAAAACACCCTGCAGTTAAAATATATCATTGATACGCATACACATGCGGATCATTTTTCCCTGGCGGCCATATTAAAAAAAGAGCTTAAAGCCACGGTCATAATGCATGAAAAGGCTGTTTCCAGCGTCGCTGACCGCAGGGTCAGGCATAATGACGAAATAGATTTAGGCAATGTACGGCTAAAGGTCCTGTATGCGCCCGGCCATACCGATGATACTATAAATATTTACGCCGAAGGCAGGCTGTTTACCGGGGACGTGCTTCTTATCGGCAGTGTCGGCAGGACGGACTTCCAGAACGGTTCTCCCGAGTCCATGTTCGATACACTGCAGATGCTGAAAGCCTTTCCGGCCGAAACCATAGTGTTTCCCGGGCACGATTATCATGAAGTAAGGTCTTCGGTCATCGCTAAAGAAAAAGAAACGAACCCGTTCTTAAAGGAATCCGATAAGGATGTTTTTATTAACAATATGAGGTCAAAGGTGATGCCAAGGCCCTTTAATATAGATAATATCATACGGGTAAATCAGAAGGCCCAGGCAGTCGCGTTAGAGATGATCTCTCCAAAAGCGGCGTATGATCTGATCTCTAAAGACCCTACGGTAAAATTACTGGATGTCCGGTCAGCCTTGGAATTTAATGAAATGCATATAAAAGATTCGGTCAATATCCCCATCGATATGATAAGCGCAAAATTAAATGAAATTGGCCGGCCCGGGCAATCCTATATAGTCCTTTGCCGCACTGGAAACAGATCGCCTATGGCAGCGGATATGCTGATACAATCCGGCTTATCTTCGGTAAGGGTAATGGATGGCGGTATCACCAAATGGCAGAAAGATAAGCTTGCGGTTATTAAAGGAGCGGGCGGCATATCTTTGGAGCGCCAGGTAAGGATCGGCGCCGGAAGCCTGGTTTTAACGGGAATACTGCTTTCCGTTCTGGTCAACCCATGGTTCCTGGCTATTTCGCTATTCGTAGCCTGCGGGCTTATTTACGCTGGGCTGACCGACAATTGCATGATGGGTATGTTGCTTATGAAACTGCCTTATAATAAAAAATTGTATAAAGCAAAAGTCGGCGGAGGGACGTGTTCAGTTAGCTGATAATATATGAGCATTCTGGTATTTACTATACTTATTTGGCTGGGCTCTATCGCAGCCGGATTCTTAGGATCGCTCACCGGCCTGGGCGGCGGTATAGTTATCGTGCCTCTGCTTACGATAGTTTTTGGGGTGGATATCAGATATGCTATCGGTGCGTCGCTTGTTTCAGTGATCGCGACTTCATCCGGCGCCGCCGCGGCATATGTTAAGGAAGGTTTCAGCAATATACGCATAGGTATGTTTCTCGAGATCGCCACCACTGTCGGAGCCCTGGTCGGAGCGTTCCTTGCTTTGAGGCTGCCCACCCCGATAATCGCCGTTATTTTCGGCCTTGTGCTCTTGCATTCCGCATACGTATCGAGCCGGCCCAGGAATGAAAATCTGTGCCTCGATAGGCCGGATCCCTTAGCGACTATTTTAAAGATGAACGGCACCTATCCTACCCCCGAGGGGCTTGAAGCGTACAACGTATGCTCGGTCCCATCAGGTTTTAGTTTCATGTTCATAGCGGGCATTGCGTCGGGGTTGCTTGGCATAGGCTCGGGCACGGTCAAGGTGCTGGCCATGGATCAGGCGATGCGCCTTCCGTTCAAAGTCTCCACCGCCACAAGCAATTTTATGATAGGCGTTACCGCCGCGGCGAGCGCGGGCATATATCTTAACAAAGGTTATATAGACCCGGGCCTGACTATGCCGGTCATGCTGGGTGTTCTTCTCGGCTCATCTCTGGGCGCGCGCCATCTCTTCGGCGCGGAGACTAAAAAGCTACGGGCGATCTTCGGTGTAGTCATCTTCATATTAGCCATAGAGATGATCTATTCCGGATTGAAAGGCGGGCTTCTAAAATGAGCAAAACCGGACAAGGACTGCCAAATCACGAAATGGAGATCTTCATCGGCAATCTCTTGAGGACCGGCGTTATTCTCGCGGCGGCAACGGTATTTCTCGGGGGTATGATTTATTTGGTATGCCACGGATTCACGACAGCCGACTACCGGGTTTTTCAGCATGAGCCTTCTTATTTATGCAGTATCCGGGGAATAATAGGAAATGCGTTTTCGTTTCATGGGCGAGGGCTGATCCAGTTAGGCCTGCTCTTATTAATAGCAACGCCCATAACGCGGGTCGCGTTATCGATCTATATATTTGCGCGTAAACGGGACACCCTTTATGTCATCATCACTTTAATTGTATTTTCCATCTTAATGTACAGCCTTTTGGGCAGGTAGAGAATTGGAAAAAAGTCATAAGGAAACAGAATACCCCAATTAATTAATTCTAAAATATGATATATTATTAAATGTAAGAGTTATTCTGAAAGGACCGGGATGAAAGGCGTTGTAAAAATAATATGTTTTATTATACTTTTCTTTTCTCTATTTTTATGCGATATGGCATTTGCCAGCGATTTCCTGTTCTATAAAGAATTAAACCTTATAGGCGGATATTCGCGAAAAAACGGCTGGGTGGGTAAAACGCAGGAGTTATCGAATTCGGCCGGATTTGAACATTACGCGAAATTTTCCAGCGACTACGGGGATTACCTGACGACAGACCTGCAGGTCCGCGGCGCTTATGACGCCAACCAGAGATTCAGTGACGCCGTGTCGTGCGAGATCCATAATGCCTGGGCGGAATACAGGGTAAATAACGGCCTTAAAATAAAGGGCGGCCATTTCGAGCCGGCGTTCGGACTCGAACAGGTGATCGACGCGCACAGCACCATTCTCCAGACTTTAGTGATGGAGGATATAGGTTATACGAAGGACTGGGGCGTAGAGTTACGAGGGTCGCTGTCCGGATTTGATTATTGGGTAGCCTTACAGCTTGGCTCGGGGATGAGCATACGGAGAATAGACTCAAGCTATCTCGTTTCGGCCCGAGTTGGAACGCCGGCAGGCAGGGAATTTCAATACGGCATCTCGGCTCTATGCGGAAATGTGCTGGACACGGAAGGCATGTCGACGTTTCCCAAGAACCATCTTCTGTCCGATAAAGTGATCTTGAAAGAGCGGATAGGTTTCGATTGCCTGTATAATTGGAACTCGTTCGTTTTGAAGGGGGAGACCGCTTTCGGAGTAAACGATAATAGTAATGTGATCGGATATCTGGTCGAAACCGATTATACGCCGCCCAGGGCGCAGAACTGGGAATTTGAAACGCAGTTCCAATCATTTGTCAATGATCTGGGCTCGAGCCGGACGGATAATTCAACATTAAGCGTTGGTCTATCATATAAATTAAGCCAAGCGATCACGCTTCGCGCCGCGTTCATGCATGACCTTAACCAGTATCACCAAGAAAGGGACACCGAATTTCTGGTGCAATTCTATTATTATGGAAAATAAAACGCAAACTGTAATACTGGCGATCTTTGTTGCTGTTTCGATACTATCTTTCGGTTGCGGCGCGGCCTTCGCGGCTGTCGGCTGTGAGCTGAACGATCCGGACAGGGACATCCAGAAGATATTTCCGCAATCGACCGGTTATAAGACCTCGTATTTCACTATACAGGAAGCCGGGGGAGAAAAGCTTAAGAAAGAGGTGGAGGAGAAGCTGAAAGATGTTTTCGATCCGCTGTATGAAAGCCTGGACGTCCCGTATTCATACTACACCATCCTTAAAGGAAAAGACGTTATAGGATACGTGCATGGGGTAAACCAGAAAGGCATCTACGGAGCGATACAGATAATCCTCGCTACCGATCCCGAAGGCAAGATCATCGCTTTTTATTACCAGAAGATATCTTCTCCCGAAGCGTCGAAGTTCAGGTATAAATCTTTCACAGATAAGTTCATCGGTCTTACGCTGGCCGATTTTTACCATTCCGATAATCCGGCCGGAAAAGTGGCGGACATAAAAGATCCGTCCGAAAAAAATCATGGCGATTTTAAAGCGACCATCAGGGGCACGAAGAAGAACCTTATTCTGCTCGATACGTTCATTTTGAAGGGAGGTAAATCGATATGAAAATGCGAGATCTCTTCATAGTGCTTATAATGCTTGCCTGCGCCGTTATGTTTTCGGGGTGCGGGCATATCGAAACATATGGGGAGCGTATCTCTAACCGGAATAGCATCCCTATAAAAGATATCGTTTCGCACCCGGAACAATATGTGGGCAAGACGGTAACAGTAAAAGGAAAAATAGCTCTAGAATGTGATACGGGATGCTGGTTTAATATTAAGGACGGCGCCGCCGTCATATATACCGATATACAACCATACGGATTCGCTATTCCGCAAAAAGTCGGTCACAGCGCTATGGTTGAGGGAACAGTCTCTGTGGAAAAAGGAAAGTTGACGCTGACCGGAAAGGCGGTGGAGATACGGTGAATCTCTTCTCGGTAGCTTTAAAGAATCTGACTAGAAAAATGGTCCGCACGATATTGACGATCGGCGGTGTGGCGATAGCCATAGCGGTCCTTGTGAGTTTATGGGGATTCGATACCGGGTATCAGAGGTCGCTCAATACGGATATCGATAAGATGGGGTATCAGCTGCTGGTGACGGCAAAGGGCTGCCCCTATGAGGCGGCGACGTTAATGCTGCAGGGCGGCGGGGGCCTGCGGTATATGGACGATGCCGTATACCAGAAGATCGTCGATGATCCGCGGATCGACAAGATAACGCCCCAGCTCGTCGCGACGGCTTATGACGCCGCAAGGCAGCAAGGCAGAGGCGGGGTATCATTGTATATGGGTATTGGAAAATCATATCTCGATCTCAAGCCGTGGACCAAGTTTAGGCTTGGGAAATGGTTTTCAAGCGAAGACGCGGATGAGGTCATCATGGGATATGAGGTTGCCGAATATGAACAGCGCGCTCCGGGAGACAAGATCTTTATACCCGGAAGGAACGAAGTGCTTACCGTAGTCGGAATTTTTGAGAGGAACGGAACGCAGGACGATGGCATAATATTCCTGCCGCTAAAAACCACACAGAGGATCTTTGAGCTTCCCGGAAAGCTTACCGGCATAGGTATAAAATTGAAGGACATGAGAGAGCTGTCCAAATTCGAGGAAGACCTGTATAACGTGCCGGGGATACAGATCATCAGTCTAGCCCAGGTCAAAGGGACGATCCTGAATCTTGTCTCGTCGGCTAAGGCGATGACAAATTCGGTCGCCATGATAGCCGTTATAATCGCCGTTATAGGAGTGGTGAATACTATATTGATGTCCGTCTTCGAGCGCACCAGCGAGATAGGCGTGATGAAGGCTATAGGGGCTTCCCGGATGGACATCTTCAAGATTATATGGGTGGAGACGACGCTAATCTGTTTCTTCGGCGGCCTGTTAGGAAATGTTGTCGCCCTTTTGGGCGGCAAGACCATTGAATATATACTGAAACAGGTATTGCCGTACGCCCCTAAGGGCCATCTCGTCATTATCACTCCGCACATATTACTGCTTTCATTTTTTGGGGCCATTATAATGGGATTTATCGCCGGTCTCTATCCTGCCTTCAGGGCCGCTTCGATGAAACCCATAGAAGCCATCCGGAAGGGAGAGTGACGTATGAAGAAGACCATGATCAAGGCTTCCGGTTTAACCAAAGTTTATATACGCGGCACCGAAGAGGTCTACGCGGTCAACAGTATCAATCTGGAGATAAATGACGGAGACTTTATAGCCCTGATGGGCCCGTCGGGCTCAGGCAAGACGACCCTGCTTGACCTTATAGGCTGCCTGGATAATGTCTCTTCTGGCAGGCTCGAAGTCTTTGGCAAAGACGTGTCGAAGGTAAAAGAGAATAGCTTGGTCGGCCTGAGGCGTGGCCATATAGGGTTTATATTCCAGGAATTCCTGCTCATACCGAGTCTTACGGCTATCGAGAATGTAGAGCTTTCCCTTTATTTCGCGAGGCGTCCTCAGGACCGGAAGAAACTGCTGCAATTATTCGAGAAGGTCGGGCTCGCTCACCGCGTTGATCATCTGCCTAAGGAGATGTCCGGAGGGGAGAGGCAAAGGACGGCGATCGCAAGGGCGCTGGCCGTCTCTCCGAAATTCCTTATTGCGGATGAACCGACAGGGAACCTCGATACCAGAAGCTCCCAGGAGATCTTCGATATTTTTAAAAAGATAAACAAGGAAGAGGGGCTGACGATAATTTTAGCTACCCACAATCCTAAGCTCGGCTCTCAGGCTGACCGTATAATTTATCTGAAAGACGGAAAGATAGTTTCAAAAGAAGAGTCAAGTTTATATTAAAATAGGATACTCGCCTCTTAAGGGCAGGCGTTTTGACTTGGAGAAATATCTCTGAAGGGCCTATAGTGACGAAACGATCTACGCGAGAACGATTTAAGCAGTTTCTTTCATGGGGTGCTATTCTTGCCGTAGTAATCATTGTAAGCATTATTAAGCTTCATTTGTTTGAAATGCCTCTTGAGCGCGATGAAGGGGAATACGCATATATAGCGCAGCTTCTTATGCATGGCGAGCCTTTATATCTAAATGCTTACACCATGAAGCTGCCGGCTATATATTTTGTTTACGCCGCCTTTATGTCGCTATTCGGGCAGAGCCCCTACGGTATCCATATGGGGCTCGTCCTGATAACCGCAGTTACGATAATCCTCGTTTTCCTTCTGACAAAGCGTTTGCTTGGCGCATATGCCGGAGTTATAGCAGGCACTGCATTTGCTTTGCTGACGCTTGGAAAGTATGCCCTGGCTTTTAACATAGAGCACCTGATCATACTATTAGTCCTTGCCGGATCTCTTATACTGCTTTACGCCATCGACCGTGGCGGTGGTTTCTTATTGAGCGGACTGATTTTCGGGTTGGCCTTCATCGCGAAACAGCACGCAGTATTTTTTATACTATTCGGTGTTTTTTACATATTCTGGACCCATATAATGGTTCGGCCGATACGGATGCTTGCCGCTTTAAAAAGAATAGGCCTCTTTTTTACAGGCGCCGCATTACCATTCATATTTGTATGCTTTTATATTTATGCCACAGGCGCTTTCAATGCCTTCCGGTTCTGGGTCTTCGAATACGCGGCCAAGTACTGCTCATTCATGACATTGTCCGACGGAATAAAGTCGTTTTTATATGTGGCGGATAAGATCGTAGGATCTTCGCCTATCGTATGGATTATCTCAGGGGTAGGATTAATTGCTGGGGTATGGAGCAGGCTGGACCGAGATAAAATAGTTTTTATCACTGGATTCTCCATATTTTCATTTCTTGCCGTAACTCCCGGTCTATACTTCCGCCACCATTATTTTATCCTCATCTTTCCCGTTGTAGCGATATTCGCAGGCATTGCCGCACGATATACGGGCCAATTCTTATCAACCAAGGGCATCTTCCTGCCTACGCGGAATATAATACTGGCGGCTATGCTTATTCTCTTCTTTAGCCTTTCGATATTTCAGCAGAAGCGCTTTCTTTTTCAACTGAATCCTGTAGAAGCATGCCGCGATATCTACAACAGATCACCCTTTGCGGAATCGGTCGAGATCTCCCGGTATATAGAAGCCAACTCCGGCAAAGAAGCCCGTGTTCTCGTATTGGGCTCGGAACCCCAAATCTACTTTTATCTGCATAGGCCTGCTCCTGTAAAATATATTTATATGTATCCTCTCTTAGAGAGTACGCCGTATGCCTTAAATATGCAGAAAAAATTCATAGAGGAGGCAGAGTCGTCCAAATCCGAATACGTAATTTGTGTTAATATAGATACATCCTGGTTCAATGGATATGTGAGCCCGAACCTGGCCAAGCCCTTATTCGATTGGGTCAATGCTTATCCGAGAAAATATTATGACGTCGTCGGAGTTGCTGACATAATTTCACGTAATGAGAGCATATATTGTTGGGGCGATAAGGCCAAAGAATACAAGCTTAAGTCCGATAAATACATCGTAATATTTAAAAGAAAGATCTCGTAACCTACGAGGGATTAATATTGACCTCATCTGGCAGGGAGCCTTTAGGAGAGTTGTTTTTGGGCGGTGCGCGCCCTTACCTTTTAATCATACTCATAGGCCTTTTGCTATATTCGTCCGCCGCTTTTTTTGGCTTCAGCTATCTGGACGACAACATTCTCATTCTGGAAAATCATGAATTTATCAGTAAGCTTTCTAATATAGCCGAAGCATTTAAGCAGGATGTATTTCATGTGCTGCATGAGTACGACGCGGCCTACAGGCCCCTACTGACAGTCTCCTTTATAATTGATACGCAACTCGATAAATTTTTTGGCCTTGGGTATCACTTCACCAACATTATCCTTCATCTGATAGGATCATGCCTGGTATTTCTACTGTTCTTAAAATTGAAATACAGCAGATCCCTGGCATTTTCCTTCGCGCTTATCTTCACGGTCCATCCGGTTCTTACCGAAACCGTGGCATGGATACCCGGGAGGAATGATTCCCTGCTGGGGATCTTCGTGCTTGCGAGCTTCATATATCTTCTGGAATTTCTGGAGCGGGGGAAGTGGGCCTACTATACAGGGCACATCTTGTTTTTTGTACTGGCGCTATTTACCAAGGAGACCGCGCCGGCTCTTCTCGTAGTAGCTCTATTTTATTATTCATTTGTTTTCAAGGGAGTATTGCTTTCTCGAAAACAAAAAAAGCTGTTTATCGGATGGCTCTTCTCACTGGCTTTTTGGCTAATACTCCGTGGTTACGCGCTGTCGTACAATCCGGTAAAATTATCGTTTGTTACGCTCTTGCGGGACCTGGCGCTCGGGGCTCCAGCCTTTTTTGTGTATATCGGCAAAGTGATCATGCCTTTTGACCTATCAATAATTCCGACGATTGAAGATTCGGCCGTGATCTATGGAATCGCGGCTGTTTTAATAATTACCTTAGGCTTATATTTTTCAAAAAAGAAACGATATGGTTTCATACTGATAGGGCTAGTATGGTTTTTATCATTTTTGACCCCGACCTTTATCCGTCCCGTCCCAGGCGCTTCTACGATATTCCTTGAATCCAGGATATATCTACCCATACTTGGCATATTCATCATTCTGGGGGAGATCGACGCGGTAAAGAGCATTACCTTTAAGAATATAAGGGCTCTATTAGCGGTGATGGTCATTACGGGATCATTATTTTGCATAAGCATAAATTACTCGAGCCGTTTTCAAAATGCGCTTGAGTTCTGGGAGTACGCGGTGAAGAGATCACCTCATTCGGCATTGGCCCAAGCCAGCCTGGGCTGGGTTTATGACATGCAGCTGAGGTATGATGAAGCCGAGACGAGATTTAAAAAGGCTCTGGCATTAAATCCGTACCAGAGATACGCACATAATAGTTTGGGCTTGATTTATGAACGTAAGGGACTGCTGGAAAAGGCGGAAGCGGAATATATTATGGAGATAGAAAATACGCCGTATTACAACGGCTCCCGCATAAATCTGGCAAATCTTTATTTTAGACAGGGTAAGGAGGAGAAGGCTGCGGCGCTGTGGAAGGAGGCCCTACGGGCAAATCCTGAAGATATGTATGTTAGGAATATGCTAAAAGCATGTTATGACCGGCACCACTAACGACTAACGTCACTAAACGACTAACGGGGCCATCCTGTAAAGGGACACCCTGTAATCCTGAATCTAGAAGGGTGTCCCCAAATAGGATGGCCCCGCAATGCGAACTGTGATAGAATGATTCGATATGAAAAACACCAATTTACCGAAACTGGCCATAGTCGGAAGGCCAAATGTCGGGAAATCCTCTTTTTTTAACAGGATCGTTGGCGCCAGAAAAGCCATAGTAGAATCTTCCTCCGGCACCACGCGCGACAGGATCTATGCTGATATCAAGTGGAAAGGAAAGGCCTTTACGCTTATCGATATGGCCGGATTCGAGGATACCGCCCAGGGCGATATGCCCGAGCTTGTATTGAAACAGCTTCGTAAGGGTATAGAAGAAGCGGATATTATACTCTTCATCACCGATGGCATCGCCGGCATAACGCCCCTGGACAGGGAACTTTCATCTATGCTCAGGAAGACGTCGAAGAAGATATATCTTGCAGTGAACAAGATCGATAGGGAATGCGACGCCGGTAACGCGCTCGATTTTTTTGAACTGGGGCTTGGCGAGCCTTACGCTATTTCGGCTATGCACGACAAAGGCATCGATAGGTTATGTGATGATCTTGTAAAAAATATGGAGAAATCCGTAGCGCCGGACGATCTTCAGGGCATAAAGGTCGCTATCGTCGGCCGGCCGAATGTAGGGAAATCCTCCTATTTAAACGCTCTACTTAGCGAAGAGAGAGTTATCGTCCATTCAGTCGCTGGCACTACGAGAGATGCCATAGATACCAACTTTAAGTATAAAGACAGGGACTATATTCTGATAGATACGGCAGGCATAAGGCATAATCCGAAGATAAACAGAGCGGCAGATTTCTACGGAGGAGTCCGCTCGGAAGAGGCTATAAAACGCTCGGATGTAGCGGTAATGTTGATTGACGGTTATGAAGGGCTCATGAAGGATGACGCGCGTATAATAGATTTATGTCTTACAGAGGGCAAGGGCCTTGTTATAGCTGTAAATAAGTGGGACCTTGTAAAAGATACCGAGATGTCGAAATATAACGACAGGCTTATAGAGGGAATGAGTGCCATCAGGAATATTCCGGTTATATTTATATCCGCGAAGACGGGGAGGAACGTTAATCCCAGCCTTGATATGATATTGTCGGTTTATGAGAAATCTAGAATGACCATTCCGCCCGATAAGTTGGCGGAAACACTAAAATTATTGAACAACACGCCCCAGATAAGCGGCAAAAGAATAAAGTTTAAATGCCTGGTCCAAGAGGGTATTAGACCCCCGGGATTTATTTTAGGTATAAATACCGCCGTATCTTTAAATGATACCATGCAAAGATTTATCGAGAACTTTATCAGAAAAGTGTATGATTTTAAAGGTATTCCTATAAGAATACGATATCGGTAGAGGGCGTATGTTAAGATATAAAAAAGTTGTATATTTTCTATTGACACCATTATATATATATGATATAGTTATAGTGTCATCGGGAAATTTTTTTTTCGTCACATAGTTTCAGTATTAAAAAAGTATTTAATAAGGTTAAACTAAGATGATAGAATACTACGGCAATAAAAAACTCTGGATGAAAGCGATCGCCGTTCTCTTAGTGGTGTCGTTCGTTTGGTACGACATAGCCTGGGCCGGCGATCTCTTTTATTATAATATAGCTCCTAAGTCTCCAGTTGTTCCCGTTAAGAATCTTGTCGATGTTACGAATTATGATCTGCTCTCCAACAATAAAAGCAAATCCATTGTTCCGGGCCTGCTTCCTACAAACCAGGAAAAAGAAGAGTCCAACAAATTTGCTCCTGCCTATATCCAGGACCAGGAAGAGAAGCACGAAGGTATAATCCGCCAGAAACAGGATACAGAAGATCTTTTATCAAATATCGACCAGGACCTCAAAAATAAAATTAATAAGCCGGGAGAAGACGATCTGGAGCTGAAGAAGAAGAGATCCAACCCTGAGGGAAAGAATGCCGGCGGTATTTACTATACCCTCGAGGACTATAATAGCGCGGGAAGGCCGGGCCAGATCAACGTCTATAAATACGCCGGGGATGATGCCAGGCACGGTAAGCTTCTCGAGATCGTTTCATATGATTTAAGCAAGCTTGACACCAATCCGTTTACCTCAGCCGCAAAAGAGATAAAGACGGATAGCGGCGATTCTTTCATGGGCTCCTACACGAAAGTAGGGGCGATGACGAGCCTTATCGACAGCATGATAATATCGCGCACCGTTTATGCGGGCAATAAGAGTGAAGAGCGTATTGATTATATTTTATCCGCTTATGACGAGAAGAATGTCGCGAATGAAGTTACGATCTACGATTACAATCATGTGGCCGGGCCCAGCCTGGATGAGACGAGGACCTACAATATCACCGCTTCCCAGAACGACTATTCTACCTCGGATTGGAAAAATAACCTCACGGAAGATAAGCTGACCCGCCTAACTGTTTATACAGGCACTGACAAGAAAGAAAATATCTCATATTCGATAGATACCTTTCTTATTGACGAGGATGGTAAGAATACGCCGCATCAGATCGTCATCTATGACCGCAATAAAAATCCAGGAGAAGCGCTCGACGAGGTCAGGACCTATGAAATAGACGGTTTCTCTATCGGGGACCTCAGAGATAAGACTGAATCGTCGCTTAAGGAGATGAATCTTGAGGATCCGTCGAAACTTGTCAGCGTCTCTGTGTATCAGGGGGAAAAGGATAAAGAGAAGATCGCGTATATACTGTCGGACTATTTTGACGATACTCAGAGCGGCCTGGGATACAGGCCCTGGACAAGGACCGACTATACTTATGACGGCAAAAAGCTTACAAAGACCGAAGCATATGATATTTCGGATACAGGGGATAGCACCTCGCGTGGAACCGGGAAGCTCAATGAGACGGTATTTTATACCGGCGAGGCTAATCATGAGCGCATGAGCTATAGCTACACTCTCTATGACGCCAATAATGCTCCGCAGCTGCGCATAGATCATGATTATGACGGTCGCACCCTGCGGTCCACAAAGACTTACGCGATAGCCGGCCTCTCGCTTGACAGCACGACATCGCTTCAAGATGAGAGCATATACTCAGGGAAAGCCGGCCGGGAGCAGATCTCGAGAGCCCTGAGCTATTATCCCGACGGCAAGATCCTTAAGGAAACGCTCTACACTTACAATGAGAACACACGGGGCATATCCTATGTTTCTCACATAGCGGAGAAGACCTACGACGATAAGGGTATGGTAGTAGAACGGATCGAGACAGAGAAAGACCTGAATTATACCCGTTACGATATAGCCGCCGAAGATGCGAATGGCAATATCCGGCATGAAAATATAAAGACCTATTCTCTCTTTCAGGGTGTCGAACGGCTTGACCGGGAAGAGGATGTCAATTATTCCGGATATAAAGCTAAGCTCCGCGCAGGTTTTGAAGCGAGAACTACGTACGCTATCGATGAGACAACAGGTGAGCGTACCGAGATTCTCTATCAGGAGGTCACCAACGAACTCTTTAATCCCAAGGGTAACGTTATCCGTCAGACGATAGAGAGTTATACAATCGAACACGGAGAACACATACACGATTATACTAAGAAAGTTGAGAACCGCCAGTTTGACTATTACAATAACGTGCTAGTTCGGATAGAGGAAGTTCGGAAGGCGAGCGGGGCGCTAGTCTATTACAGCATAACCGAGAATACCTATGATAACCTGCTTGCCGCGAAGCGCGGAAACGCATCGAAGACTGCTATTAGTAAATACAGCGCGATCGTCACCGATGCGCAGCACAAGTCACACGATATTACAAATCTTATCAGTGAAGATTTGATTGTTACAACGCAATTTGACAGCCGGGGTTTTGCTGTAAAGCAGGAAAACACAACTTATCTGGTTACTCAGGACGCTTTCGGACCGGTCGAGAAGCTTGTCACAAAGCGTTATATAGAGAATCTCGATATTGACGATCGGGGGGATGCGCATTCACAGCATATCACTGTCTATCAGACTGACGCGACAGGCCTTGAGAGCTCCCTGGAATTTCTTAACTATCAGGAACTGACCAATAGGAAATTCGACTCCCAGCACAATGTGATTAATCAGATGATAGCCACTTATAGTGATGAAGCGGCTACAGATGTTCGCGATGTACAGGAGGTGCGGTCGATCGGGTTCTATTCCTCAGGCGTTGCGATGAGGCAGGTAGTAGCTATGTATACCGATAAAGACAAGACATCGCTTGTTGATATCAAGGTAACCGTAAATAGCAATGTATCGTCTCTTGAAGGAAACGTGGGGACGAGCATTATTACGAGTTACGCAAACGCTACGATCGCTGACAATGGCACCGGCGATATAATCTACACCGATCCTATCGATGTTCAGACAGTTGAGACTACTTCATTTGACGCGCGGGGCAATGCGCTGGAACAGTCCATCACGAAAGAATATTACGATAACGGTATTCTGAAGTTCTCCGAAGCAGAGAAGATCTCCAATTTCTCGTATGATTTTCATGACCGAGTGGCGCGCAGCCAGACCCTATTTTATACGGACAAAGGTTTCAACGATTTTAGCTACCTCCAGGATGTCAAGTATCTCTCTTATGACAAGTACGGGAATGCCCTTGAGCAGACGATTGATACTTATACGACGTTGACGCCTGTTGCGGACGAGCTTATAAACCATAAGCGCATAGTCAATAATTACGATCTGCCTGATAAGGATGATCCGACTTATGTGAATGCTAAGATCGCGTGGCTGAAAGGAAACCCGACTAGCACAGAGACCTTCCGTTATATAAAACTCGAAGAGACCGAAACTAACCTTATCGAGAGGACATTCACCACGACAGATCTCTTCGATAAACGCGGCAATGCTGTGAGGCAGACGAGCAGCACATACATTAAAGATCCCGCTACCGGTATCCTTCAGCTCCAAAAAGAGACCACCGTAGAGAATATAAACATCGATAACCGTGGCGACGCCGGTATTCAGCATATCACCACCAAGCAGCCCGATCCGTCCAACGCGAATGAACTCACCATAGTCACTTATCAGGTCATAACGAACCGCCACTTCGACGCAAGCCACAGCGTTGACAATCAGATGATATATACCTATACCGAGCCTATCGAGGCGGGCGGAACCTTATTAGATGTCCAGGAGATACGCTCTGAAGGCTTCCATTCATCCGGTACCACACTAAAACAGACCATAGTAACCTATGCCTCTGACGCCGATGGAAATATTAGTATAACCGATGCCAAGGTAGTAGAGAACGACGTCAAAAGTATAACTCCGCAAGGATACGTGGGGAAGACTAAGATCACGCGTTATAGCGCGGCTACAATAGCCGATACCGGCACAGGTGCGATAAGCTTAATACCCGCCGACTCAACACATCCAGCTTTGATATTCGCGGTAATGCCACGGCCCAAGAGATAATAAAGAGTTGGTATGATAGCGGTGTCTTAAAGTTTTCCGAAGCCCAAAAGATCACCAACGAGCCCTATGACTTCTACGATAGAGCT
This sequence comes from Candidatus Omnitrophota bacterium, assembly GCA_026387175.1. Lineage (NCBI taxonomy): Bacteria > Pseudomonadati > Candidatus Omnitrophota > Candidatus Omnitrophota bacterium. The sequence goes on from JAPLME010000010.1 coordinate 40,303, forward strand.
TCGAAGACCTATATCCTTAATTATAAGGATTATGCGGATGGGGTGATGGCGGACCTCTCTCAGCTTCAGGTCATCACCTATGGAACATATGACACTTTCGGCAATTCAACTAGCCAGGTGATAGATTCCTATTCATCCGCCACTCCTGACCCTACTAAGCTGATTGACCATAAGATAATAACTAATGATTACACAGTACGTGACGCGAACGGAGTAATAGATCAAGCCGCCACCGATATAGCCAGAAGGCACGGTAACGCCTACATGAGTACAGTGGATAGATACACTTCGCTTGAAGCAACACCCGAGAGCCTTATCGAAGAGACCATAACCAAGACAAATCTCTTCGATAACCGCGGCAATGCCGTGAAGCAAACGAGCGAAACATTTGTTAAAGATCCTTCTACCGGTATACTTCAGCTCCAAAAAGAGACCACCGTAGAGAATATAAATATCGACAACCGCGGTGACGCTGGCTTACAGCATATCACTATTAAGCAGCCTGATCCTGCCAACGCCGGTGAGTTAACAATAGTCACCTATCAGGAGATAACGAACAGACATTTTGACGCAAGCCACAATGTTGATAACCAGATGGTCTATACCTATACAGAGTCAGGCGGAGTGCTCTTGGATGTTCAGGAAATACGCTCGGAAGGCTTCACCTCATCGGGAACCGCGCAAAAACAGACCATAGCCACCTATTCCGATGCCGCGAAGACCAGCATAACCGATGCCAAGGTAGTAGAGAACGACGTCAAAAGTATAACTCCGCAAGGATACGTGGGGAAGACTAAGATCACGCGTTATAGCGCGGCTACAATAGCCGATACCGGCACAGGTGCGATAAGCTTAATACCCGCCGACGATAACAAAGAGTTGGTATGATAACGGAGTCGAAAAGTTCTCGGAAGCCCAGAAGATCACAAACGCCCCTTACGACTTCTACGACAGAGCCACACAGACGAGTATTCTAAATTATAAGGATGAGGCTAAATCTGAGCTCTCGCAGCTCCAGGTCATTACCTACCAGAAGTACGACAAGTTCGGAAACGCCGAGAACCAGGTCATAGACTCTTATTCATCCGTCGATCCCGCCAATGGCAATCCCATCGCCGACAGCCTGATCGACCATAAGGTTATAACTAACACTTATACAGACGACCTCGCCAGAAGGCGCGGCAATGCGACCGTTACGACTGTGATACGGTATAAGGCATTTGAAGAGACTGAGTCTAATCTCATAGAGAGGACCATAACCACCACAGATTCCTTCGATACCCACGGCAATGCCGTCCAGCAGACCAGCAAGACCTACGTCCTGGACTCCGCCTCAGGCGAGATGAAGCTCCAGAAGTCCACCCTGGTAGAGAACATAAACATCAATAACCACGGCGACGCGGCCACGCAGCATATAACGACCAGCCAGACCGATAGTACCGTGGTCACATACCAGGTGATAGAGAACCACAGCTACGACCCGAACCATAATGCCACGAGCCAGGAGATCCTGACCTACACCCAGGAAGGCGGCACTCTTCTTGACGTCCAGGAGATACGTTCTATGGGCTTCACATCCTCAGGCGTCGCCAGCCAGCAGAACATAATCACCTATTCCGATGCCGCGAAGACCGATATAATTGATGTGAAGGTGGTGGAGAATAAAAATATAGACAGCCTGGGGCACGTGGGCGACTCCGTAGTCACGCGTTACAGTTCGGCTTCCATAGATCCGGCCACCGGGGTGATAACTCCCGCTAACGCCATAGATCTCCAGGCCATCCATACCGAGAAAAACGACTTCGACCTCCGCGGCAACGCTTTAATCCAGACGATAACAAAGAGCTGGTATGATAACGGAGTCTTAAAGTTCTCCGAGGCTCAAGTTATCAAAAACGCCCCCTACGACCTACATGACAGAGCCACACAGACGAGCATCTATAACTATAAAGATGAAGCCATGACGGACTTCTCGCAAGTCCAGGTCATCACCTACGGCGCATATGATAAATTCGGCAATTCAGTAGCCCAGACCATCAACTCCTATTCCGATGCTAATAAGACCGAACTGATCGACCACAAAGTGATAGAGAACAACTTTACGGTATATGACGCCAGCGGAGCGATAGACCAGGCCGCCACAGATAAAGCCGAAAGGCGCGGCAACGCCCGCTTAAGCACGGTGAAGAGATACACTTCTACTACCGAAGACAACACTACTCTTATAGAAAAGACCATGACGGCCACAGATTCCTTCGATGACAGAGGTAACGCCCTTATACAGACCAGCATACAGACCAGCGAAACATACGTCTTAGACTCTGAGGGCAAGCTTAAACTCCAGAAGTCCACAACGGTAGAGAATATAGGTATAGATAACCGCGGGGATGCCGGCTTGCAGCATATCACTACCAGTGAGACTGATAGCACCGGCACCCGGGAGTCCCTCGAAGTGACCAGCTATCAGGTCATAGAGAACCGCTCCTTTGACCCGAGCCATAATGTCACCAACCAGAGGATCATTACTTACACCGATGCTACCAAGAGTGAATTGAAGGATGTCCAGGAGATACGTTCGGAAGGTTTTACCTCATCGGGAACCGCTGGCGAACAGATCATCGCCACCTATGCCACCTATGTTGAGTCGACCAAGACCGTATCCGACTTCATTGAGGCTAAAGTGATTACCAATAATGACATTAGTCTTCGGGGTAATGTGGGCAAGAGCACCATCACCACCTATTCCGCGGCTACACTGGAGAGCGGTAACGGCAACATAGTTCTATCGGATGTCTCCGCTGTCACAAAACAAACGATCATAACCACAAGATTCGACTTAAGAGGCAACTCAGGACATCACCAAAGAGGCCTACATCGAAGGAGCCTATAAAGTAGCCGAAAAACAACACATCGAGAATTCAGGATATGACTTCCATGACAGGGTGGCCACTTCCAAGATCACAAACTATGATTCCGCTGATCCGGCCGTGACCGTTAACTATAATAAGCCCTCTGACGCTGCCAAGATTATAGATACCCAGGACATTAACTACCTTAACTACGACCGTTACGGCAACGCCTGGAACCAGAACATCCTCACCACCTCCGAAGAAATCGACGGTACTAAGACCTATATCTATAAGACCATAGCAAATACCTATGATAACAAGATAGCCCAGATGAAAGGCAACTCCAAGACTTCCGAAACCATCAAGTATTCCGGTACCGCCGTCATTGAAACTAACCTGATAGAGAAGACTGTTACCACCACCGACAAATACGATCTAAAGGGTAACGCTGAAGACCAGACGACCGAGACTTCTGTTTATAACAGCTCCCACGAACCCATTCTCCAGAAAGTGGTAACGGTCCATAACGAAAATATCGACGCCCGCGGTGACGCTCATATGCAGTATATCACCACAAGCGAGACCGATAAGGACGGGCTTAACCCCGAAGTTACCAGCTACCAGGTCATAGAGAACCGCGCTTTTGATTTAAGCCATAACGTCAAGAACCAGAAGATTGTCACCTACACCGATGCCGCCAAGACTGAATTAAAGGACGTCCAGGAGATACGCTCGGCGTGCTTCACCTCCTCAGGCACCGCCATTGAGCAGAGCATCGCCACCTATTCCGCTTTGACCATGACCGCCTCCGACTTCATAGAGGCCAAGTATATCTTCAATGAAACAGTCGGCTCCCAGGGTAATGTGGGCAAGAGCACCATCACCACCTATTCCGCGGCTACACTGGAGAGCGGTAACGGCAACATAGTTCTATCGGATGTCTCCGCTGTCACAAAACAAACGATCATAACCACAAGATTCGACTTAAGAGGCAACTCGACATCACCAAAGAGGCCTACATCGAAGGAGCCTATAAAGTAGCCGAAAAACAACACATCGAGAATTCAGGATATGACTTCCATGACAGGGTGGCCACTTCCAAGATCACAAACTATGATTCCACTAAGTCCACGATCACCACCAACGGTCCTGAAATCGATACTCAGGCCATCAGCTATCTTGAATACGACCGTTACGGCAACGCTCTGCACCAGACTATACTTACCACCGCCGCATCGGACGGCCAGAAAACCTTCAAGGACATAGTGAATACCTATGATAATAAGAAAGCCCAGATGAAGGGGAATGCAACGACTTCCACGACTATGAAGTATTCCGGCGATACAGCCGATGGCGCTAAGCTGATCGAGAAGACTTTCACCACCACTGAGTTATACGACAATAAGGGCAATGCCATTGATCAGAAGACCGAGACATTCGTAAGAGACGCCCAGGGTAATATGCTCCCACAGAAGATAATAACTACCCATAACGAGAGCATAGATGCCAGAGGCGACGCTCATATCCAAAAGATCACCACAAGCGAGACCGATGAGAACGGCAAGGATCCCCAGGTCACCAGCTACCAGGTGATAGAGAACCGCTTATTTGACATCAATCACAATGCCGAAAACCAAAGGATCATTACTTACTCCGATGATAGTGCGACTAAGGTGTTGAAAGACATTCAAGAGATCCGCGCTACTGCGGGCTTCACCTATTCAGGGACCGCTAATGTACAGTTTATAGTCACCTATGCCGCATTGGCCATGACCGCATCCGACTTCATCGAGGCTAAGATGATCACCAACAATAACGTTGATTCCCAGGGCAATGTGGGCAAGAGCACCATCGTGCGTTATGGCTCAGCCACTATAGCCGATAATTTGGAAGGCACAATTACGGTTGTCTCCATTAGTGCTGTTGATCGTCAAACTATCACAACCGCGCCAACCTCTTTTGATAACCGAGGCAATGCAAAAGAGCAAAAGATGGTCAATGAGACATATCAAGCGGCAATATCCGATTTTGTATTTGGCTCGGCCCAGATAGTGACCAACAACAGTTTTAATATCCATGATAGAGCGGAAAGCTCTCGCATCAAAAATTATAGCGACGTCGCATGTACAAATTTCGTTGATATGCAGGATGTGGTATATCAGTATGATCGTTCCGGCAATACCATTCACCAGGACATAGTCCGATATGCCGATAAAGATAGCATAAGGACAATTGAAAAGAAGGCTATCGAAAATATCTATCAGAAAGGTTCTATCGAGGCAAGCCAGTCGACTATTATCGTGAAGAATGCCGATGGTGTTATAGTTGAACAGCAGAGAATCAATTACACTAAGTATGATATTTATGGAAATTCAACTTCTCAGGAGATCGCGCGATACGGCTACGATGCTGATGGAAAAGAAATTCTTCTCGACTTTAAGATATCGGAGAACACCTATACCTCAGATATCGGTAGACTGAAAGGGCTCGCTGACAGCGCAAAAATCTGGACCTATGATAAGCGCGATGGAACCTGCATAGAAAGCCAGGAAGTTGTCTACCGCGCATATGATGTTTCCGGTAATGTGACCAAGCAAGAAGTGACGCGTTATGCGGATAAAGAGATGACAACCATCCTCGACTATAAGGAGATCGCCAACACTTACGATGACCAATCCGGCATCTGGAGATCCAAAGGTTGGGCGAATACGTCGACCATACTTACTTACACAGATAGGGGCGGAATTTTTGTAAGCGGCCAGCAAGTAACCTACACACGTTACAGTGATTGGGGGAATGCCGAACTTCAGACCGTTAAAAAATATGGGACATATGATGCCTCGACAAAGACGCTAGGCAATCTTATTGACAAGAAAATTATTGAGAACACATATAGTGATGAGAACCTAAGCCGGATCGGAAGATCAATAGTTACGCTCTATAGCGCCGAGAATGAATTTGTCGAAAAACAGGATGTCTCTTACGCCTCCTATGACGACTGGGGCAATGTTCTCAGCCAGAGCATGATCAGAAAAGACATCAACGATAAGGTCCTGGATGTAAAAGATACGATAAATACTTATGTGGGTATCAATGTTAACAGGGGATGGATAAGCAATGCTTCAGTGACAACGAAGACCGCCGTTGACGGTGAGGTAACCGAAAACCAGGTGGTCAACTACACTAAATATGACAACTGGGGTAACGCGCTAAAACAAGATATAACGCGAAAGACAGGGGCGGATTCCGCGGCGCAAGTTCTTGATATTAAATACCTCACATCGGTCTATTCCGGAGTTAATGCGTTAAAGGCCCAAGCAGATTCAACGGATATTTGCCGGAGGGCCCCGGATGGCACGACTTTTGTTGACAGACAATTCGTCATATATCAGGAATATGATTTCTGGGGCAATGCTACTTCGCAGAACATTACAAAATATGCCAAAGAAGGCGAGGTTACAGCGGATGATATTATCGACTATAAAGAGATACAGAATGAATATTCGCTCACGGGACACAATAGGGGATTAGCATCTAAATCCGATGTGACAACGTATGACAAGGCCGATCTCCTAACGCGGACATTCGAAGAGCACCAGTTCGTTGAGACATCCAGCTATGATAACTGGGGTAACGCTTTGCACCAGACAGTGACCGCCATGAACAAAGACAAAGTAGTATTGAGCGTTAAAGATATCAACACCGAATACCTCGACGTCTTAAGAGGCCTTGCTAAAACCACCAACGTAGTAACTTATGACAAGATCGCTACCGATTCGACAAGGGTAGTCACAGAGCACCAGGTGGTGACAGTGGACTCTAAGGTTGACTACGACGACTGGGGTAACGCCACACTCCAGACGGTCAAGGCCTACGCCAACGCCACTTTAGATACGCTTATCTCGGTTAAGACCATCACGACCACATATACCGGGGTGAACGCCTTAAAGAGCCTGGCCGCTACCACAGACGTTGTCACAACTGCCGCCAACGGCGCCTTCGAAGAGCACCAGTTCGTCACAGCCACTAACTACGACGCATGGGGTAATGCCAAGAACCAGAACGTCAAGGCATACTCCAACCCCGACAAAGCCATGCTCAAAGACAATCTCATCTCGATCAAGGATATCGAGACCATATACCTTGACAGTATAAGAGGCCTTGCCGGTACCACGAATGTTACCACCAGAGCCGCTGACGGCACCACATTCGAGGAGCATCAGATAGTAGAGGCCTCCAACTACGACGCATGGGGTAACGCCGCCGACCAGACTGTAACAGCTAAGGATCAACGCATGGGGTAACGCCGCCGACCAGACTGTAACAGCTAAGGATCAGAACAACGCCACCTTAAGCATAAAGACGATCCATACCACATACCTCGACGTCATAAGAGGCCTTGCCGGTACCACGAATGTTACCACCAGAGCCGCTGACGGCACCACATTCGAGGAGCATCAGATAGTAGAGGCCTCCAACTACGACGCATGGGGTAACGCCGCCGACCAGACTGTAACAGCTAAGGATCAGGATCCATACCACATACCTCGACGTCATAAGAGGCCTTGCCGGTACCACGAATGTTACCACAACGGCCGCCAACGGCGACTTCGAAGAACACCAGTTCGTTGAGACATCCAGCTATGATAACTGGGGTAACGCTTTGCACCAGACAGTGACCGCCATGAACAAAGACAAAGTAGTATTGAGCGTTAAAGATATCAACACCGAATACCTCGACGTCATAAGAGGCCTTGCCGGACTCACCAATGTCGTCACTTATGATAAAGTCGCCACCGATCTGACCCGGGTAGTAACAGAGCACCAGGTGGTGACGGTAGCCTCTAAAGTTGACTACGATGACTGGGGCAACGCCACGCTCCAGACAGTCAAAGCCTACGCTAACGCCACTTTAGATACGCTTCTCTCGATCAAGACCATCAGGACCACATATGCCGGGGCCAACGCCTTAAAGGCCCAGGCCTCCACCACCGATGTTGTCACAACATCCGCTGACGGTGTCACCTTCGAAGAGCACCAGTTTGTTGAGACATCCAGCTATGATAACTGGGGTAACGCGCTTCACCAGACAGTGACCGCCATGAACAAAGACAAAGTAGTATTGAGCGTCAAAGATATCAACACCGAATACCTCGACGTCTTAAGAGGCCTTGCTAAAACCACAGACGTTATCACCTATGCTGATAGCACTAAGACGATCTTCGCCGAGCACCAGGTAGTGGAAGCCTCCAACTACGATGATTGGGGTAACGCCAAGAACCAAATAGTTAGAGGGTACTCCGACGGCACTAAATCCGATGACAAGCTCTTTTCAATCAAGAATATCGAGATCACATATCTCAATTCCTTGAAAGGCTTGGCTGGCACCACTGACGTTACCACAACGGCCGTTGGTGCTGTTGGCGTTGAGCGCCAGGTAGTAACAGTCGCGAGTGAACAGGATTACGATGCCTGGGGTAACGCTCTGGTTCAGACCGTAGAAGCCTATTTTGGAGGCACTAGAGACCAGAATATGCTTCTCTCGGTTAAACATATAAGTACCACATACATTGATGCCGTAAGAGGCCTGGCTGGTGTCACAGATGTCATTACCAATCGCGACCTCACAAGCACAGCCTCAGTTGAGCATCAGGTAGTAACGGTCGCAAGCAAGGAAGGCTACGACGACTGGGGCAACGCTCTGGTTCAGACCGTAGAAGCCTATTCTGACAATACGAGAAACGAGACTGCGCTCCTCTCGGCAAAAAATATAACAAATACATATAATCCCATAGTAAGCGCGTTGCGAGGCTTTGCCGATACCACCGATGTTGTCACGAAGACCGCTAAAGACGGAGCCTTTGCAGAGCATCAGTTCGTCACAACATCCGGTTATGATCTATGGGGCAACGCCACGAACCAGACCGTTAAGGCATACTCTGACGCTTCTAAGGATCAGGGCAAGCTCCTCTCAGTTAAATATATCAACACCGAATATCTGGATGTATTAAGAGGAATTGCGAAAATCACCGATGTCACCACTTACGCCGATATTGCTAAGACCATATTCGCCGAACATCAGATAGTGACAGTAGCGGGTATTGAGGGCTACGATATGTGGGGCAACGCGACTTCACAGATAGTAACAGCAAAGAACGAATCGGGCGATACCCTAAGCGTAAAAGAGATAAAAACCACCTATCTTGACACCTTAAGGGGCCTGGTCGCCACAACCGATGTCACCACCTATGACAAAGCCGATCTCCTGACACGGACCTTCGCCGAACATCAGATAGTGACAGTCGTGGATAAAGACGGCAATGTAACCAGTACAGGTGAAGACGGTTACGACTCCTGGGGTAACGCGCTGTATCAGATAGTGACCACCAAGAATGGCTCCGGAGACGTATTGAGCTTTAAAACTGTCAATAACACCTATACCGACAACGTCTTAAGGTTAAGGGGCCTCGTTACTACCACAGACGTCACCACATACGCCGATATCGCTAAAACTATATTCGCTGAGCACCAGTTCGTAACAACCGCCAGCTACGACGACTGGGGTAATGCCAAGAACCAGACCGTTAAGGCATACTCCGATATCACTTTGAATACGCTCCTCTCAATCAAAAACATAGAGACCGTATATTTCGACGAAAATGTAGCACTATCTTCCAAAGCGAATGCAATACGGGGTCTTGCCTCCACCACAGACGTTACCACATGGGATAAAGATCATGTTTTTGCCGAGCATCAGTTTGTAACGACAACAAGCTATGACGGCTGGGGTAACGCGCTCACGCAGACCGTTGAGGCATACTCTAGCGCTGACATCCCGAGAGACCCGCTCAAACTCCTCTCGGTTAAAGTGATAGAGAATAAATATGTTCGCTCCGCCACACCTTCCGACCTCGAGAAGGTAAATGCTATCCGGGGTCTTACTATCACCATAGACGTCACCACCTATGCCGATATCGCCAAGACCATATTCGCCGAGCACCAGTTCGTTGAGACATCCACATATGACGACTGGGGGAACGCCACTTTACAGACCGTCAAGGCATACTCCGCCGCCGATAAGACCGATCCCGCGACCAAGCTCCTATCGATCAAGACGATCGAGACTAGCTATGTAGACACTATAAGAGGCCTCTCAGGCACTACCAAGGTCACCACTAAAGCCGCTGACGGCTCATTCGAGGAGTATCAGGTAGTAATAGTTGCAAGCGCCGCTGACTACGACGATTGGGGTAATGCGTTAAGACAGACAGCTAAAGCATACTCCGATGCTACTATGAATACGCTCCTCTCAATCAAGAATATAACGAACACATATACCAAGAACCCATTAAGAGGTCTGGCCGATACCACCGATGTTATTACAATGGCCGCTGATGGCGTTACATTCGCCGAGCACCAGTTCGTTGAAACATCCAAATATGACGATTGGGGTAACGCTCTTAATCAAACAGTTAAAGCCTATGCCAACTCTGATATCACTAGACCCGTTGATAAGCTCCTCTCGGTTAAAGGTATAACTAACACATATTCCGGAGTAAATGCGGTTCTAGGTCGTGCCGATACTACTGAAGTTATTACCTATGCCGATATCGAGAAGAAGATATTCGCTGAGCGCCAACTTGTCATAACATCTGACTATGATGACTGGGGTAACGCGACTGCTCAAACCATAAAAGCAAAAGATGAGCAAGGCGCCGTTCTAAGCATTAAAGCTATTACTACACAGTACATCGACCCATTGAGAGGCCTCGCGGGAGTAACTGACATAACTACTTATAATGCGGACTATAACTTTGAGGAACACCAAGTATCAACAGTCACAAACGTCAGTGACTACGACGCCTGGGGCAACGCCATGGCTCAGACTGTAAGAGCATACTCCGATGCTACCCTGAATACGCTCCTCTCAATCAAGAATGTAACGAACACATATACCAAGAACCCATTAAGAGGCCTTGCCGATACCACCGATGTTATTACAAAGGCCGCTAACGGCGACTTTGCCGAACATCAGTTTGTAACGACAACAAGCTATGACGACTGGGGCAATGCGCTCATACAGACCGTTGAGGCATACTCTAGCGCTGATATCCCGAGAGACCCGCTCAAGCTCCTCTCGGTTAAAGCGATAGAGAATAAATATGTTCTCTCCGCCACACCTTCCGACCTCGAGAAGGTAAATACTATCCGGGGTCTCGCCGGCACCACAGATGTCATCACTTACGCCGATGCCGCCAAGACCATATTCGCCGAGCACCAGTTCGTCACAACATCCAGTTATGACGCCTTGGGTAACGCCACAGCTCAGACGGTGGCGGCATATAGTGATCGTACTACTAACTTAACAAAGCTTCTAAACACTAAAAATATTATCACCACATATCTCGATCAGGTCAAAGGTACTGTGGGGAATACAAATGCCGCAACTTATGATAAAAATGCTAATTTTGTTGAACACCAAATCGTTGAAGTAGCAGATTATGATGCTTTCAATAACGCCGTAACTCAGACGGTGACCGCTATGGATGAATCCGAAACCGTGTTAAGTGTCAAGACGATAACGAACAAGTATTCCGAAGATAATGCTCTGGCCTTAAGGGGTCTCGCTATCGCCACAGATGTCACCACTTACGCCGATGCTGCCAAGACGATCTTCGCTGAGCACCAGTTCGTTGAGACATCCACATATGACGACTGGGGTAACGCGACTTTACAGACAGTCAGGGCATACTCAGGCGCCGATAAGGCCGCTCAGGCGACCAAGCTTCTATCGATCAAGACGATCGAGACCAGCTATATAGACACTATAAGAGGCCTCTCAGGCACTACCAAAGTCACCACTAAAGCCGCTGACGGCATCACATTCGAGGAGTATCAGGTAGTTACCGCCATGGATAAGGACGGCCATGCGGCTACTAAAGCCAGTGACGCTTATGACGTCTGGGGTAACGCGCTCTACCAGTCGGTAAACGCCTACTCCGATACCCCGGAGAATAACGGCAGTCTCTTATCAGTCAAATCCATAGCTAATACATATACCAATGGCCGAGACGCCATCAGAGGCCTTGCCCATACTACCGATGTCATCACTAGAGCAGCTGACAATACCTTCACCGAACACCAGTTCGTAACGACCACAAGTTACGACGCATGGGGTAACGCGCTCACACAGACCGTTGAGGCCTACTCCGATAGTACTAGAGACCCGCTCAAGCTCCTCTCGGTTAAAGCGATAGTTAATAAATATGTTACCTCCGCCACACCTTCCGACCTCGAGAAGGTGAATGCTATCCGGGGTCTTACCATAACCACAGACGTCACCACCTATGCCGATATCGCCAAGACCATATTCGCCGAACACCAGTTCGTTGAGACATCCACATATGACGACTGGGGTAATGCGACTTTACAGACAGTTACCGCGAAGAACGCTTCCGGAACAGTCTTAAGCGTAAAGACGATCGAGACTGACGATCGAGACTAGCTATGTAGACACTATAAGAGGCCTCTCAGGCACTACCAAGGTCACCACTAAAGCCGCTGACGGCTCATTCGAGGAGTATCAGGTAGTTACCGCCATGGATAAGGACGGCCATGCGGCTACTAAAGCCAAAGACGCTTATGACGCCTGGGGTAACGCGCTCTACCAGAAGGTAGAGGCCTATTCCGATACCCCGGAAAATAATGGCAATCTCTTATCAGTCAAATCCATAGCTAACACATACGCGGGAGTCAACGCATTGCTCGGTCGCACCAATACCACCGATGTCATCACAACTGCCTCTGACGGCACCTTCGCCGAGCACCAGTTCGTGACGACAACAAGCTATGACAACCTGGGTAACGCCATAAACCAGACCGTTGAGGCCTACTCCGATACCACTAGAAACCCGGCTAGCCTCCTCTCATTTAAGGACATAACCAACACATATGACAACAAGATCTACGCCATAAGAGGCCTTGCCACTAAGACCGACGTCACCACCTACGCCGATATCGCCAAGACCATATTCGCCGAACACCAGTTCGTTGAGACATCCACATATGACGACTGGGGTAATGCGACTTTACAGACAGTTACCGCGAAGAACGCTTCCGGAACAGTCTTAAGCGTAAAGACGATCGAGACTACTACCAAGGTCACCACTAAAGCCGCTGACGGCTCATTCGAGGAGTATCAGGTAATCGAGACATCCAGCTACGACAACTGGGGTAACGCGACTTCGCAGACGGTTACGGCCATGAACAAAGACGACGTTGTGTTGAGTGTCAAGGTCATAAACACCACTTATCTTAACGTCTTAAGAGGCCTCGCCGGCATAACCGATGTCGTCACCTATGACAAGGCCGATCCCTTGACACGGACATTTGTCGAACACCAGATAGTGAAAACCGCCAGCTACGACGACTGGGGCAATGCCACCGAACAGACAGTTGCGGCATACTTCGATGCTTCTGAAGCCGATGATAAGCTCCTCTCGATCAAAGGTATAACAAACACATATTCCGGAGTATATGCCCTGCGCGGCCTATCCGATACCACCGATGTTACCACCTACGCCGATATCAATAAGAAGATATTCGTCGAACATCAGCTTGTAGCGACATCCAGCTACGACGCCTGGGGTAATGCGACTTCGCAGACAGTGACGGCCAAGGACGGATTCGGGACCGTCTTAAGCGTCAAAACGATCGTCACCAGCTACGTTGATCCCATAAAAGGCTACGCCGCTATCGGTGATGTAACGATATGGAGCCCAAGCAGCACAACTAACGCTGACGGGAGCATTACGACATCTAATATCTTTGTCGATCAGCAGGTTGTCCACTATGTGAAGTATGACGACTGGAGTAACTCTACTGAGCAGACAGTTGAAACGTTTGACAAAGACCATAAACTTTTAGGGTCAAAAGATATTACGATCGAGTACAATACCGATTCCGCTCGTTATAACAGGCAGGCCGACCTGATGAGGACTAAGAATTACACTGCCGATCATACGCTATTCCGTGAAGAGATAGTTGAATATACGCCCTATCAGGCACCCGATGGCACAACCGTTAATGCTTATGACATATGGGGTAATTCACTACATCAGACCATCACCCGCAAAGATGAAACAGGCGCGGTTCTTGATAAAAAGGATATTATCAGCACATATTCAGGCGTCAATGTGTTGAGGTCTCTGGCCGACACGTCCTCGATAAAGAACTTTACCCCGGACGGTATTACGCTTCTGAGAGAACAATTCGTCGATTACCGAAGTTATGATGCCGATGGAAATATCACGGAAGAGAAAGAGTATGACTCTTATGGAAATGCGCTTCATCAACGGATAACTGAGTATGATGGCTCCCATGTCATGATCGGATATAAGGAGATCGCAAACGTTTATGCTGTCGCTTCGTGGGCGCTTCGGGGATGGGCTTCACATTCCGATATTAACTCATATACGGATTCTTCAAAAGAGAAATTATTTATCGAATATCAATCGGTCGATTACAAACCTTATCAGGCACCCGATGGCACAATCATTGATGCCTATGATGCTTATGGCAATGTTCAGAGCCAGAGCACTACTCTTTATCGATATAATCTCGACGGCGCGCTGGTGGTGGTTAACTATAAAGAGATGGTGAATAAGTATGATGAACCGACTGGTTCATGGGCCGCGAAAGGATGGGCCGTTACATCCATCATTACCGCATACAAAGATGTTGATAAGACGCTGTTCATCAATGAACAGGAAGTCAAATACATCGCCTATAACACGTACGGTGATGCCCTTGAGCAGCATATCACTACCACTATTAAGGATGAGGCAGGCAATCGTTTTGTTTCAGGTTATATGGAAACATTCAGTAGAGAGTTTGATCAAAATCATAATGTGACAAACCAGAAGATCATTAACTACCAGCCCCTAGATAATACCGGCGGACAAAAAGTTATAATTGATATCCAGGAGATAAGGACGCGTCTTTATGATGCGCATAATAATGCTCTTGAGCAGGTGGTAGCTTCTTATGGCAAGCTAAGCGAGGTCACTAATGAGGTAGATACGACAAGCTTACTCGATTGTAAATACATTACGACTGAGGCGGTCGATCGTTGGGGTAATGCCCTGAAGAGTGTAACGGAAAAATACCTGGCCGCCACATTGGATGCCAATGGCAAGATCTCCTATTCAGACTTCTCAAATGCTCAAATAACGGTTGCGGGTGAAGTGAAGGACGGCGTTCTTTTGGCCGGCCCTTATGATGGCCGCTATTATGACGAACAGAATAATGCCAGAATTCTCACAACGTATGAATGGTTTAAGGACCTTGATCCAGATAAATATACGCTTTCAATGCTTGATCAGGGTGGCGATGCAAATGGCGCCGGTCAAAAGAAGGTCACTTATAACATTAATTATGACATATCGAACCGGATAAAATTATCCACAGTTATTGCCTATAATTCCAGCCGAGAATTCGTCGACACCCAGATCATCACCTATGGCAACTATGACAAGTTCGATAACTGCCTTAGCCAGACCATAAATACCTATAACGATATATCTATTACCAATAATAGCTCCATTGAGTCCAAAACGCTAGCCCTTGTAGAGCATAAGACGATCGAGAGCAAATATTCAGGCCAGGTGGAGGGCGCGGATACTGTAACCATAACAGCGGTGGGGGGCCAGACCTCCTATATTTTCGATAAGTATTCTCTTGAAGGTAAGGCCTGCAATATCTTTATAAACGGTGACTCCACTACGGATTATACAGTAACCACAAATAGCGATGGCAAGAGCGTTATAACCTTTACCAGTGCCCTGATAGCGGGTTCTTCCATAGAAGTGAGAGTTAACGACGGCATTGTCAGTGGCGAGGTAGCGGCAAGGCGCGGCAACGCTGTAACTACCACAGTAATGCGCTACAAGACTATTCCTGCCGATGAAACTGACCTATCGAATCTTATCGAAAAACAGGTAGTTACCACCGACCTTATCGACCGTCAGGGTAACGTGCTTAAGCAGACCAGCGAGACTTATGTGATGGATAGTACCCTGCAACCCGCAGCGACCGAGCCATCCCTAGCCCGCCGGACGATTAGCGAGAACTTCGACATCGATAACAGAGGCGACGCCGGCATCCAGCATATACAGTCATGGAAGACTGATAATACCGGCATTCCTGTGGCCTCCAGTTACCAGGTCATCACCAACCGTGTATTTGACGGAGATCATAATGTTAAGAACCAGAAGGTGCTTAACTATCTTTACAGTGACGATGCCGGTACCATAAAGTACCTATCCGATGTCCAGGAAATACGGACGACCTATGATAGTCACAACAACGTCCATCAGCAGATTATCGCGTCTTATAGTAAGGCCGATGAACTTGGAAATGCGGTAATAGACAGCTTCCTTGACTGCAAGGTTATAATAAATGAAGAACCCGACCAGTATGGTAACTTTAAAAAAGTCACCTCCAAGAAGTATCTTAGCGCCGCATTAAATGCTGATGGCACTATCACCTACGCAGGCTTTTCTAATGCCCAGGTAATCGTCACGTCGAGCTTCGATGAACGCGGCAACGCTCTTAATCAGACGACTTATGAATGCTTTAAAGACTTTGATTCCCTGAAGGAGACATCATATAGCATAGAAAAGCTTGAAGCCGGAGCCACGGATCCTGAAAACACCTATGATGTCGGCCAGAAACGCGTGATCGTAAACGATAAATTTGACATATGGGACCATACCAAACTGTCAACTATCACCTCCTACAATTCCAGGAGAGAATTCGTCGATAAACAGATAATTACCTATGTTGACTATGATAGATTCGATAACTGCCTTAATCAGATTATAGATACTTATAATGATAAATCCATTACCAATGATAGCTCTGTTGATTCCAAAAAGGCGGCCCTTGTCGAGCATAAGACTATAGTGAACGATTATTCAAGCAAGGTAGAGGGTGTAGATGTCGTAACCATCACCGCTATAGATGGTGTTTACACGTTCAGTAAATACTCGCTTGTGGGCAAGACCTACGATATCTACATAAACGGCGAGCTTAAAACCAAAGGTGTCGGTTATGACTATACTGTAGATGAATCCACCGGTGTTATTACCTTCACCAATGTTCCAGCGGCAGGATCCTCCATAGAAGTGAGGGTCGTTGAAGGCCCCATGGAAGGCCAGATCGCCGCAAGGCGCGGCAACGCCGTATTCACCACAGTAATGCGCTACAGGACTTCCGTAGAGGCGCCTGAGAACCTTATCGAAAAACAGGAAGTCACCACCAACCTTATCGATCACCACGGTAACGTGCTTAAACAAACCAGCGAGACGTCGGTCATCGATGATACTACAGATCTTCCTATAGATCAGAGACCTCTTATTCTTGCCCGCCGGACGATTAGCGAGAGCTTCGACATCGATAATAGAGGCGACGCCGGCATTCAGCATGTACAGTCATGTAAGGCCAATAGCGCAGGCGAGTTTATGGCCGTCAGCTACCAGGTCATCACCAACCGCGTATTTGACGGAGATCATAATGTAAAGAACCAGAAGATCCTTAACTATCTTTACAGAGGTAACGATATTAGCTCCGAGAAGTATCTCTCTGATGTCCAGGAGATCAGGACGATCTCAAGCGATGTTCATGGTAACGCTCGCGAGCAGATTATCGCGTCTTATAGTAAGGCCGATGAACTTGGAAATGCGGTAATGGGCAGCTTCCTTGACTGCAAGGTGATAATCAATGAAGAACCCGACAAGTATGATAACTTTGGAAAAGTCACCTCCAGGAAGTATCTTAGCGCCACATTGAATGACAAAGGCACGATCACCCCAGAAAACTTCTCTAGCGCTCAGATAATCGTCACAACGAAATTCGACGAACGCGGCAACGCGCTTGAACAGACGACTTATGAGTGCTTTAAAGACGCAGGCGCGTATAGCATAGCAAAGCTTGATGCCGGCGCCGCGGATCCTGATAATAACCCCTATGATGTCGGCCAGAAACGTGTGATCAAGAACTATACTTATGACATATGGGACCACACTAAGTTATCCACTATCATATCCTACAATTCCAGGAGAGAATTCGTTGACACCCAGATAATCACCTACATCAATTATGACAGGTTCGATAACTGTCTTAATCAGACCATAGATACCTACAATGATATCTCTATCACTAATGATAGTTCTATTGATTCCAAGAAGGCGGCCCTTGTCGAGCATAAGACTATAGTGAACGATTATTCAAGCAAGGTGGAGGGTGTAGATGTCGTAACCGTCACCGCCAAAGACGGTATATATACCTTTAGCAAATATTTGATCGGTGACAAGGTCTATGAGGTATATGTAAACGGGGATAAGGTGAATTGTGATATAAACAAAGTCACCGGCATCATGACCTTCGAAACAGCCCCGATAGCGGGCTCTTCCATAGAAGTGAGTGTTGATGAAGGCCTCATGGAAGGCCAGATCGCCGCAAGAAGAGGAAATGCCGTCACTACTACTGTAACTCGATACAGAGGTACCGGAGAGACCACCGATTGGAAGCTTCTCGAAATTAATGCGAACCTTATCGAACAGCAGGTAGTCACTACCAATCTTATCGACCGCCACGGTAACGTGCTTAAACAGACCAGCGAGACGTCGGTTGTCGATGACACTATAGATCTTCCTATGGATCAGAGACCTCTTGTTCTCGCCCGCCGGACGATTAGCGAGAGCTTCGACATCGATAGTAGGGGCGATGCCGGCATCCAGCATGTACAGTTGTGGAAGACCAATAGTACCGGCACTCTTGTGGCCTCCAGCTACCAGGTCATCACCAATCGTTTATTTGACGGAGATCATAACGTTAGGAATCAGAAGGTGCTTAACTATATCTACACTAATGATGCCGGCACCGATAAGTATCTCTCCGATGTCCAGGAGATCAGGACTATCTCAAGCGATGTCCATGGTAACGCTCACGAGCAGATTATTGCGTCCTATGGCCAGGCTGATGGACTGGGTAACGCCGTAATAGACAGCTTCCTTGACTGCAAGGTGATAGTTAATGAAGACAGGGACCAGTGGGGTAATGCGAGTATTACAACCATAAGAAAATATTCCGCGGCAAAGATTGACATCAGCGGCAATATTAAACCTTCCGATTTTGTAAATGCCCAGGTTATAATCGCCGGGACTTTTGACGCCACCACCGGCGCGATAAATAGTAAGGGCGCTTATGACGAACGCGGTAACGCGCTTAAGCAGACGACTTATGAATGCTTTAAAGACTTTGATTTGTTGAAGGAGACATCATATAGCATAGCAAAGCTTGAAGTCGGCAATGTAAATGATAATCCTTATGATGTAGGCAGAAAGCGCGTGATCACGAACGATCCTTATGACAAATTAGACAGAGTAGTGGAATCTACTGTAATCTCCTACAATTCCAAAAGAGAGTTCCTGGATACCCAGAAGATATCCTACAAAGAATATGATAAGTTCGATAACTGCCTTAGCCAGATCGTCTATACCTATAAAAGCGCTACCGAGTTTACAGCGGCTAACCTGATCGAATACAAGACTATAGTGAGCAAATATTCAGGCCAGGTGGAGGGTGCGGATGTTGTAACCATTACAGCGGCGGGAGGGCAGGCCACCTACATCTTTAATAAATATTCTTTCACCGGCAAGACCTACGAGATCTACGTAAATGGCGAGCTTAAGATCGAAGGTACCGATTACACTATAAAGAACAATGAAGCCACAAGCGATATAACTTTCCTCGCCCAGTCCATCCCCATAGCGGGCGCTTCCATAGAAGTAAGGGTCAATGAAGGCCCCATGGACGGCCAGACAGCGGCGAGGCGCGGCAATGCCGTATCCACCACGATAAAGCGCTATACGACTTCCGATCCGTTACCTGAGAACCTTATAGAAAAACAGGAGATCACCACAGACTTGATCGACCGCCAGGGTAATGTGCTAAGGCAGACTGCTAAAACTTATGTTGGCGACGACGGGAGCGAAAAGCTGGCGACGATCAGGGTTTCAGAGAATTTTGACATAGATTACCGGGGAGATGCCAAAATTCAAACAGCCATGACTATGACCACAAATACCACCGGTGATCCCAATATCACTTTTGCTTCAGGGTACCAGGTTGTATTTAATAGGGCATTTGACAGTGATCATAATTCCAAGAACCAGAAAAAGCTTAGCTATATCTTCCTCGACGATGCGGGTCAGAAGATGATATTGACCGATATCCAGGAGGTACGCAACACATCATTTGACACCACAGGTAATGTGCGTGAGCAGTTTGTGGCTACCTACTCCGATATAGACGCAGCTACGGGGAACGTGGACGAATCGACACAGCTCGATTGCAAGAGAGTGCTTAACCCAGAATTTGATACAGCGGGAAATTCGCCTAAGACTACCATTTACATATATCAGAATTCATCTTTTGAGGGCGGTTCCATAAAGCCTAACGAGTCTTCGTATTCGAGCACGCGAGTAGTAATATCAGATAAATTTGACCGGCGCAGAAATACAGAAGACCAGACGGTCTACTTATTCTACGGAGTCATAAAGGATTCCAATGGAGATCTAAAGGATTACAATGTCGAGAAGATCAATGCCGCCATGATCGTCTATAACGGATCAGCTCAGGATGACGCAGCTAAAGCCCAATTCTATAACGGCACAGGATTAAATATAGATGATATTGGCGGTAAGGAATGGATGACCTGTACGGCCCCATATACAATTCATGACAGGCCCACAGTATCGACAACAATCAGTTATTCATCCGGCTACCAATTCATACAGAGAGACGTGACCACATATGACGAATATGAGGAACGATACGGAAATATCAGTAAGATGACCATAGATACCTATGATGCTGAGGTAGGTGGTAATTTTGTAGAGCGGAAGCAGATCTCGAATACTTACGGTGGTGCGGTAGATATATTGGATGCCAATGGCAATACCACTGCCGGTGATGGTATATTTGCGGCGAAGCAGGGCGTCGCCACTCACACAACGACGGTCCGCTATCTTGCCCAGGGCATGGCCAAAGAGATAGATCGCCAGGAAGTCTCGACAAAGACGCTTAACTGGCGCGGCAATGTCATAGACCAGACAGTAACAAACTATGTCATAGATATCAGTGATAATACCGAGAAACTCATAGCAGAGCGCAAAATACATAACAGCGATATCTCAAATCGCGGCAATGTGGGGCATCAGGAGATCTGGTCTTATGGAACCGACAGCGACTGTGTTGAATTGAAGCTTCTCTCATACAGCATAACTACTAATGAAGAGTTCGATTCCGATGGTAATATCCACTTCCGGCAGGTACGTGACTACACTGACGACACTATGGCCTCGCCTATAAGTGTCCAGGAGATAAGGAGCAGTCGGTTTAATATGAAGGGCAATGAAACAAGATCCGAAGCGGATACTTATCTCTACGATGCCGATGCCTTGACAAACAAGTATCTCTTCGATAACCGCACTTTCAGCGAAAACGAATATGATGGGATACGCAGCGCGTTAAGCCATGCGATAATCACGAGTTATGCCGCGAAGACAGTGATCGCTGGTTCAGACGTAGATAATATTAAGGCTGTCACCATGGATGACCTAGTTTGCCTGAAGAAGTCGGTTATTAATAACACCGCCTGGAGCCGTATGAGCCAGGCTACTACACAAACGTTGAATAAATTCACTTACGATTCTCTCATAAATGATTTCAGATGGATTTCTGAAACGGCCAGTGCTTATGATTATGAGGTCCACAATTTTGTGACCTATAATAAGAGCACTATCACCGTGGCGGCCGACCAGTATGACCAGGTATATAAAGAAAAGCCACCCACGGAAAAACTTATTATAAGTCGCGAGATAGAATCCACTATGCGCTATGGTATCACTGATATAGTGACAGGTGCCCCCCTCGCGCAATATTTCGACGCACGTGGTAACGCGAAATACCAGATTACTACAACCTCAAACCAGTTAAATATTACGGGCGATATAGCAGAGGCGCGTTTCCAGATGGTCGATACGACTCAGCGTGAAAATATTAAATTCGACGACCGTGGCAGGGTCACTTCATATAAAGAAACATCCATAGACGGCGCGACGAACGGCAAAGTTATCACAGAGTCTGTAAATACGATCACCGGCTATGATTATAAGAATAGGACCACGGCGATCGAGTCGCTCGCGCACAAACATGGCGAGGATGTTGCTACCGGTGAGATCCTTGACGAAACATCCTGGACGAAGCGGGAGATCCTCGAGTATGACTCGCTCGACAGAGCAATAAAGTATGACGAACTTTCGAGAAGCACCACTACCGGAGCTTCTCTTATAAATGGAAAGCTCGATGGAGGCATCCTTGCCACAAAGAATACGACCGGCGTGGAGTACTATTTTAACGATAGCATGAAATCATACTGCGAAGTAACCTCTGCGGATAATATCGATATGAAGACCGAGACATTACGTTATGACATGAAGTATACCTATCTGAATCAGCTCATCTCCGACACCGAAAAAGCCCATCAGCATGATATAAGAGCCGATCTTACAGTCATTGTCGATATCACAGCCATTACCGAGAGAAGCGGCATGACCTACAATGCTGTGGGCCAGATGACGGAATTCCAGGTTAAGTCCTGGTCGACGGCGGCTACAGATAGCGTAAGCACCGTTAAGACGACTGGTATGACTTATAATCAGCTAGGACGCATGATTGACTCGACTTCAGATGAGACTACCGGGAATGTTGCCGGAGAGGCGATCAGCCGTATCGAAAGCGCGCTCCAGGGCTTTGACATTCTCACTCTCGAAGAGAAGAACGCGAAACTCGATGAGATAGGCGGCGCTCTCGGCCTCAAAAAAGGTGATATCACAGCCCGCAAAGCTCTCATAGACATGGGCGTCGCAAACTTTATAACAAGACTTAAGTCTGTCGGGGCTTTTGTCCTGAACTGTGCCGCCGCCGCTCTCACTTATATACTGGGAGCGTTCGGTAAGGTCCAAGCGGCCTACGAGACCATAAAGAGCCTGATCCTTACTGATCTCCTTACGGGCGGTATCAATCCGGCAAATCTCACCGGCGCGATCGAGACATCAATGTACGCCATTATAAAGACGGCCCAGAAGAATGGCCTTAAGTTAGCCGGTGGAGCTGTGGCTCTCGACAGCCTTATAGGGATTGTGAATACGGTTAATCCCGTAATAGGTGTATTTATGAAAGGCGCCGAGACACACTATGTAGCTATCATCTATATTACGCAGACCGTTATCAGCTACGTAGAGTCAGGACAAGTAGTTACGGTCGAGCGAAGCGAATTTGTAAAGCAGTATCAGTATACGGGAAAAGTTATCGCTAATGAGGATATGCTTCGCGCAGACGAAATCCTGAATAATGAGGAACAAATTAAAGCCATTCGGGCGACAAAGAGCGCGGTCGAAGAGATAAATCCATTCACTACCATAAAGACAACGACCGTGAAGACCAATATCCAATATACCAATATACAGACGGGCCTGGCGACCACATGGCATGAATATACCACGAGCGATAGTTCACCCGATAAAGTAACCAATGCCGATGTCGAAGCGACCTATAACGACAAAGGCCAGATGCTCAGCTATCGTACGCGTATGACAGAGACGGGCATTAACGGCGAGCTTGGCAAGTTAGAGAGGTCTTACAGCTTCCTTAAGAACAATTTCAGTTACGATCAAGCAACGGGGCAGGCCTCGCAGTGGCAACAAACCACATATGCGGACACTCAGTCACCGGATCTTGTGATAGATTCGACCGTTGAAGTTACTTATGACTCGCTGCTACACATGGCTACATATACTGAGCAGGGCCATAAGAAGAGTCTCACTGATGAAGCTATATATAACGAAGCTTATACGCTAAAAAAGACAGAGCTTGTCTACAATGCATTCGGCCAGGCAGTATCCTGGACCGAAAAATCGTCATCAGATCCAGCCTTTGATCCCGCCCTCAATAAAGTGACCACAACAAAGGTCGTTGTCGAATATGATGATCTTGGCCGGACAGCGAAGAAGACAGACAACATTAGTGAAAATGGCCCTGGCCTTGACCATACATATACCATAGTAAGCGGGATAACGGGTTATGACGGCCTAGGCAGTGTAAAGCGTGTGACTAAGACCACGACCGATGGCGATAAGATATCGATCGAGAGCGATACGGAAGATAAAGAATATGATAGCCAGGGCCGTCTTGAGTATTCAAGGACGGACGTAACCGAGAAGTCTAAGGATGGCATTAGCCTTAATCACAAATATGCAGTCGAAACTTTCATGAAGGACATTGCCGGTGTTACACAATACTACAATGACCTTGGCCAGATCCTCAAAATGAAGCGGGTTACCATAGATGACGGCAAGATTACGACCGAGACTGACACAGAAAACAGGACATACAATTCGCTAGGGCAGTTTAAGTATTCAAAGGCTGCAATTAGAGAACAATCTAAAGATCTTGTCAGCCTTGACCATACCTATACACAAGAGATGTCGGCAAATGAGTATAATTTGCTCGGCCAGATCAGCATTATGATCCGTACCACCGTTGATGAAGGTAAGACGACTACCGAGATCGATAGAGCGAAAAGGACCTATACAGAGGCTGGCCAACTCAAAACGTCGGATGTTGAAATCACGGAGAAAGGCGGCGCGCTTGATCATATGTATAGGACTTATACCGATATTCAATTATATGACGGCCTCGGCCAGGTTGCGCGCATGACCCGCACCACGACCGATGACGAAAAGCAAACCGTAGAGGCTGATGACGCCGTTGTCGTAAGGACCTATGACTCGCAGGGCCGTCTTAAGCATTCGAAGACCGCCATCACTGAACAATCGATAGAAGGCAGCGAGCTTAACCTTAACCACACCTACACGGTCGAGACTTCCATTAATACCTATAACCCTCTCGGGCAGACCCTCAGGATGTCTCATATCACTGTGGATGACAACAAGACTACGACAGAGACCGATACAGCTAATAGAACATATAATGTAAAGGGCCAGCTCGAGACTTCCGCCACTCGGATAAATGAAACGGGAGGCGTTTTAAACCATACCTATGACACAAAGATGACTATTAACTCTTACAATGATATCGGTCAGATAGAGAATATGACCCGCACCACGACCGATGACGAAAAGCAAACCGTAGAGGCCGATGATGCCAAAGTTGTAAGGGCCTATGACTCGCATGGCCGTCTTGAACATTCGAAGACCGCCATCACTGAACAATCGATAGAAGGCAGCGAGCTTAACCTTAACCACACCTACACGGTCGAGACTTCCGTTAATGCCTATAACCCTCTCGGGCAGACCCTCAGGATGTCTCGTGTTACCGTTGAATATTTAAAGGCTGCGGATGGAAATACTATAGTTGGGAAGACCACGACTGATACTGACGTATCTGATAGAACATATAATGTGAAGGGCCAGCTTGAGACTTCCGCCAGCCGGATAAACGAGAAGGGCACAGGCCTGGATCATACTTACTATACAAGCATGAGAGTTGACGATTACGATCTGCTTGGTCAAGTCGCGCGCATGACCCGCACCACGACCGACGATGAAAAGACTACCGTAGAGACTGATATAGCACCAAGAGCCTATGACTCGCAGGGCCGTCTTGAGCATTCGAAGACCGCCATCACTGAACAATCAATAGAAGGCAGCGAGCTTAACCTTAACCACACCTACACGGTCGAGACTTCCGTCAATACCTATAACCCTCTCGGACAGAACCTCAGGGTGTCTCATGTCACTGTTGATAATGGAAAGACCACGACCGAGACAGATACATCTGACAGGACATACGATATATTGGGCCAGCTTAAGACTTCCACAAGCCTGATAGAGGAAAAAGGCACAGGCCTGTACCATATCTATAATATGGGCACGACTATCCTATCATACAATACACTGGGTCAGACCTTGGAGATGATACGCACCACAATAGAAGAGGACAAGACCACTACTGAGACGGATAAGGCGGAGAGGACTTATAATTCACTCGGGCAACTTCTGACTTCAGAAACTGATGTGCGCGAATATGGCCCGGGCCTTGACCGTACTTACACAATGAAGACAAGGGAAATATTATATAACGCTATTGGCCAGGCAAAGCGCATGTCTCGCACCATAGAAGATGGCGGTAAGACCACGACAGAAGAGGATACGGCAGATAGGAGATATGATGACCAGGGGCTTCTCAGCGCCACAAACATCCACTACGTTGAGCAGGATATAGGGACTAAGGGCCTTGTGTTCAACCATTCTTATGATACCCAGACAATGATGGAGTGCAATGCGCTTGAGCAGGTTAAAAAGATGAAGAAAATTACGACAGACAATGGCAAGGTAACCACGGAAGAGGATGTTAGTGAAAGGAAGTATAAACTCGATGGCAAGTTAGAAAGCTCAGTTACCCAAATCCATGAAGAAGGCACCGTAGACGGGGTCCAGGTTCTGGAAAACGATTATAGGCTGACGACCGATGTTAAGGAGTATAATCTGCTCGGCCAGGTTAAGCGGATGGTCCGTATTACAAATGATGGATACAGAGTAGTAACTGAGACCGACAATAGTGGCAGGCTCTATGACACAAGTGGCAGGCTCTCAAAGTCGAATGTGAATAACCATGAAGTCGGCAGCTTGACGAAGTTGGATATGGGCAACAATGAAGTCGGCGGGCTTAACGGAACAGTTGTTCTGGACCATGCATACGACTTGATTACCGAGATCACAAAGTATAACGATCTCGACCAGACCCTGCAGATGACGCGCACGACGGTTGATGGCAAGAAGACCACGGTTGAGCTGGACATCGAAAAAGATAGAACTTACGACATTCTAGGCCGGGTACTTGACACGAAAATTGCCATCACCGAACAGTCAGATGATAAACTTAGTCTTAATCATACCTACACCGTAGAGGCATCTATAACAGTTTACGACATGATGGGTCGGGTGCTTCAGTCGACGCGCACTACTATTGACGGCATTGACGGCGGCAAAAAAACCATAGAAATCGATACGAAGGATCGGGCCTATGATATTGATAGCAGGCTCATATATTCAATGATCAAGTGCAGAGATACGAATAAGGCCACAGAAACTGCCGCCGAAGGCGCCCTCCTCGACCACACATATACGTTAACGACTAATATAAATAAGGAAAACGGCTATAACAACCTTGGCCAGCTTCTCCTTATGGACCGCAAGACCGTTGATTACGTGATTGTTAATGGCAAGCTTGTAGAAGGCAAGACTACAACCGAGACTGATATCTCCACCTCGCCCAGAACCTATAACGTGCGCGGCCAGCTCAAGACCTCTGCTACCAGTATCAATGAATCGGGAGGGGCCTTGCCCGGTAACGTGCTTGATCATACATATACTGTGTCAGTGGAAGCAGCGAAGTATGACGATTTCGGCCAAGTTCTTCGGATGACCCGCACGACTATCGACTACGGCCAACTTACTACCGCGATTGATATCAACGCTGGCAAGGTCACGACCGAGGTTGATACGGCTGACAGAACTTATGATTCAGCGGGCCAGCTCACATATTCAAAGGCAAGGATTACGGAAACTTCCGTAACCGGGATGGCCCTTAATCATTCATCCTTCCAGGAGAAGACGGTTTATGAGTACAACTCTCTTGGCCAGGCGACGAAATATCGCGACATATCAACCGAGCTTCTCGCTGATGGCGTGACTACAGGCGTTGTGACCACTTCCAATACCAGTGATGTGCAATACAATAGGCAGGGTCAGATGGCCAGCATGACCAGCGCTTCATCCGCTTCATCAGGCCCCGATCTCACGACGGTCAGGACCATGTCGGATATAGTATATGACACACTTGGCCTGATGATTTCATATAAGGATGCGGTAACCCAGAAGTCGTATAATATTAACGGCGATCCGAATTCTGGGATTAAATTCAATACCACGGATACCGTTATAGGTTATCATACGTCAAAAGATAAAGATGACGCAGGGAATCTCACAGGATACCCTCTCGGAGGCACGGTCATATCAAAATCGGATATTCAGGGTGATGTCACAACCTGGGTATATGACGCGCGTGACCGGCTCGTGAAGATCCAGAATCCGGACGGCAGCATAACAGAGTACGTCTACGATGGCGACACCACTCTTATCAGGAAAGAGATCTACACTCTTGCCGATGGCAAAACAAAGACCACTAAAGAATATGACGCAGACGGCAGGCTTGTGAAAATAGCTAACCCTGACGGCACCACGATCACATGGCAGTATGACACATTGGATAGGCTGAATATAATAACTGACGCGGATGGCATGACTTCTACTTACACCTACTATGGGAATACTTCGATAATAAACTCGATCGAGGATTGTGATAAGAATAGCAGCGTCGTTAAGAAACGGCAGGTCTACTCCTATTATGACGCTTCCAGAAATCTTGTCGCAGCTGTAAATCTGACCAGCACCTCGGCATATGAAACTTATACTATAACCGAAACTGATCTCGACCCAGGCTACCTCTCATTCGGCGGGAGCGACTATCTCCAGCTTCCTCTCATACAGTTGAAACAGAATGGCACTATTGCGATGTGGGTGAAACTGAGCAACACAGGTGACATGGATATCTATGGCGATGATGCATCAGGAAAAGGCGGCGGCCTGCAGGTGAAGGATGGATTTTTCTGTAGTGTTGTGGGTGCCAATAGATGGTCGACCGGTGTAGCGGTGGCGGCCGATAAATGGTACTACGTTGCGCAGGTATTTACCAGTACATCGACCACGACTTATATCTACGACGCTGATGGTAATAAATTATCGGGCGCGACAAAAGCCCTCGCCATTACCCAACAAAATCCGGCTGTCTGTCAGCTCCAGGTAGGAAGATCCTCGACAGACGTTGCTTTAGGCCTTAACGGTTTCAAGGGACAGATCGATCAGCTTGCGATATATAATACGGCGCTTTCAGAACAAGAGATGGATATGGGTAGGTATTCCGAAGGATCTGCCAGGAGCATGACCCAGAAGCTTATGGCATTCTATTCGTTCAATGATGGCACCGCGACCGATCTGACCGGCAATAAATATAACGGTTCATTTATCGGAGATCCGTCTTTTGCCATGGGGGCCAGGCCTGGGGTAAAAACCAGCTTTACTGCCGATCAGTATGATAAGAATGGCACATATATAAAGTCCTATCTTCCTGTTTTTGGGAGCTGCCCCATAGCTACGGCTGCGCTTTGGCCTAGCGGATGCTGGTCTCAGTCAGGCTTGCAATCGTTTTCTGCAGGTAATGTGAACGATGGAGGCAGCAGCATCGCTTTTCATACAGACTCGGCTGCTGTTGGTTCATGGCTTACACTAGATGCAGGCTCCGCAAAAGCGTTTACCGGAGTTACGATCTGTTCCGGACGATCGATCCAGCCGAATGTTTCCAAATGGGAAATCCAATGGTCCGATAACGCTTCATCGTGGACTACAACAGGAGATAAAATCGATCTTAGCACCAATTACGGTGGTTGGGTGGAGGCGCGATGGGCAAGTACCGCAGGCGCCCATAGATATTGGAGATTATATAAGCTGAATGCAGCCTCCGGCGGCGATTATGTCAGAGAAGTTCAATTCTTTACAGGGACCGATAAATATGCCAATGCCAATCCTGTGTCGAACACCGCCTTTGTTGCGTCCCCTGCGCCTGTACCGCCGATAACTACCGGGCCGATTGGACTGACAGTAACTACGCCGCAGGCGAGCACTGCTTCTTACCCGCCGCCGGTAGTTACTTCGGTGCAGGAAGATCCCAACACCCCCGGTATCCTTCTTGTCACCTGGGGAGATAAGGGCGGCACAACGCAGACGCAGCGAAAATTTGACTTATCGACAAAGGATTATGTGCTGAATCCTGATGGCACTATCTTCGAAACATCGATAGCTTTACCTGCCTTGGCTCCGTCAGATACTCAGACCCTTAATCTCGACGGCGGCGCTTCCATAAAGTATTGGGACCAGCCGTACGCAGACGGCGCGTTTTACGTAACCGCATACCAGAATTACGATAACAAGGGTAATGCAGTAGGCGAGGTGCAGTATATCGGCCAGGCGCGTTCTTCGTCCGGGACGCTTCCTGTCATGACAAAACTGTCCGATGGCGGTTTCGCGCTCGTAGGGTGGGATGAAGGCAAAAAGGAGCTATACTATACCGAAATTTCGCCCAAGATGAGCGTCTCTTCGAATACCTCCCGCACGGATATCAAGTATGATATCCTGGGCCGTCTCATGACATATACCGATGTATCGAGCTCCTCCGCCTCGCCTGACCTTGAGACGACGACCGATAGGTCGGAGACCAGATACAATGCCCTCGGCCAGGTCACCTCATATATCGAGACGACGGCGAGCAAGGAATATGGCAGCGCTATATATCTTGAGAATACTAAGAATATGAGCGCTATCACATACAATACCCTCGGTCAAATGACGGAATATGTGGAGAAGAGCCACGATATCAGTACCGCTCCCGCTTCGGAGAAGATGCTCCTTGACACTGAGACCACCACGACGCGGACCATAAAGACTTATGATAAACAGGGCCGGATGACGGAGTATACGGATGTGATCGCGCCGGTGAGATCGAATGATGCCGATATTTCCATGATCACTACGACTAAGACCGTAAAGGATATAACTTACGACCCTTCGATCGGAGGCATGAGCGGATATCATGAAGACTCCAATGATAAAGGCGGCATGGTGCGAATGGATGATGGGAGCGTTACGTACGCGCTTGACATTACAACGACGACAGACCGATCCGGCGTCATATATAATTCCCAAAACCAGATCGCCGGATATACGGATAAGATCACGACAGACGGCGATACAAAGATCGAAACTAAGACTATTTCCGGGATGAAGTATTCGCGCACCGGACGGTCGGCCGGAAGCGTTACAAAGACGCGTGAGACCGGATCCACCGTGTTGGACGGCTATACATACGCGCTTGATTCTACTACGACTACCACCCAGACCGATCTTGTTTATAACAAACTGGGGCAGCTTACTAAATATACCAATGTGACGATCGCCGATGCCGCCCCTGAGCGTGCCACTACACTATTCATGAAGAATATCAAGTATGACGTGACGGGCCGCATTATAGACTATGACCAGAGTACAGTTGAACGGGCCTCTAATACATATGACCTTAACGGCGACGGGGTGCTTGATCAAGGCGATCTTGATGCCCTGACAGAGTATATGGTCAATAAGGCGAAGGCAGATCCGGGGTATGGATATTGCCGCATCGATATCAATGGCGATAACAAGATCGATGCAATTGATATCGATATTATCAAGAGTGCGTTGAAACCCTTTAGCGAGGGCGGTTTTGATATGGATGGGAACGGCTATATCGACGATATGGATAAACAGATATTCAGTCAAAATCTGATGGCGATCATCTCCGAGCACGCTAATATTCAGGGTCCCATTTATGACCAAACCACTCTCGCTCGTGTTCCCGAAGATACTACGGGGAGGCAGTTCGTCTGTGATGGCTATCTTACCGGAACTAATTATAAGGTCTATGTCGATGGAATAGAGCAGGCCCAAACCGGTGTATATACGGTGAGTGAAGCAGATGAAAAAACTACCATCACCTTTAATGCACGAATAAATACCAGCAGTACAGTAGCTCTTAGTCGGCTCATCCATGATGCGCAGCCCGGATGGGATAAGCGCTTTGACTTGAATGGCGATAATAAGATCGACCTCTCCGACCTCGAAGAGGCGTCAAAGAGGATACTGGAAATTAAAACACTCCTTATAGAGAAGTCCAAGGATATAGATTACCTTGCTCTATCTACGAGCGGTAAATATGACCTGAGTTATTCCGGAGGCGGGTACGACCTTAATAACGATGGTTATATAAGCGCTGATGATATTAAGACATTCTTCGCGACCGTTACTGTTGATGGCCAACAGATGCCGCTCTACCAGGCATGGCTGCAGGATATGATGGGGAGCGTTGTTCTCAAAAATCCCTCCGGGGGTACGACGGGTAATCAATTCGTCACGAACGGCTCTCTTTCAGGAAAGCTTTGCACTGTCTATGTCAACGGGGTTGCTCAGGTGCTGAATTCCATCGCATCTAACGGATATACAGTGCTTGAGACAGGGACAGGAAATAATATCGTCAGCACAATTACCTTAAAAGCAACTATAACTGATCCAAATGCGAAGGTAGAGCTCTCCGTGCGTAAGCTTGAGAATAGCGTTACCCTTGCCAGCGTTTCCGGAGATACCACCGGAAAGCAGTTTACCCTAGACGGCTCTCTTGCGGGAAGGCTTTACACGGTCTTTGTCGATGGGACAGCTCAGGTTCTGAACAGCGGATATACGGTGAGCGAAATGACGGACAGCACTACACATGCTGTTACCACCACGATCACCTTCACTACTGCGATACCCATCGGCAAAACAGTGAAGCTCTCCCAATGGGTGACCACGCCTGACAATATCGCGACGGCTAACCTGAAGTCAAATCTCCTACCGCTCTACGTTAACACGGTAAAGGATGGCAAGACGGATGAATTAATGGTTGAAAACCCGTACCTTGAAAGCCTTGCTGCCCAGATTAATAAAGTCATAGCGCAGTGTTTTAACATTAAAGCGACAGCACAAGGCACTCCTGGCACGTTTAACTTCTCCAGTTACCTGTATTCATTAGCTAATGCTAAATATAACATCACGCTTGATAAGGTAATAGGTACCGGCGATGGATCGACCACGAGATTTGAGACCGGCCTTACGCTCGCAGATAAGAGCTATCAGATTTTTGTTAATGGTCAACTCAGTAAGTCGACCAGCTACACTGTGGATAGCGCTGGCGCTGTAACTTTCACTGCGGCTCCCGCCTCCGGCCAGGAGGTCAAGATATCGATTACACAGGTAAGGGAGAATAAAGATATAGGCCCCGGTAATGGGTCGACCAAGAAGTTTAATATCGGCTATCCGATCGTAGGCAAGACGGTCAATGTCTATGTGGATAGCGTGGTGAACGGCGTGGTAGTGAGCAGTGCGCTAATGGCTAACAACACCTATGACGTTGACCCGATTTTAGGTACCATTACTTTCAAAACAGGTACTCCGGCACCGCCAGCCAATACGAAAGTCAGGATAAAAGTGGACAATTATGACTGTTCCGTTGATGACGCCGCCAAGACCATTACCTTTAACAATAATATTTCTACGTCTGGCATGGATGTCATGATCAAGATCAATAGCTCCGTAGGCACACTTTCCGCCCTGGATATCATCCAGACTTTTGACAGCAATGGCAATAAAGTCCTCGATATAGCCGATGTTAATAAGCTATGGAACGACTGGAAGAAAGGAAATTTCGTATTACCTGGAGACCCTACTGATACTACGGGTGCGGGATTTAGTGGTATTTACGCCCTGGAGCTGGCAAAGTTCCTCGGCGGCGGGCAAGCTAATGGCGCTATCTCCGGGGTGCTCGATACATCCTACAGCTTTAAACAGGGAACCGCCGACTTTATGGCATTGCTCTCTCTGAGTTCTGGCTTATGGGCAGCGACGGACTATTTAGAATTATTGAGCAGGTTCAAAGGCTTCACCAATATTGCCGTGTATGACAGTAATTCCGATAAACAGATCAGCGCAGTAAGGGATACTATTACGGGAAAAACAGCTGATGAGACCGCGTTTAGTAATCTTATACAGGATCTTCTGTATAAGAGCGGAGTAATAAAGAAAAGTAGCCTCGCCAGCGATGACCCGCTTCTTAATCTTAATGTCAATAATGACGACGTGATCAGTAAAGCCGACTGGGATGTTTTTGGCACCCTTATCGGCAAGTACAATAAGACCACGGACGGCCAGATCACTGCGGAAGACGCAACGGCTACTCTTATTTCTGTGGGAAGCGACGGCAAGAGTTTTGCGCTGCCCTCGAGTTACATGACGACATATTCACTGAAAGGGAAAACCTATAAAGTCTTCAGCACTATAGGCGGCACATCGACAGAGATAAAATCAGGTTATACGCTTGACAGCACAGGCAGGATCATAACATTTGCTACAGCGCCTGGCGCAGGAACAACCATCACGATAGATTTCGATGATAAAGCGACTATCACTACCCTTCTTAGCAATTATGGAGCGGTAATTAAACCGAGTGATATAACCACATACCAGGACGCGATAAAGGTGGCGCTGCAAAATAGAGGATCTTTGGCGAGCGGTCAGACCGGATATCTGCTCGCTTACGATAGAAATAATGACGGCGTGATCGATAAGTACGATATCAGCGCGAATGACAAGATCATTGATCAGCTTCTCACGTGGAATGGCGGCGCTGTTACAAACGATAAATTTGTTACCTGGGGACCGGTTACATCATCATCCGGCGTCTTCTCACAGCTTCATTGTAAAGGGTATGATATCGGCGCTGACGGCGTCATATTTATTGATCCAAAGAATTCATTGGACCCATCGGATCCATCTAGATATTACAGCATACCTGGCACTGACTATGAATTTACCTATGCCGATGATATCGCCTGGGCAAAGATCACTCAGGCCCATTTCGGAGACGCGACCCAGGCCGATAGGATCGAGAAATATATATATCTGAGTGAAATACCCGACTCATTTATCAGGAATAATCCCGCGTTTGTCAATCTGACCGATATAAACCAGCTTAATGTTTACCAGTACGGGACAAGCACCACAAAGATCATCACCCAGAAGGACATAGATCTTCTGAAGAAGGACTCATCAAAGAAGGCGTGGGGTGAAGCGCTTGAGAATTATTTAAACGGAGATACGAAAATAGGGGTTGGCAAGGATGGGAATTGTGTATTTGAATTCGATAAATCTTTGCTTGGATACGCTCCTGATGGGAATAATCCTTATGAGATATACGTAAACGATACCAAAGTCACAAATTATACCGCAACCGTAGGCACCAGCACTGTAACCATAACCTTCACCGCCGCACCGGCAAGCGATGCGGCAGTGAAGGTGAGGGTGCCCGGTACGGGACGCTTCCATCTGGGGATCATCCTGGAGGACGACGCCCAGTCGATGCGGTTCCTGGGCAAGGATTACATTACGTTGGGGTATCCGACACCATCGACCGGTTTCGGTCTAAATGAAATTGATAAATCGAGCGCCTGCACGATCGAAACGTGGGTCGAATTCACGAATCTTAATACGGCCGGCGATCAGGTCATATTGAGCCAGGCAGATAACGGGAGTGGCCGTGCCATATGGCTAGGGTACAACAATAATATAACTACGCCGTCATCCAGCAAGCTGAAGTTCTCTTTCCATGGTGTAACCGCTGAGCTTGATATGAAATTTATCCAGGGCGATTGGCATCATATTGCCGCGCAATATAACCCGAATGTCAATAGGGCCAGCGGCGAGGCCGGCGTGATCACGTTCTTTATAGATGGTGAGGTCTATGCGCCAAGCCGCTACCAAGTTGGCTCCCTGGTCCAATATGGAGGTTATCTCAATAAGAATATAATAGTGGGCGCCGATATCGTAGGCGGAGTGGCGACGAACGGATTTAAAGGGTCTATAGATGAGCTCGCCGTATACTCTTCAGGAGCGCTCACTGCCGCGGACATAAAGAGCCATATGGATAATAAGCGCAAGACGGATCCTTCAACAGGTATTGTCTCAGTTACGGATACGAGTATGCTGGCATACTATTCTTTCGATGACGGCTCTGTTCGTGACCAGACAGGGCATAGGAATGACGGGTCAATCGCCGTAGGTTCGACCACGGCCGGCGGGTTTGAGACAGATGTCTTCTGCACGCTGAACCAGAAGAAAGACAGGCTCCTGTTCGACAAAGATGGTGACGGTATTATAGCTATCTATAAGACATACGCCGGACCGACCGATACGGTCGGCACGTTCCTCGGCGCCCTCGATCTTGTCCCATCGTATGCGAAACTCATCGCTCCGAACTCCGGCGCTACTTTCATGGTGAGCCAAAAGATGCGGGATATCAATGGCAGATTAATCGACAATGTTCGCTGGGGTTCGGTCGCGCATTTAGACCTTAATGCGGATGGCTGCGTCTCTATCGATGATACAAAATTCAGAGGCGTTATGGAGAGCTCTGTAGCCAACTATGTCACGTTCACTTATCCCAGCGGCTCAGATATTTTCAGCGAGCTTTATAAGCATTATGACGCGAATGGCGACGGAATTCTGAGCGCTGTAGATGATGAAGCGGCTTTCTGGTCGAAGGCAAACCTTAACGATGTTAATTGGGGCGATCCGGAGTACCGCTGGCAAAGCGAGGATGTCGTTTCCCAGGCTGATATAAATACACTGAAAACATATATCTCTACTTATGGCAAGGTGACAAAGACTGGCGGGTCCTACCGGCTCAAGTATGATATTAATAAGGATGGTATCGTGGATGGTAATGACCTGACCAAGCTCGAGGAGCTTATCTCTACTTACTTTGATTACCAGACAGATACCGGCAGACAAAATATGAAATATAACGATCTCGGCCAGCTCATCGGTTACGAGGAAACCTCTACCTCCAGCACCGATTCTATCACAACGACCACAAAGATGAAAGAGATGAAATATGATGTAAAGGGCAGGATGCTCACTTATATTGATGAGTCACATGAGGCTCTTAGTAAGATTACAGGCACATATACTGATGCCAATGACGTCAAGGTAACATACACAATAGGTAATCTGGCTTCATTGGATGAGTTTAAAAATGTTGTCGATGAAAATGGTATTACAAATAGAGTAGAAGACAAAGACGGCATTCTGGATGAATCTAATGCCGCCGCTATTACAGATACCAATACACAGAGCCTCCTGCGCCGCGCGCTTGCGGAGTACGGGGTTAATGGCGCGATCGCGCTTATTGACATAACCAAGACCACGAAACGCCTATCCGCCTCATTCAACAATCTGGGCCAGATCGGCGCTTATACCGATGAAAGCACAGGTACCGATATAACTGGCTCGACCAGAACAGCGATTTTCAGCGGCATCACTTACAACATTAGCGGCCAGATGGAAGGATATAATAATATCTCGCAGGAAATCGTGAAGGATGGGGACGCGATAGTATACACGACAAATTCCGAGACTGATCGCAGAGATATTAACTATAACCTGAAGGGCCAGGTCAAGGGTTATACAGACTACTCATATTCCAAAGATGAGACCTATATACCCAATCTTATAACCGTGAATACTATGTCCGATATCCTCTACGATTCACACGGCATGGTCCTGAGCTCCAAATCGCTGACTAATGAAGCCTCGACCATGGAATGGATCGACCCGACCGGTAGCAATTGGATTACAACGGGTGCGGATGACCTTAAGATCGAAAAGTGGTATCTCTCTGCGGACGTTAAAGCCTCATCCGCGTTCACCATTGCTGCTACCGTCACCGATAATAATGGTATCGAATATAAGATCTGTCTGGTGAGCGGCTACAACGTCGGGGATCCGAAGAAGATATATGATTATAACTCCACCGAAAAAACTATTACATACTACCTTGGCGATGTTGCGAATGGAGAATGGCATAACATTAACGTAAAAGAGAGCGATTCACTTAGTTCCGGCCTTAAGTGGCTTATGAAGCAAACGGTCAATGTCGATTTCGGCCATCTGAAGAATATCAAGATAAAAGGGTCCGATGTGACGATAAGGAACCTCAGCCTTGCCGAGAATCAAGAGCTTGCCAATATAGAGACGGTTTCGCTCGCTACTTCAGAGTGGATAGCGCCCGATAACACCACGAAGGCCAATTTAAAGGATACGGTACCTGCCGACAAACCGGCGCTTATTGGCTCAGGATCCGGTACACTTTCGAAGACCACATCTATCGAAAAGTCCGATGTAAAATATGATCCATTAAACGGTAATACCCTGTCGTATTCCGAAGAGTCGCGCTCCAGCGCAAGTCCCGATCTCAAGACTGTAAAGACCCTCGCGAACATGGCCTACAACGGCCTCGGCCAGGCGCTCGGATATGATGAGTCGAATCAGGATATAGAGAATGCCCTTGTAATCACGAGCCCCGCAGGTTACAGCGCCTCGATCAGGAGTATCGAGCCCGGCACCGATTGGGGCTATGGGCCGCGCATAGAGGGTAAGTCATTCCTGAGCTTTGATGTAAAAGCGACTAACGATTTTAGTTTTTCAGCCTGGGTACATGTCAATAACGGTGTCAATGATTTCACAAGCTGGTATTTTGTCACCTTTAAATCAGGCGATGGCGCCAATGAGTCCGGGGGCGGCGCCGACCGGAATGTCCTTATCTACCTCGGCTCGAACGCGACCGATGGCGGATGGCAGAGTTACACTTTCGACTTGAAGGATATCTGCTCCAGATATATATCGTTATCACCGAAATATTTGAGCGTGGGAGAATTCCATATTACAGCTTCGAATGTTTCGATGAAGAATCTTAAGGTCTCGCAATACGAAGATGGGAAGGACCCTACGACAGTTTCACTCGATCCGAAGCTCTGGACAAAGCCGGGCGCAATCTCGTTAGATAACGGCCCCGCGGCGGATACTAACATCTACCAGGTTCAAAAAGTGCTGACCGCGGTAAGCGAACTTTGTTTCCAGATAAAGCCGGGAGCCGGCGATTATGGCGTGAAAGCCCGTCTTGGAGTCAAAGATAGCGAAGGCGTAGAGAGTATTTATCTTATAGACTTCGTATCGGATCTCAATAGCGTAAAAGGAACTCTCACTCTTGTGCCCAATGCGGAGAGCGATAGTGATGTTAAATATACCCTTAGATATAATATGGGGGATCTTACCAATGAGCCGCAGGAAAGCGGTTACTACACTATCAGCGTTGATTTGCAGAATATTCTCAATAACGCCGCCGCGCTGACAGACAGTAGCGTCCAGCTCTTGTCCTTAAATTCCGTTGTATCGCATGGGGACGTTGATTTTATTAATAAGACATACACTTCCGATGAGCTTACAAAGCCTTCCGGCGATGAGGGCGATGCCTCCATGTTTACCAATCCTGCCGCTATTGACCCCGATGCTCAGGGCAGTTGGATCAATAGGTACCTGTATTGGTCCGGCAACAGTACTTGGCCGAGCGGCTATGGCGATGAGATGTGGCATAAGCAGTGGCTAAAGGTTTCGTATATACCTAAAGCCTCTGCGGCAATGACGCTCTATGTAAAAGTTGTCGATAAAGCCGGTAATTCCTATAACCTTACCTATAATAAGCTCGAGACGGCTTCCGGAACGCCGGAGGTAACGAAGATGTGGAATCTCGCCGAAGACCTGGCGAAGCAATATAAGAACGCCGCGGCGTTCGACCACGTCAAGTATATCTCCCTCGAATGCGCCGACGGGACCTTCACCAGCATAAAACTATCGGACAGTTTCAAGGAATGGGATGATCCCACGCGTATTATCGACATTCCTACTCAGAAGGAAGCATGGGTTCTGAATCCGTTCAGGGACGATACCCAGGATTACACCATAACCACAGACACAACCACAAACAGAACATACTATAAGGTCCGCTCGGCCGCCTTGAGCGATACAGAACTTTTTATGAACCTCAGAGACGCTGCTGATACATCGGATATCTATAATGATATCCTTAAGAGCAAGAACAAGCTGACATTCTATCTCAGAAATCTTGAAAGCGGCAAAGATTATATATTTGCGGATGGCGAACCGTTCATTTGCTCGCTCAATGTGCAGGATAAGGACGGCGTTAACCATTCGATCGTAGTCAATTCGTCCGAGCTTAAGCCAGGCTCAAAGCCGTGGCTTGCAGTCGATACCTCCGTTGCCGGTGCGACAAAGGTCACTATAGATCTTAAAGCCGCTTCCATTGCCGATGGTATGGATCCTGAAAAATTCGATGGGTTGAGGCAGATCTCTCTAAGAGGCGGATACTATGATATTAGCAACATCGGGCTTTGGGAGAATGACGAGACAGCGAATACCTCAGTTTTGCCCAGTCTATTAAACCGCCAGGACTGGTCAGTCTCCTTCATTATGCCCCGTGGCACAAATATAAGTTCGAATGCCGAGCTTGCCTTTAATTCCGGCTCCCGCTTAAAAGGTGAGGCCATTCGCCTTGTCGATGGCATTAGTACTGACTCGGGCGACCTCGGGCTGACTGATAGAAATCATATAACCTTCAAACTTAAATCGATCGGCGCGACCACGCTCGGGTCGGACGGAAGGCCATATGCCCTTGATGAGAACTTTGCTATGAATGTCAAGGTTATGGGCACCGATGGCAAGACCTATGACATTAAGATCTCTCTCTTGGATAGAGAGAAGAAGCTGGATTGGACGATCATCGATCGTGATCTGGCAAAGCTCTTTAATGATAACCTGCCAACCGATCCGTTAACCGGGCTGAAGGATGATGTGATGATAGACCATATCATGAACTTCTCGGTCGAAGGAGTTCAGTTCAGTATAAAGGACATACGGTTTACCTCGAACGCGCAGACGGTAGTCGCCTTTGACGCGACGCGCAATCCCCAAACAATGTTTAAGGATGATGTGGGTGTATTAAGGAAGGACAATGTAAAGGTAAAGGTTGAGTCTGTAGACCAGGACGGACACATTATCAAAGACCAGAACGGGAGAGCTATTCTGAAGCCGGAGACCTACACGGTCACATTCCGAACCGGCGGTGTGCGCGGCACCGTTCTTGCGCCCGACTCGAATAAGGATATAGTCTGTTACCTTGGCACGGCTAATTCGTTATCCTCCGACCCTCAACACTATGAATTCAGCCTTGATTGGATATTGCGGAATGCTCTTGATAATAGCAAGCATCTCCCCGGTGAGCACATAGCCTTTGAAATAGTTGATCCTGATATTAAAAATCCAGTTTCTCTTATTGGCGGCATTGACATTATAACGCTGGCACCATCATCCAACTCTGTATTCTCGCTCGTGAAGAAACCCGAGATCGAGGAAGCCTACCGTAAATACACTATTAACGACTGGGCGCAGTATGGGATACTTGCCTCTCCCTCGGGTTCGGGGCTTTTCAGCAGCGATTTTATGAACGCACTCCAGGAGTCGAAGGTTATACAGCCTACCAAGGATTCGACCACGACCCGATCCGATATGGTTTACAATGATTTCGGCCAGGTAGTCTCTTACACGGATACCAGCTTAAGCGCCGACTCCCCCGATCTTGAGAGCGTCTTGACCGTTACGGATGTAACCTATGACGAACATAACCAGATGATAAACCTCGTCCAAAATACGGAGGATTATTCAAAGAACATCAGGCAGTCGGTTATCGCCAAGGACAACGGGACGAACGTCCTTCACCTGAAGGCATCGTCCCAGTATGACTATACTACGACCTTCTACGCTGAAGATACGAACGATATCCTTACCAATGGTAAGCATATCAAGTTCGAAGTTAATCAGGATGAGTATGGAGAGCTTTCGTCATTCGAATTAGACCTAGCTTTTGGCTCGGTTCCCATCCCTTCTGAGATTTCTCTGGTGAATTCTAAACTGCATGTGGTGTATAAAATAGATAAGACAGGCACCGCCGTGGCATCGTTATCAGGTGACCACAATACCCTCTATCTGCCATTTACGATGTCACAGAAGGCTGGGACCAATACATATGTCTTCGATAGAAGTATCTACACTGATATAAAGGACGCTTTCGACAAATGTATAAAGGGCGCAGACGGCAAATCTTACAACGACTATCGAACCGAACTTACGGCGCTTGCCGCCATTCCGAACCGGAACCCGACCCAGCAAGCTAGATATGATCTTCTGACTGCGAAAATTGGCTCCCTGGCCGGGCTTGATGATAGTAACTATAGCATTACTGCGGGATCGGTTTTCTGTAAGTTTACGGCCAATACCAAGGTTATTTCCTCCTACTCAAGTGTCGACAACGTTGTAAGTTTTAATGTGAACCAGAATAGCCTGGGGACGCTTTCGTCATTTGACCAAATCGTTAATGTTTATCTTGTACAGTCCTCTAGCCATTATGAATATGACGCATATGAAGGCTATGTATATGATTCTTCTCTCGAACTATATATGTCTGATGGAACGCAATGGTATCGATGGTATCCCCCCGCGCCAGAAGAGGGACAACCCTACACTTATTATTCTCGTGACTACGGTTTACATACGAGGAGAGAAGTATCTGACACAACTAATGTGCCGGCGCCTGGCCTGACAACCACTGCTCCTCACGTTATTTATGAGGCGGGCCGAACCGTAAACTCAATATCATCCGATGGTAAGACTATCTATCTACCGCTTGTATTGACGTTGAATCCAGCCACCAGTATGTATGTATTTAACAAGAATGTTATAACTGATGTACAAAACGCGCTCAATAATCCCCTCGCGGGATATACGTGTAGCATAGCAAGCGACCCCACATTCAATTTCACATCCGCTGAAGTTCCCATAACCTATTCCGATGGCAGAAACGTCAGATTCGATTTTGATCAGGATGCCTATGGAACTCTCTCATCATTCGAGATAAATATGGCCTTTGCGCTTACGCAGGGCCAGAGGATGGATGGCCTGGGCTTGACAAGCCCTAATCTCCGCGTCGTCTATAGGAAGGGCGATACTATGGCATCACTATCCTCAGATGGTACGACCCTCTATCTGCCGCTCAGACTGACACAAGTAGGGACGACCAATACAT
This sequence comes from Candidatus Omnitrophota bacterium, assembly GCA_026387175.1. Classification (NCBI taxonomy): domain Bacteria; kingdom Pseudomonadati; phylum Candidatus Omnitrophota; species Candidatus Omnitrophota bacterium. The sequence continues at coordinate 83,025 of JAPLME010000010.1, forward strand.
ATACCTTCGATACCAGTGTCCACGAGGATGTAAAGGCCGCGATCAACGGGTTATGCGGCTTATATATCACAGAACTCGCGGCCCTTAAGGCCCTCACCCAAAGAAGCACGACTCAACAGGCACGATATGAATTGTTGACCGCAAAAGTGGCCGCTTTTACCGATCTGGGCGTTAATGGCCTCAATAAATACAGCTATAGCCTGGCAGAATCCGCCTTTGGCATTATACCGATGCCCGCTACTGTTACCGCCGCCTACTCCGGTGATAGCTTAGACTTGACCGGCAAGGAGTACATCAGGTTCGAGGTTGACCAGAGTAACCCCAAAGACCTTTCATCTTTCGAAATAGACATGAACTTTAAGCTCAGAGAGGGCCAGACGCTGGCCGGGATCGGCCTGACAAATCCGAAACTCCGCGTGATCTATGGGGCTGACGTTAAGGAAGCATCAAAGTTCCTTGACGGCGGTACCCTCTATCTGCCGCTTGATGATAACAAATTGAAACTGAAAGAAGGAACGACAAATACATATATTTTTGATACCAATGTCCATGAGGATGTGAAGGCCGCGATCCAAAAAATATTCGAGGGATATGCGACAGAGGCCGGCAATCTTGCCAATGCTCCCAGTATGACGCTGAGGGATGAAGATAGATATAAGTGGTTGATGGCACAAGTGATTGCCTATACCGGGCTCGACGACTATAGCTATTCACTGGCAAGTCCGGCGTTTGGCCTTAAGCCCACTCCTGTCAAGGCCTCTACCGCATCATATAACCTCACGCCGATCACCGGTAAGAGCGTTCACTTCGAGGTTTATAAACAGAATGGCCCGAAAGATCTTTCATCTTTTGAAGTACAGCTGAATTTCACGAAGAAAGATAGTGAGGCGATAACGACTCTTGCAATGAATCCTCTTGGTTTGACGACTACGACACCCAAAGTCGTCTACAGGGCGGATGTCACAACGGCATCGAAGTCCCTCGACGGCGGCACCATCTATCTGCCGCTCACTTTGACATTGAAAACGGGGACGAACGATACGTATGTGTTCGATAGGGGCAATATTGATACTGACATAATGGCCGCGCTTGGCGTTTCGGCCACGACGCTGGGCGGATATACCTATAGCCTGACAAACCCCCAGCTTGGCTCTATAGGCTCTCCGGTTAAGGACGCTGTTGCCAAAGAGGTCTTTATCAAGGACTTCTCATTCAGGCCTACGGTTGCGTGCGATGTCGACGAATCTATTCTTACATTCGTTACAAGTGAGTGGACAGTCGATGATGTGCGTAAGAAGCTCGATATAGAAGCGAGCTCTCCTGTATACGTAGCGTCGAAGGTTCTTACCGGTGCGGACAGCGCCAGGACCGATGGAAGGTCGTTCATGTCCATCGACATCGTTACACGCGCCAATGCAAAGTTCGGCGTTAAAGTGCAGATCGCCGCTAATGACGGCGCTGGCAACAATTACAATGGAGATTACCTCGTCCTATACGATATATGGAACGGCCGCGCCGAAATCTGGCAATATAAGGATTATAACGATAAGAACGCGGTAAGCGGCGCTCCAATACCCGGCCGCAAACTCGTCCTTATCGACGGCGTCAATGAGATCGGCTCGGGAGGATGCGAGGCGAACGAATGGTACCATTTCGAGAGTGACATCGACAAGCTCCTGATGAAAGCTCTTGCCGTTACCAGCATCAGTAGTTTTGAAGTGAAAGGCCTCTATACAAGCGGCCAGGTCAGCCTCGCCAACCTCGGGTTCAGTAAAGATGAGGCGACAAAGACGGACCGTCAGGAGATCGGGCTTGGAGACAAGAAATCGGGAGACCCGGATTATGACCCAGCATATATATGGCATGCCGCCGCAAAGTCCGACTATATCAATTCCGACGGAACTTTAAATACCGCCTCGGTTGTGAAAGACTTCGATATTATGGATATAACCGGTTTTGCCAATTCCGGCGCTTCCGACCCGCTGTCCGAATACTATCTCTATGCCGATAAAGATAGTATCGACTCAACATCTAACAGTATCATCGATCCATTATCTGGTAGTATGAGAAGGTATCTGTCATTCGATGCGGCCGCGACATCCGATTTCAAGATCTGCTTTGAAGGGCTCAACAAAGCTGGAAACGCAGTGAAAATATATTTCGTTAATTCCAATTCCGGCACTGACAAAAAAATCGCGACACCGTATACCGATTCCAGCGGCGCCACCGTATACGAATATAATTTAAAGTCGGAGCTCTATAGTAATAATCTTATCGAAAACTACTATACTAACGGCGCCTGGAACCGTTTCTGTTTCGATCTTGTGGGGATAATCGGAACCAGCTCCTTTACCATAAATAAAGTGAACCTCTACGGCGGCGCCTTGAAGGTTGCCAATGTGAAGCGCGGGAATGATATCGTTGCCGGCGGTAATGATATGTTTGGCCATCCGCTCCTTGACAATAGATCGGCCTCGACCGTATCGCTCTTCTCAACCATGAATGAGATCGCCTGGAAGAAATCGGATAAAGCGAGCAAGGCAACCTCTACCATGACCTACACCGGCGTAAATCGGTCCGACGATTTTATCGCATCGAATGGCACAGTCGAAGATACAGAGCCGTATAATGTAAAGACCACGACTATGCGCGGCGGCTCGGTATATCCGGACGGTTCGCCTGCGACCAATATAAGCTATGATGAATTCGGCCAGATCTCCGGCTATAGCGACTGGATCACCGATTCGACAACTCCTAACATAGTCACGATAAAGAAGACGGACCATATTATGTATGACGAAGCCGGAAGGATGCTTGCTTATATCGAGACGAAATCCCAGAAGCCCATTTGCAAACTCAGTGACCCCGACAAGGCGGACATAGAGAAAGCCCTCATCAATGGCGGTGTCATCGGGGTGGATGATCCGGGGTATCAGGAGGGATACGATATTAACGGTGATAAGCAGATAGATATGAGTGATTATATCAAACTCAAGAATTCTCTCACCCAGTCGCTGCTTGATTCTTCTCCTCGTCAGGCGATCGTTGTGGCAAATAACTATGACGAATACAGCAAGTATAATATTGTCGATGATTCCCTCCTTACGGATATGGACCAGAAATATCTTAAATATTACGAAGAGTTCCTTAATGCCCCGAAACAGAATTTCCTTAATATAAACAGCCTTTCGGAGGCCCAGGTGAACGCCCTGATCAATGATGTCGGAGTGGCTGAAACTATAAATCTTGCGAGAGACGGTACCGTGACGCATGCCGATGCCGTCACGCCGGGTTCGACATATCTTATCAGCGGGTGGACAGGGGGAAATGTCACAGTTCCGGAAAGTATGATCGTTCAGTGGCGGGAAGAGTCGTGGTCGAATCCTCGATTGGGATGGCAACCCGAAGACCTGGATTATAATAAAGACGGTGTTATCAATGGCTCGGATGGTACCAGTTTTGCGGAGATTGGCACTATGGTTGCTGCCTTCCAAACCCTCTTCGGGTCCGGGGCAAAGCTAACCCCGGAGCTGAGTGCGGCATATCACGCCCTTGATACTAATGGGGATAACAAGATCGATATTCTGGACAAAAAGCCTGCTTCGAATCCTGCTAATACCGCGTTCAATGCTTATATTGATGCCCTTTTGAAAGCGGACGGGGCGGTTTCGCAGGGAGATGCCGGGAGAAAATTCCTCTCCTATGTTAATCTAGTCACGGCGGCCAATATAACTAAGTGTCAAGACCGCATCGCCCAAGTAAACAGAGATTTAGAGGCAGCCGGGTCGATCAACAGGCTTACGCCCCTTACACCCAACGATATCCTTAGCGGGATAATGGCGAGCGGCCAGAGTTATCTCGACAATCTTGCGCTCGTCACGAAGGATAGCATAGATACATCTATGCGTACAATCTCCGCGGCCAAAACCATCGTTACGACACTTAATATGAGCGCGGATGATGTCCTTAAAAATATATTAACGGACGGCGGGAAGTTCCTCGGGAACCTCGCGCTTGCCACGCCGGCTAATATAAATAAACTCCAAGACCGCATCGGCACTGCAAACGGTGTATTAGATGCGACCAATCAAATCAAGGCTAATCTAGTTATGTCTGTGAAAGATATCTTTAATAAGATATTGACGGATGGCAAGCCGTTCCTCGATAACATAGACCTTGTCATAGCAACTAATATAACTGCGTTTCAAGGCCTCATTACCACGATTAATAATGCATTGCCAACAGGGACAGATAAACTTACGACCCCCCGGAGCGCGAACCAGGTCTTAAACGATATACTAACCGGCGGTAAGCAGTTCATTGACAATATCAATATCACGGATGAGAGTAAGAAACTCTTTACGGCAGCCCGAATAACCGCAGCTCAAGTTTGCATTGCCAAAGCAAATGAGGGATTGGCGGCGACTGACCAGCAGCTTACGCCTCTTAAGCCGGATGATGTCCTTAACGGTATAATATCGTACGGTAAGAAGTTCATCGATAATATAGGTCTCGTCACAGCCGGCAATATAACCACGCCTCAAAACTGTATCAGGGCGGCTAATTTGACATTAACCGCCAAGATTCAGGTCCTGACAGCGGATCAGATTTATAGCAGGATAATATCGGGCGGCCAATGGTTCCTGAGCAACATTGCGCTCGTAACGGCGGACAATATAACAGCGGCGCAAAACACCATTACCAAAGCTAATTTAGGCCTTACACCCCCGACCGTAAGCCAGCTCTTTGACGGGATAATAGCGAGCGGTGAGCAGGGCTATGAATACGATGTCGATGGTAACGGTCAGGTCAACCTTCAGGACAAGCACACTGTCGAATATGACGATATTGTGAAGAGGATTAAAAATGGTAATGCTTCCTCAGGTGATTATGCAAGACAAGCTGTCCTTGATAGCATATTCAATGACTATATTATCGCCAAAGGCTCTGTTTCCCGCGGGGAAAAGTCTGATGTAAGGCTGAGTGACGCTACGGTAAATTCTGCCCTGGCTGGAGACAGTAAATTCTTATATTCCCGCTCTACGGCGCCGGTATTTAAAGTCGAAGATACCGCAAAAGATAAGAAGATCTACTTTAAGATAATCAACGGCCCCGTTATAAAAGAGACGGATCCCGCAATCACATTTAATATCTCAAAAGACGGCGCGGTAAATGACTTTATGATAGATGAAACGGATGGATGGACATACGTGAGAGAGATCTCGTCCGTAGCTGACCGGGTGCTCATCGATTATAGTAAGGGCGAGAGAGTACTTATCGACGATGTAGAACAAAAACCCGAAACATATAGAATTGATACCGATGAAACTACAGGAGCCAAGACTATTGTATTCCTGAATTCACCGGTACCCGAGGGCAAGTTGGTAACGATAAAAGAGATAAAGACCGAAGCGTCTCCATATGTAAACAGTGATACATCCGGCGTAGATCCGGTGACCAAATGCGTTTTTGACGGGCAGCTCATACCTCTATCCGGTCTTGCTAATGAATATGAGATAAAGGTGGACGGCGTGGTTCGCCCGCATTTTTCCACGACAGACCCGAAATACGAGAACTACACGGTCACATGGGACGCAAAGACCGGGTATACGACCGTTGTTTTAAAGATGATGGACAGGTCGATCACTCCGACGTATACCACTGACGGTAATAATCCTTGGTGGTATGGGTTCCTGGGCAAGCAACTTACGCTCGGCAGAACTATAGGCAGCGCGACTATAGACTGTGCTTATGATCCTCTCAACACCTACGTGATATATCAGGACGGCAAAGAGCTAAAGGCCTCGGACTATACCGCCTCATCCGCGCAAGGCGGGAAGACGTTGATAGTATTTACCAATTCTTTACCAGGCACCGCGATCTTAAAGGCAAAATCCCTGGAAGGTAATCCTGTCATTGTAGCAACATATGCCCGCGTTACTACACCAATTAGTCGTACTTCAACCGATACCAATAGGACAAGATATGCTATGAATGGATTCCTCCGCTCCTACGATCCTCTCGTACCCACAGGCGAACCTGCGGGTGAGCTGAAATTGTCGAGCCTGTGGCGCCAAGGCATCTTTTACCTTGAGAATGGGTATAATGCAAATCTCGATAAGAATTCTGACGGGTTCATAGAGGTCGCGCCATATCTGACAACGACCGATACGACGTCGAAGCTGAGCGGTCTCCTCGACCAATGCAATATCACCCTGGCCCAAGGGTCGAATCCTACGAAATTCTACGCTGACCGGAACAGTGACGGCTATATAGATCAGGCAGATGTTAACGATCTGATCCAATCTAGTGATGAGAACCTGAAAGCATGGGGTAATGCTATTCTAGGTATCCTCAATAAGAATAGCGACGTTAACAGTATAATTGACGACAATGAGAGACTATGGATTGCGGATCCGGCTCCCAGTGAGGCCGCTCAAAAGGACGCCGCTATGATCCGCAGCTATCTCCTTACGCCGATGCATATACCCGGCACGATCATTGTGGATAAGGGGTTTGATTATATCGACCAGATGGATATTAATATACTTAAAGACACTTCGACAGAAGATGTTGACTGTGTGACGAAAAAAGAATGGGCTAAGACTATCAAAAATTACCTTGCCAATAATAATAAGCGCGATCAGGGTATTCTCTATTGGCAGAGTGATTATTATTCCAGCCATATTCTTCCGGATATGGATGGTAACGGTGTTGTAAATAATGCCGATATAACGGTCGTTGTGAAAGATGCCCAAGGCCACGAGACACGGGAAAATAAGTCCGACATTTTGAAGGGATGGCTGAACGGCGATGTGCCCCAGGGAGATTACGAGCATATCATAATGCCCGGCGATGCAGGATGGGACTCTAGGTACGATCTCAATAATGACGGCATATTAAGCGGAGCAGACCTGGAAGTACTCGCAAGAAATCTAACCCTGCCCCAGGATATTGTCACTGAAGCAAATAAGACATTGAGTGACGACAACAAGCTTTCGGATCTGACCACGTCCCAGGTTCTTAACGGCATAAAAGCGAATGGCCAGGGCTATTTCACCAATGTCAGGCTCGTCACGGCGGCTAATATCACCACGGTTCAAGCCCACCTCAATGAGGTGAACAATTTATTGGCGGATGGTAGCAAGTTTACGCGCGCTACTGAAAACCAGGTCATGACCGCAAATCAGGTCCTCGATCAGATAATATCAGGCGGCCAGAAATTCCTCGACAATATCCTGCTTGTCACAAAGGATAGTATAGAGAGTTCTCAAGCGCATCTCAATGATGTGAACAGTCAATTGAAGGGGGTTAAGTTTACGCTCACCGAGGGCCAGGTCATGACCGCGGATCAGGTCCTTAACGGTACAATAATGAACGGCCAGACGTTCCTGAGCAATATTATGCTTGTCACAAAGGATCGTATAGTCGATTATCAGACTTCGACCAAGGCGATAAACGATGGGTTGGATTCAGGCAATCAACTTACGTCCTTTACCCCCGACGAGATCCTTAGCGGGATAGTAGCAAACGGGCTGGTGTATTTCACCAATATCAATCTCGTCACAGTAGATAATATAACCACGTCTCAGGCCCATCTCAATGAGGTGAACAATTCATTGCCGAACGGTAACAAGTTTACACGCGCTACTGAAGACCAGGTCATGACCGCGGACCAGGTTCGTGAAGGTATAATAATGGACGGCCAGAAGTTCCTCGATAACATCAAAGATCTCGTCACGAAGGAGAATATAACCAAGTCTCAAAACTACATCGTGGAAGCAAACAAGACATTATCGGATGGTAACCAGCTTACGCCACTGACCGCGGACCAGGTCCTTAACGGTATAATAGGGGGCGGCCAGAAGTTCCTGGACAACATCAGTTCCACACAGGCTGTTTTGGATGAATTTGTTCCTCACGGATTTGTCGCTCGTTTTAACGAATACATGATAAATAACGCGGCGCTTGTCGATGATCCGAAAGTGAGCACTGATGCTTATAGCGTATTGCTTGCCACTCATCCCGGAATTACAGATATCAATCTCGACCATAAAATAGACCATTTTGATCTCGATACCTATTCTCTTAATTCGGAGACGCGTACGGAACGTGATCATGTGACCTATGAGACTTCGGGCAGGCTCTTTGGATACCGCGATACTGTTACATCCCCTTCAACCCCATACCAGGTGACTGAGAGCATCGTATCGGACATCTATTATAACGAGAAGGGCCAGATGGAAGGATATAATCAACTGGATAATAGTTCGACCTTCCTCGAGTTGAACGGCAAAGACAGCGATTATGCCATTACGACCGAGAATGGGACTATGCCGGATCTCAATATAAGGAATGGGTACCTGAATTTTGATTTCAACGCCGCCACAGGAAAGTCATTCGAAGTGGGGGTGAGTATAGAAGTTGATAAATATATAGGGACATCCTTGACTCAGGAAGAGTACACTATCCATTTCGCTCTTGGTGAAAATACCGGCGAGATTAGCTACGATTCCAATACGCCATTCGAGGCTACCTATAATCTCGGCGCCGAATCAGATCTCTGCGACCGTAAATGGCATTCGGCCCTTCCCTTAAATCTGAGCCTTTATAGGATAATTGACCAGATAGCCAGTAAAAATGGCAGTCCTGCCGGCGCCCGCTATAAGCTTAACCATGTAAAAGCCATAACGCTTAAAGGCGAAGATGTCCAATTTAAAAATATATCGCTTTCGGCGGATAGCCTTCTCACCGATATAAAACCGGTTTCAGTCAAAAACTCGCAATGGAATAATGTTATTAAGACTGATCTCGGTACCTTCAATGCGCCCTACGAGAGCGAGCTTACCATAAAGGATATCAAGCGTAGAAACTTCAAATATAATGAGCTGATGCAGTCCACCGGCTACCAGGATACGGTCTGGAGTTCCGATAACCCGGCTATCGAGACCGTAAGGACCATTTCCGCCAACGTCTATAATGGGCTCGGCCAGATCGTAAGCTCTGACGAGAAGACCGAGACGCGCCAGAACTCGCTTACGGTGAGCTCTCCCGGCACATCGCTTTACGGTATCGTCAGTAAGAAGGACAACATCTTATATAAAGACGCGAACCTGAAGTATTACGCGGATTCTATGTCCGCGGGAGTGCCGCTCGGGTTCCTCTCTTTTGAGATAGACGCCAAGAAGATGGAAGACCTGCGCGATCCTAGCCACAGTTTTAATGTCAACGCCCCGTCCGAGGATTTCGTCATTTATGTCGCGGCGAAGGTAAAAGTCGATGAAATAAACGGTAAGACAGAAGACGTCCTTGTAGCGGTGCATATTACCGAAGGTACAGAGGGGTGGAGAGATCCTTTAAACGAAGAGAAGACAGACGAAGCGATAGGTGTGAAAAAGGTATACGACTATTATCTCTTAAACCATGTGAATAGCGATGGAGTCATTACCGACGCAAAGGATACCGGCCTCAGCATCTATGATTTTGATGCCAAAGAGAATGACAAAGATAACAATGAAGTGAAGCGCATAGCTCTCGCCAAGGAAAATGGGACCCTTGCCATAGACAGATGGTTCCGCATAGAAAGTATCAATCTCGAAACGATATGTGCCGGTAATATTCTTTCAGATAGCCACAACACACCATATGTCTTCGACCACGTTAAGTGGTTCTACATACGCGGCGGCAGTTATACGCTGCGCAACATGGTAGTTGCGGCGGATAAGTACAAATCAAATGCGGAGAAGATCTCTCTGGCGAGCTCTGACTGGCAGGTCTATGCCAGCAAAGCCACCATTATCAGTAATGATGATGCAAGCGGTTCTTCACCGGAGTCCCTCATACTCGATATCAGCACCGATTCGAGCCAGGATACGTCAATCTCCCCCACTGACGCGGCCGGTAATACCCAGAACCTTAATTACACCGGCAAGAACTACCTGGTATTTGATTACAAAAATGACACAGAGGTTCTGGATACGCGCGACACCTTCTATATAGCCCTGTATGTTACAGGCAAGAATGGCAAGAATTACTCCCTCTATTACTATACTAATAAAATCGGTTCTCCGGTCTCAAAATATGAAACCATAAGCGGCGGATGGGCAAATTTCGGCATGGCTGAAGCATGCAAGAGCGATGTTGATTACCAGAATAAATTCAACACCGAATATGTAGCCAAAACAGAAACAACTCCGGAAAAGGTGGGGGATGGTTTTACGACCGTTGTGAGAAATATCGATCAGGACCTGCTCGACCAGTTCGGCACCGGACTGCAGAAGATAGGGTCGCTCTCTATGGTTACCAGGGGCGGCAAGTATCAGATCAGGAGCCTGAGATTTACCGCTTTAACCACTGCAAGTCCTACAGCGGACTCTTGCGGCAACATTAAATACACTGACATACAGGGCAAAGAAACCAAGGTCCAGCGCGTGGCCCTTGATAAAAAACGGTGGAAAGCGACCAAGGGCGATATATCGCTTGCGAGCGCCGGCAAGGTGACAACATCCCAGAAATGGGATATGAAGTACAATACGCAAGGCCAGCTCCTGTCTTATAAAGACAAATCTTCCAGTTCGACCGCGAAGATCATCTCTATGAATGGCGCTAAGGATGCCACTGTCTCTGTAACCGCCTCGCCATCAGAACCAGTATATCCATGGGGTGTCACATCAGGAACAGCCGAGTTCACGCTGCTTATCGGAAATATGTATGACGACACCGAAAAGAATAATAATATTGTTATCTACTTCGGAGACTCTAAGGTTGGCTATCAACTTACTATAAGGGCGACAGATGACCTGGGAGCCGACGCTTGGGCATGGCAGCTTGCCAAGACGGACGCGGAAGGAAACACTATGGGCCAGAGTGAAACTAACAGTGGCCTGTGCGTTACCGGCAAGGAAGCGGATGGCTGCAAGCCGCTCAAAAAAGGCGGTTTCTATAAATTCAGAGTGGAGATATCGTCAGGCTATGTCAGGTTTAAAGAGATATATACCAATACCGTAATAGAGCTGAAAGATCCCGATTCGCACTGGGACTGCGGCGCTCCGATCCTGAGGGTATCTGCCCGGAGCATGGACGCATCTATCGGCGCCATGTCATTTAAAGACTGGAGGACCGACGCTGACTATACTTATAACAATAACTCGCGCATCACGCCTTCCACCCCATCGAATACGAGCGTAAGCATAACCGATCTGAGCAACCAGACCACCAAAGTCGATGCCATGTCGTACAATGAGAACGGGCTTATTCTTTCTCAGCGCGTTCGAGGCGTCGGCGCGAGCTCGCTCTACAAATTTACATATATAGATACTGATAAAGCCGCCATTATTGAGGTCAGTAACAGCACATCCTTTACTGTCCTGGATGGGAATAATAATAAGATGTATTCCGACAGCTGGGCTGAGACGGGATCATCGGACACAGATCCGTCAAAACTGAAGAGGGACGCGGGCGCGGACAGCGTTAACTTCATGAGAGAGGTAAGCGGCTGGGACAAGAAACCGTCGTACATGGCCTATAACAATATCAAGTATGAGACGGTTAATGGGGAAGAGGGTGGGAAGGTAATAGGCATCGACTATATAGTCGACCATAAAGGGTACAGGTATGAGTTTGACAGCGAAGGGAGGCCGTCAGCGCTTTATGCAAAGGATACTTCTTTCCTTGCGGATAAAGTCGCCCACGTAACTTATTCATATGATCCCGACCTTGTCGTCAATATATACAGGGATAAATATGACGGCGATCACCATACCTCATTGCTTAAATTCAAGGCTCATTATGATGCGCACGGCACTCTGATAGCTCTCACGGGTACCGATGTCGGCGAGAACGAGAACTGTTATTCGGACTATAAAGCCGAAATAGTTTATGATGAGGTGACCGGCGAGATCCTTACCGCCAACATTATGGAGCTCAGCACTACAGGCGATAATAAGACGGTCTTCAGCCAGTCGCAGGAGATTTTCTATAACGGGACGCTTGTCTCGTTCACCGGGACCAGCTGGACGCTGGGTTCATCCCTTTCAAACACTGACGGCAATGTATCACTGGATACCCTTTCCAAATTCTTCTCCAGCCTACGTTTGAGTATCGGATCGGCGAATCAGAATGACGTTATGGCGCTTCTTACAAAGATCTCGAATAATATCAATGACGGTGATTCCAAAGCGCTTTTAGCTAAAATCGTTGGCGGAGCTGCGGCCAGTTCTATGATAGCGGCTCTCCAGGCATACGGCGGCCTGTTCGCAAGCCTTTTTGGAGCCGGTGATTTTACCGGAAAACTGGATGAATCGAAAGGTTATTTCGTATATGCCGGCAACATGCTTGTGGGCTCGGCGACCGACAAGACCTCGTATAACGTCACTAAAGGGTCGTCTGCGGTCTCATCCGCCAGTTTCAGCCAGACGTTGATTACGAACGTTGACGAATATGGTAACGCTACCGGAAGCTCTACCGTGAGCGAAAAAGACGGTGTCATTACCAGTACCAAATGGAAGGGCGGCGATTACGATCAAAATGGCCATACCGGCTGGTATTCGACCGTCTCTTCACGCACGGATGGCACAACGACGATAACTTCAAAGAGCTCGGTAACTAACGCCAAGTATAACAACTACGGCCAGATAACGGGGTGGACCGACACCTCCTGGTCGTCTGCCACGCCCAACATAACCACGCTTACGATATATTCGAACGTCTCATACAACACTCTCGGCAAGATCGCAGGCTATACGCTTAATATCCATGATTTTGGCCAAGCGTATGATTTTAGCCGCCTCCAGGTCTGGTCCAACATGACCTGGTCTGGCGATTTTATGACGAGCGCTACGTACACCAATATGCTGATAGACCCATCCGTTACCGCGGGCTCCATCGAGACTATCAGTATCAACAGCCGTAAGGACGGCACAAATACGATCACCGACAGCGTATCTAACAAAAATGGCGTTCGGACTAATACGACGAGCACCGCCAATGCCCTTGGCCTTACGATACACTCCACCAGCACCGTTTATGATGCCAATGTAAATGACCCGAGCAAGCGGACCTCGACAAACGAGACTTATGAGATAAAATACAGCGCCTCGGGCAGTAAGATAAGCTCGCTTTCCGCGTCTGATGGCAATATTTCGCGTAGTTATTATAACGGCTACGGTAACACATACTATACCCATACCGACTACGCGGACGGCGGTAAATCCGATACCAGCTATTTGTATGGCAGTACCGGGCATCTCCTCTCCTCCAGCAGTTCTTATGTCAGCGCGCTACATACCGAGGACAAGGTTGAGAGTATAGACCAGGGCACGATGACATCGCATACCACGTACCGGATATACATTATCTCCGTTACGACCTACAATGCCGCAGGCGATGCCGTTAATACCACCAGTGATTATCGTACAGAAGGCAGAACCGACATTGTTGCGATACAGGAAGGCGTTGAAGGGCACCACGATAGGCAAGACTATTGGCAGGGGCGTACTCATATCATTATAGATAACAATTATGATATCCACTGGAGTTCTACGACGCGTCAGGGAACGCAATGGACACAGACCCAGCGAACGGTAAGCGATGGCCATGGCAATGAGCTATCGAAGACGGAACTTAATACTGTGGAGAACTCTCTCTATAAGGATACCTCGACGTCCAGCTTCATTACAGGGTATTACACGGTCTGGACGCAGACGGTCACCAGGAGCGGTAACGGTTGCAGCGGCTCCAGGCAGACGCAGACGACCTTTACCACATACATTCCGAATGCAACCGGAACAGGATTTGTAAAGGACGAGAGCAGATCATGGACACACACAACAATCGAGAAGACCGGATGGATGAACTCAGGCTGGTTCTCGATACTCAAGATATTCGTCTCAGTCTTGGCGGCCATAAGCGGGCAGTGGTATCTGATCCTGGCAAGCGCCGCTCTCTCCGCTTTTCAGGGCATTGCGACGGGCAACTGGATGGCGGTCGCGATGGCGATCGTGGGAGCCGTTGTAGCGATATATTTCCCCAACGGTATAGACTGGCTTCAGAATGGTAATCTCGGAATCAATGCAGTTTTTAACGGCCTCATCAGCCTGGGTATCGGAGCGGCCGCGTATTTAATCGGCTATCTCCTTAAAGATGTTTGCCCGGTGCTCGGCGCGTTATTACAAGGTGCAGGCCTTTCCATCGCGATGAGCGGCATCCAGCAGTTAGCGCGAGGTATTTGGGGTTCCTTTAATCAGACGCCAACTGGAAGTGCTGGTACTCAGACCACTGAGAAACCGGACTTTTCATGGGCAAAAGTGTTCAGTCCGAGTAATGCCTCAAACATAGCATCAGCTGTAGTATCGGCCGGCGTGCAGATAATGGGGTTGGTAAGCGAGAGGAATAATTGGAGCCCATTCGTTAAATTCCTTGCATCTGTGGGAGGGGCCATTATTGGCGGCATCGTGGCGTGTGCCATAGGAAGTAATTTCATAAACGCTAGCCAATCAGTCCTTTCAAGTTTGGCCAATAGCTTCTTTAGCCTGGTTGGCACTTATGTCATACAGAAAATTTCTGAGAACATCGCGAAACGTTATACGGAGAAGAGAGAGGCGATAAATAAGAAGTATGATGTGCTGTTAGCCCGCCTGAAGAATGAATATAATGACGGTAAAGGCTCGATGTCACAAGGGCAGTATGATTCGCAGAGCCAGGCCCTTGAAAATTCGCGCGGGCTGGAGCTGCAAGCCCTGGGAGACCAGCAAAATGTCGAAATGATGGGTATAAGCACCACTATAGGCGCGATCGGAGATATGTTTGCGGCAGTTATCGGGGCTATCGCCTCTAAGTATTTGATGCCGTTGATCGAGAATATATATGTAGCCGTTAAATATGACCGCAACCTGGATCAGGTAAATTTTCTACGGATAGCATTACCGAAGACATTCGAAGCTATGAAGACATCCGCGATGGCAGGAAAGCTCTTCCAGGGTAATATCGACCAATATATTCAGTTTGCTGCAAAGAATTATGGCGCAGATACGATTGAGAGCTGGGGCATTAATTTCGAGTCGTTGGGAGTAGGGCCGGCAGACCAGTATAAAGGCGAAGCGCTAAAACAGCAACAGTTGTCGGAAGGTAAGGGAGTCTGGGACGCTAAGGGCACAGGAATGGGCAACGCGCAACTTAATGTACAGCAGATGAGCATGATAGACGCCATGATGTCTTTAGGATTATTTGGTGATTCAGCGAGTAATAGGGTTACCGCAGCGACATTCGGCAAGCTCACGGGTGACCAGACGATTAAAGATACGATAAGCGCGACACTTGGCGATAACGCTGTTGTGACCGATGTAAAGCTGACGACCGAGAACGGTAAGACCGTTATAACATTTGCCGTGGACGCCAAGACCGTGACCGGCCAGGCAAAGAACCTTATGGAATCCGTCCTTAAGGCGGACTCTAACGCGAAGATCGAGGGACAGATAGATATCCTTACCGGACAAGTCTCATTCGTGACAAAGATCGAGTCCGGCAGTATGGCGGTCCTCCTGGCTAACCTGGTCCAGAACAATGTCCTGAGCCAGGTGGCGGTCGCCAATATGACAGCTTCCGCGGAGCAAATGTGCAATGGAGATATATTTAGCGATGATGGCAAGCTCGACTTCAAGAAAGCCGCCGCAGGAGGCAGTGTCACCGTTAGACTTACCGCAAACGGCCAGGGCAGCTTCTCCTTTGATATGAACGCCAATAATCTGAACAACGAAATGAAGACTGTCGCCGGCGTTCTCGGTATTGTCGACTCTAATAATAACGTCAAAGTCGTTATCGATGCCGGATCCGGACAGATGTTCCTTGCGATGGGAAAATTGACTTCCACCCAGGCAGATAGCCTTATCGCGTTTGCCAATGATAACGGATGCAAGACATTCACCCAGCAGCTTGGCGGCCTGGGTGGCTGTGAAATCCTCGGTGGGCAGATAGGCCTGAACGCGGACGGCAACTTTGTCGGCAAGGTCCAGATCAATATTCGCGCCGGGTCGAGCACGGCCTCATTCTCACTGGGCAATGACGTGGCCGGCCTTAACGATCTCGCGAGTATCTTTGGAAGCAATGTGCTCGCTACGATGACCGTTGAGGAAGGCGCCCAGCGGCCGACCCTTGACTCTCTGTCGTTCGGCGCGGCAAACCTTGACGATATCCTTCTCAAGCTTAACCAGATGCCGGATCTCCAGAAGGTCCTGGCCCCAGCTCTCACAAAACTCAAAGAGGCATCGGACCAGAACCTTGTCAACCTGAACAATATAGTGGTGAAGACCGACTTTGGCATCGACAAGACGGGTGATGTGAGGGCGCTTGTCAGCTTCGTATTCAGCTCTATTACCACGATAGACATTAAGAATATCCAGATCGCGTTCAAGGTCGATCTCTCGAAGGTCTCGATTGAGAATGGCCTGACTATAGCGACCCTGAACGGCAAGGACTTCTTCGTAGTTACCGCTGAGACCAAGGTCAATATGGCGGCCGCGCCGGTGAGTGAGATCGCGAGGGTTATCAATTCATACGCTGCCGTCCCGGAGACCGAGAGGCCTGCCGCTATGGATAAGATAAAAGAGTTAGTCGGGGAGGCCGTTGATACGAATGCGTTTTATGGAGACCGCGCTAGCGCCATAGGCGCCATTAAAGAACTGAGCGATGCCTCGAGCGCTATCCTGAACGGCCTTAAGAACGGTAATCTGACCATGCCTGAAAGATCAGAGATGGCGGATCTGCTTGAGGGCTGCCTCGATAAGGCGCGCGAACTGCTCGCATCCGACACGATCCCGTTCGATAAAGAGTTTGCGGGCCTCGCGCTAGGGATGCTGGTCAATGCCAATATCAATCTCGTCGCTCAAATAGGAAGATTCAGCAAAGATTTCGATCTCTTTGCCTGGGGCCAGATAGAAGCGTCTCTGGATGTGGTCATGAACCTTCTTTCCGTAGATAACGTCAATAAGCTGCTGGCCGAGGGCGGCAAGGACTTCGTAATTGCCGCATTCAAGGCGCTTGGCGATATGGTCGTCAACCTTATTCAGAATTTTGCAAATCTTGAGAAGAATGGTTTAGGCGAAAAGGCGATGAACAAGATAGCTGAGGCGTTTAACACCATAGAGGCATTCCTCACGATCGATAACGTCGTCTCTCTTCTCGACAAGGGTTTTGTGGATGTCCTTCGCGCCGCAGTCGAAACTCTGGTCAAAATGACCACAGCCCTTATAGCTAACTTTGGTAATATAAAGGATAAGGCCCTACAAGCGCAGGCCATGGGAATCATTAAAGGTGCGTTCAGTACGCTCTGTGACCAGAAGACAGGCATCCTGGCGATCGACAATGTCCTGAATATCCTTGATAAGCGGGATGGCGCTATGTTCCTCACTACAGCAGTTAATGCTCTGGGCAGCATGACCAAAGCGCTCATCGAGAACTTCTCGACATTTGCCAAGAATGGTTTCGGCAAAGAAGCTATGGATATCATCACAACCTCGTTTAATACGCTCTGTGACCAGAAGATAGGAATTCTCGCCGTGGATAACGCGATGAAGATCCTGGCTAAGGTCGGCGGTGCGGTATTCCTTATCGCGGCTGTCAATAATCTCACGATGATGGCCGTAGCCATGATAGAGAACTTCGGTGTCTTCGCCAGTAAGGGTTTCGCGGCAGAAGCCATGAATGTGGTAGAGCTTGCTGTTACTACGGTCTCGAACCTTCTCCAGACGGATGTCATAACCGAAATGCTTAAGAAAGGCGGAGATTCGGTAAATGTCATTACCGCGGCACTCGCATCACTGACTACTATAACTGCCAAGCTCGCAGAGAACATAGCTAACTTTGGCGGTGAAAATAAGGAAGCGGCATTAAAGCTTGTACTGAAAGCGCTCGGCACATTGGTCAAGCTGGGGTCTTTTGAGGCCATCAATAATATTCTTGACTCAGCGAGGGCCGGCGGCGATGTCAAGAAGGGCGAAGCTGTGATAGCGACAGCCGCGGTAGATATCGCCTTACTGTCTAACGCGCTCTTGAATGGTAAAGGTATCGATGCCCTGACGATGCTTAAAGAGAACCACTGTCTCGACGCGGTAGAAAATATGATGGAAGCGTCGATGAAATTCACCGATGACTCAAGTAAATGCCGTGTTGTCGCGGCGGCCTCATTAATGCTCGAGGGAGCCATCAATAACGTACAGTCGTTCGACAGGTCAAAGATCGAAGCGTTTGCCGCGACGTTCAAGGAGATATTAAAGAGCTATATGCTGACCGTCGGCGGCGCCTCTGACACTGCGGTCAAAGAAGCGGACGCGTTCCTGAATGCCGTATTCGGGCCTACTATAGATCTGGACATACTCAAGAACGGCTTAGAGAAGATGAACAAAATCCTGACGCCGCTTCTCAAGACGACCACCGCTCTCGACATGATGATAGGCCAGTCTAATTATACGGTAGCCCTGACTTACGCGCTTGGCGGCCGTGATGGAATGGAGCTTATGGTAACCGCCAGTTTAAGCGTGCTGCCGGCCGCTTTCCGTGACGCGAGAGGTATCATCGATACCTTTAAGGTCGACCAGGTCTCAGACCTCCTTAAATTAAGCCCAGTCGATAAGTCGGCATTAAACGGCTCCCTCGCTGGGAAGGATATTGGGCCCGTAATCTTTACAACGACGAATGGCACCGATTTTACGCTGGGCGCGCTTACTCCTACCACTGGAGCGGCACCTGCAGCTACCGCCGCCGCTGTCGAAGCTGCTAAGGCATCCGCCATTTCAAAAGATAACGCCCCCGCCGCATTGGGCCTGTCCGAAAATCGTTTATCTGCGGATGCCAGCAGAGAACTGATGTCTTACGTTTCTGATGGTATGAGGAAGGCCGCTGGTCTCACAGGCTCAGAGGATATTTACTTTGTTGCCCGTACATCGGGAGGTAAGACAGACTATGTTGCATATAAGGAGGGAGACAGTAACTCGCCCTTTACCCTATCGAGAAACGGGGAGGGTGTGTGGTATCTCTCTCATTACGGCGATAATTATTTCTATGGCGGCACATATAAGACCTCATCCGAGATCAAAGAGATCGGCGAGAAACGCGGGATGATAAATTGTTCCTTCGATCTGACCACCGGCACGCTAAGCGGCCAGCTTCTCAAAGACGGTGTTACGCATGATGTGAAGATGTTCCTGAGCGGATGGCTCATGGCAGTGGACGGGAAAGCGATAGAGACGATTTCCAACTACAAACTGAACGTCAAGAATGCCGCCGGTGATACCGTTTCAATGGCCGGCAAAATGGAAGTATGGGGCTATGATGCTAGTGACACTCCGTTTGGCAGGTTCAGCCCATCCGAAGCGATAACTATACCATGGGTACAGGAGATACTGTCCAGCGCGAGAAGCGCGGCGGATGCAGTGAAGACGGCCTCAGGTTCTGGAATGCCGGCGCTTCCCCCAGAGCTTAAGAACATTGGCCTGACCGTAAGCACCGGCGCGGACGGTGTGAATTACATCGAGATGACATCCCAGAGCGCTCTCGTAGTGGTGGGTGGTCAGCTTATGCCGTTTGCCAACCCGCAGGATGTAGCCATTAAAGCCGGATATACGGAGAAGGACGCTTACGGCAAAACGATCATGGTTTATAGTACGGATGCGATTGTAACAGGTATCGATGCCCAGGGTAACAGAATGTACGCGTCGGAGTGCTTCTATGAAAAGGAAGTCGCCGGAACGATGGTGCAGTATGTGTACGTTAAGGACATGGTAGTGACGGAGACCGGCGAGAAGGTGACAGGAGAGTTCTGCCTTGCCGGACAAAGGATAACCCGGGACTGTGCATTCTTCGGCGTTCCAGGCACCTATAAATTTAACTTTATATCAGGCAGTGATTTTGAATTTGAAATTAACGGAAGAACGGTGAAGGCCGGCGGCTTCGAACTCGATCACGCTGTCGGACAGAAGATATCGATTCCGGGCGCGACTTTAGAAGTAGTCGAAAACGATAACGGTGTTAAGAATATCAAGGTCTATTATACAAATGCGATATCCGCCTCGACATCTACCAGGGTGGGAGAGCTTACTATCGGACCCCGATCGCTTATCTTCGATGCCGCGAGCCTCGCCGCGGGAGGCCCTAGGGTGATCGCGTACCTTGTTGACGATGTCGCGATACAGGGCTCGACGCTGCGCGAATGCGTGCTGAAGAATGGCGCCCAGTTGGCGATTGGCATGGACGGGTCCTTCGTAATACAGCAGGGCACGATCGTCTCGGGATGCGTGGAACGCTTAAATATTAATGGTATGCAGGTCGCCCCAGGCCAGCAGAAGGCCGGAGAGTCGGGCGGAGCCGCTCCAGAACCGGTCAGGCTCGGTCACGACGCGGAAGGTACGCACATTCTCTTCAAATCCATCTCGGTAGTAAACGGTGATTTCGCGCTTTCATTAGGGCAGGAGATGGTCATTGACAGCAGCTTTACGTCCGCTCCCGCGGGTACCACATTCGCTCTCGGTAAAGCTATCCTCACCGCGACCGGTAATAACTGCATCCTTAGCGGCACAGACGGCGTTACGCAGTTCACTGGACAGCGCATTGATATAGTGAGGAATGATAATGGACAGATAGCATGGGGAATACCAGGCCTCGCGGATTATCTGGCCGGTAGCGACGTGAAGATGAGGGATATCTATAAGATGACTCTTAGGGGGGAGTCTATCGGATATGTGGCGACGGTCGAGACGGAAGGGGGGACGGCAAGAGTCAGCTTTAAGAGTATAGATGAGCTTAGAGCGGCCGCAGCGAATTTCGTGGATAATATGGAGAGGCGCGAGGTCACCCTGACAGATATCCATAATACTCTTAACGGAGAGAGGAATATCCCCGTTTCGAAATCCGATCTCTTGAGCCTGATGTGGCGCTACAGCGCGGCGAAAGGCAATGCCTTCGACGACTTTATTGACAGGATTGAAAGCGGCGAGATGAACCGCGCTATCGTAGACGGTATTATCAATTCGGGTGCCGGTCTAGAGAATCCGATCAAATATTCCATCCTCGAAGCCCTTACCATAGCGGGAGGACTCGACAAGAAGGTCTTTAATGCTCTCAAAAACAGGATAGAGAGCGCCGACGTAACCACTCAAGATATAGACGGAATACAAAATGGCGCCGCAGCCATTAACAAGAAGTTATCTGAAAAAGATCAGATTAAGCTCACGGATAAGGAGATACACATCGCGCTGATAACGATGAATGATAAAGAGCTTGCGGATATCAGGAATAATATAGGTAATCCGGACATAAACGCCAAGAATATAACCGACACGATCAAAATGATCGATGCTGCGGTAGGAGAAAAGTTCAGCAGTACCCAGGTCTTCATGATGCTGATGAGGATGAGCGAGACAAAGCTCGATAACTTCATATCGCACATAGGTGATGCGAGGATAAACGCCGAAAATGTAAATGCTTTGGTTGACAAAGCTCAATCCGCCGCAGGAGTTGATCTTTCTAAGATGCAGGCCTTCATGATGCTGATGACTCTGGACGATAAGAAGCTCGATAACTTCATCGCGAACCTGGACAACAAAGCCATAAATAGCGGCAGTATAGGCCTTGTGGTAAAGATGAGCGGGATTATGGGCAAGGGGATATCCAGAGAACAGGCCTTCTTCATGCTGATGTCGATGAGCCCATCTGCGGTGGGGAGTTATCTCGCTGGGATGAGGGAAAAATATGAGTTCTTGACGAATAACCAGGAAAAGATACAAAACTACCAGAAAGCTCTTACTGAAGTAACTGGCAAAAAAGCTACACTGGCCCAGGCAATGCAATACGCTATTAGGGCTGGAGAGAATCCGCGGGACACTGCACTTTCAAAATACGGCACTTTAGAAATGATCGGCCAAAAACTTCTTGATCAAGATAAGCTTGAAACAGCCATAACTACGGCGCTTAGTTCCTCATTGATGTTGGATCCGACGGCCCAGCTTGTGGCTGCGCTGACGGATACCTTAAGCAAAGAGTTAAAATCTCCCGCGCTTGAGCCCGGAGTGGAAAAGGCGTTATATACTCTTCGAGCAATGAGGCTAGATGAATATGCCCTTCAGGCAAACGAATCCAATAAGGCACAAACATTATTACCAGGTACGAGAGCGGATGCGGCGCTTCAGTGGTCGGCGGCTGACGGGAAGTCATTTAATCTTGGAGGAGATGATTTTGGAGCTTTGGTTGATTCGCTCAAATATGTCGGCCAGGTAATACAGCTTGACGCCGTAGCATACAAATTCTCAGCAGAGATCCAAACATGCCTGGTGCAGAAATTCGGGACCGACATCAAAAATATTGTATCAGGGATCTCTATTGCTGCTGTGATGCGAAGTTCCGAGGTGTCTGATGAAAAGATCATCGCCGCGTTTTCCGACCAGGCAGTTCAGGCAGTGCTCTATGGTAGATCCGCCGAGATGAGCATAGTGACGGATGCGACCGGTACTTACCTGAAAGCCGTGCTCGATTGTTCAGCGAAGCCGATTACGTCAATGGTGAACGGCAAAGAGCTCCTATTCTCGAGCATGCTGAGCCCTGACGGGATGACTTCTACGCCATTCTTATCGTTGCGGCTCCTTGGGAACGGCAGCTGGCAGACGCTCAATAGCATGGCCGCCGTTACTAATGAAGCGCTTAATTCGGCTGATAAATCGACAGGCATATATACCCTTAATAAAAATGCTGTTATCCGTCTCAATGCCGATGGTGGCATGAATATCGCGAATGGCGTGCTTACCCTCGAAGGCAGCGCATATATAAATGCGTCTGTCGAAATGGGTGGTATTGCAGTGGCGAAAGGTCTCCCCGGTAAAGGCGGGGCTGGTGAAGTGCAGACGATCCATGTTACCGGTGATGGTATTCTATATAATGGCACTATCACTATTTCCGATGACAGGGCGGTGATAACCGAGAAACAGGTCTTTCTGTTAGACAGCGGCGCTTCCCTTACCGTTCATAATGGTGACATCACAAAAGAATATAAAGTCGATATCTGTATGGTCAATGGCGATTTGCAGCGTTTAGACTGGGCGGTTCATGGTGTGACCGCTAAACAGGAGATAGCAAAATTCCTAAACAATCTCCTTGCTGGCGCTCTCGAGATAAGGATGGGCACAGATGCTATACGTAGCGGCCTGGGAGATAATGCACCCATAGATTCAAAAGCCATTGAAGCTCTCGCAAAAGGAATCGCGAATAATGATATCGGATACAAGGAGGCATTGGAAAAGATTTCCGAATGGGGCAAGGTCTTCAAGGTAACGGAATTTGGTACTGCCGCCGATGGCTTCGCGGGTTTAGTCACGGATAGCGGCGCAAGCTACGATCTTGTCAAAGAATTTAATGCCAGATGCGTCGATATATCGGCTATGTTCGGGGTAAAAAATGCGGAGACCCTAAGAACGGATATGAGAAAGATGCTTGTTGAAGGAATCGCTTTGGCGGAAAAAGCCGTGGCCGCAGAAAAGTATAAACCTCTCTCTACCGATGATTCTGAAAGATCCCTGACGACTTATCGAGGCGCTCTTGCAAGACTTGATAGTGGTGCGCCGTTATCAGAAGTGATGGATATAGTGCGCTATGTCTATCATTCTTCGCTATTCGGCGGAGTAAGCCGGGTAAGCGTCGAAGATGAGCTTGGTATCGCAAAAGTGGGTATGAGTACGGATGGAGTTCTCGATATGGCAAGGAGTTATGAAAGAGCTATGATCGGTGGTGACCTTGTTGGGGCTTTTGCCATCCTGTCGAGCGAAAAATACAATGCGGCAGTGCAGGCGGTAACGCTATTGGGTGATGAGATAGGTCAGGATACTGCGCGCCGTATCGCTTTCGGGGACGATAAGAGTGCCAAGATGCCCACGATAGATCAGCTTACGAATGCGATCATGTTAGGCGGAGAGAATGCCCTTCTCGCGAAAACAAAGGTGGAGGAGATAAGAAGTAATAATGAGCTCTGGGCAGAGTCGAGATCCACGTGGTGGTATCAGGCATCGAGCGCCCTGATGGGCAAGCAATATGAAAAAGCGGATAGCTGGGATATCGCGAAGGGTGCGGCGAAAGGAAGCCTGGCTATAATTGCTGCTACGACCATTTTGGTCCTTTCAGGCGGTACTGCTAGCGTTGCGCTTGGGACGTTTGGTAATTTCATGCTGGGTGCGGCTTATGTAGGCGCTGGGGCCATGGCACTGAACCTTGGCGCATATACTGCATACGGGATGATTACGGGGCGTGATCTTTATACAGGACAGCAGGCTTCAGCGTGGGGCGCGATCGGCGGAGCCATTGGTGGTCTTGGCGAGGGATTTGCATTTGCTCTCGCGTTCCAAGGCGCTGGTGCGCTTCTGGGCAATTTCAGCAAAATCGCATCAGCTGCTGAAACTGGATGGAAAGCATATGCTGTGCAGGGAGTTACCTCCGGCTTGATGGGTGGCGTTATTAACGTCGGAAGAGAATGGCTTACTAGTGGAAATGACTACTCAATATTCAGTAAGGAAGCGGCTCGAGACTTTGCCATAGGATTCGGGTTAGGCGCGATCGGTGGATACCTCGGAGCTTGGGGCGTTAATTTCGTGAACTTAGGAGGGGCTGCCCATACAACTATCCAGACGTTGGTTACAGTGGTTAGTATGGGCATTGTAAGTGCCATAGGTGGTCTTATCAATAGAGCTTACTTCGGAAGCCAGGGCTGGAAGAGCGGCCTCGGTAACTGGAATACCTTATTAGATTTTGGCTTTGGGGCGAGTATCGCCGCTGGATTAAAGCTTGCCAGTGCAGGGCCAGCAGGCGCTTCAAGATTTATAAATTTTGCCGGAGTTAATGGCGGTTTCTGGGGAAGCATGAATGGCGCTATCGCAAGGACGCTTATGGTGACCACATCCTCGATTGCGATAAGCATTTTCCACTACCGTGACAAGATTTGGGTAGGTGAAGATAACGTTTTCAACTCCTCCAACTTCCTGCTTGCGGCAGCGAATGGCCTTATTACGGGCCTATTCATCTCATATATCTTAAGTCCGCGCGGCATTGGCCATTTGGCAGGCAAGGAAATCGGTGGTGTTAAAGATGGCGTGGCCCAGAAGATCATCAAAATTACAGATACTACCAGCGCAAATATCACGTGGTGGCCTGGAAAGACACTACCCATTAATTTCCCTGGTGCAGGTCTTCTTGCGGAAGGCATCAGAGGCGCCATGGTATTCACATTTATTAGTCCAATGTTCTATACCTTTAATACGCTTGTGTGGAATCCATTGATCAAGGGTGAAAAGACGGGCTGGAGTTGGGAGCAGTTTGCGGCAAGCATACCGCAAGGATGGATCTCAGGGTTCTATCTACAGCCTCTGATCAGTATATTTACCATAGAGCTTACCCGTCCCGAAGGCTTTGGGCAAGTCTTTACGCAGAGTGGTCTTATAGGCAAGGCGATGGCGATAGGAGAATATGCGGTATCATGGATGAGGGGAAAGGCATTTGCTGCTACCGAAGATACTCTATGGATGAGAGGTATTGCTGCTCTGGGCGGGCGTGTAGGTGCCGGTATAGTCGCGCTTGATCAGTATGCGTGGATATCCGGTTTTGTCACGGGAATAGATGCCGCGCTGGATCTTGTATCGGGTCAACGACTCAATCCTCTCACCGGCAAGCCTGAGTCCACGGGACACATCGGTTTCTCGCTAGCCTCCAGAGAGATTCTCTCGTGGGCCGCGCTATTTATACTGCCGATGGTTAAATATACGGTAGAGGCACAAATAAATATCGCTCTCAGGAGCCTTGACAGGAGCGTGAAGGTTTCTTCCGCAGAGAAGGCAGAGTTCTACAGCTTTGTTGCCGGTATACGGGAACTGCAGGGAAAGGAGCAGGTGAAAATATTAGAAAGCCTTGCTAAATACGGAGAGACAACTTTCAAGGATCATGCAGGCAGGTTTGTTTCATATTATCTTAAAGAAGGCATGACTCCTCTTGCTACGAACGAGCTCATAAGGATGGGATATGGTGAAAGGAATTTTGAATTCCTGAGAGATCTCTGTTTGAGTGACGTGACTAAGCCTGACCAGAATATCAAAATCGAAGGTGTTGACATTAGTATCGATAAGTATATGTCCGGGATAGGGGACTCCCTCTTTATAACAGCTATCGCGAATTCTGGTATTAATCTGAGAGATCTATGTCTATCGATCGATCCAGGTAAGATGGAGACGCTTGGTACTGTATTGGACAGGATGCAAGACGTGCCGGCTGTTTCCGAAGCCCTCAAGGACGTTACGCTGAGAATGGATGCCCAGATGGCATTAGCAAAACTTGCGGGCCTCGAGACCGCATTTGCGGTAAACGCGCAACGCAGAGAGGAATATGTAATTAAGTATAATGAAGCGGTGCGTGAGTCAGGGTTAAAGCTGAGCGATGGTGAATTTACCAATGAGCAATTTGATGGTAGAGCTGTTGAGCAGAACCTTAGGGAGAGAATAAAGTTTGCCCAAGATGCTCAGGCGCGAGGAGAGAAAGTTGATGGGGCTGAGCTTATGAAGATGAAAGATCTCCTGACAAGGCTGGATGTTATGAGAGGAGAATATGAGAATATAACCTTCGTTGTCATTGGCAAGGAGAATATTGCCAATTTCAGAGAAAAGAATATGATCGTCGAAGAAGCGTCGAGCGGTAAAGGCAATATGGACTATATACTCCTCGAAGGCGCTATCGAGAATCTTATCAGATTCAATCAGGATGATATCATGAAGCCGCAGAAGGAAGAGACGGAGACGAATAGAGGCTTTGCTAAAAATTGGGAGAATTTCACTATTCTGATTAAGGACGGACTCAAGGGTGGTTGGGGTAAGATGATGGAATATTTCACGGAAAAGAAGTTTACCGAGGCTAATGTTATCGAGGTCTTTGGCGGCAAGTTGTCAGGTGATTTCATCGAGCAAAAAGGTAGAGAGCTTACTGGTGGGCAATTGGTGAATGGAAAAATCGTTGGCGGGAAATCAGATGCCGATGTTAATGGTAAGAATGCTATAAAAGGTGATGCTGCGCGCATTATCATGAAGGATGCCCTTGGAAGGCTTCAACAGCAGATGGAGATACTGAGAAGCGCAGGTGACACCAAGTCAGAAAACTATAAGGACCTTAATTGCATGACTAGAACGCTCAAAGAGTGGATTGAGTGCAGTGAAATTATGGGCGATGGATTTGCCTTACAGCCATCTCAGTTGGCATATACCTATCTTATGGCTCGTTCAAAATTAGCTCAGATGGAAGGGAAGAATATAGGCCTTCCGACGTTTGTAGCAAGGGTCGGTGCAGGAAAGATGGACGGAAATATCATTGGTTGTTTTATCGCTCTGGGCATGTATAAAGAGGCGACCGGTAAGGGCGCGAAGATGGTAATCATTGTCGATGCATCCAGGACGGATCTTGTTAGTCAGAATATTACAGTTGCTGACAGCATGAAACTTGTCCTAAAACTCGCTGGCAGGGGAAGCTACGAAGATCTTGCAGTATATAAGGTGGCTTCCAATGAAGGCGCAGGCGGCAATGTGCTGGCGCATCAGGCGACCTTAGGTAAGGATACTGCCGGGAAAGATGTGGTAATTATTTCGGAGGATGGCATAACTGATAAGAGCAAGATTTCTGAACAGGCTATGTTTTTCGCGACGACAAGGGATATCCAGGAACAGATTGCGCGAAGTAGAGATGGCCAGTCAAGCCTCATGACCGAAGGTTTTCTCGATAGTCTGCATATAGATGAGATCCAGAATACGATTGCGGCAAATGACCTCATTAAGAGCGCGGGACACGATCTCTATAAGAGGTTGCAGGTGCTTTCGCCTGACCTTGCGGCCAAAATAGAGTATCGTTCGAAACTCATTGACAGTATGGTCAGATATGTCGCAGGAGTTCTCGATGTAGAAGGTGACTCGTGGGACGCGGATGTATTGAGACAGGCAGGGCTTATTGAAAGTGTCAAGGGTGCCGCCAGAAGGACATTTACACTCAATGAGGCCTTGACCGGGAAATTAGAGAATATGGTAAAAAGTGACTCACTATTCAGCGCATATATTAATGAAAAAGGTGAGCTCAGTTCAAGTTTCCATGATTTTATCAGAGAAGTGGTGACATCCTGTCTCATGAATGACAGAGAATATTATAAAGACGATATGCGGCAGGCTTATGTGATGACTGATGGGGATAGTGGAATGCCTATGCCTAATACAATATTCGGTGATAATCTTAGGGCTGCCTGCGTGGCGGCTAAACATGGCTGGGGGATTGAAAAGATAGCGGATTCATTGTTACAGCACTCTTACATGAATGTTTCGACCGCTGATGTGATAAAGGCGTTTGGTGCATGGAATACCACGGGAGGCACTGGTACTGCTGAAGGCACAAGAAAGACTATAGAGAATATCAATGATAAAGCGCCAGGCCATCTTGCCAAAGCCACCACAGAGACGCCGCTCATCAATAATTACCATTTACTGAGAAATGGTGAGGATGCGACTAGAAATGAAGGAGCTGTCCAGGTAGGTGAGAGCATTAAACGAGGTACCGATGCAATAGCTATTACAAGTGAATCGAGGAACGTTTGCTATGACATGTATGGCCGCGTGAAAGACGCGTACAAAAATATGCCTGTCTATATTCTGATCAGAGGAGAGACAGATGGCGGTCTTACTTGCAGAATGGCGGATGGTAGTTATATGACGTTCAATGATGCCGTTAAAGATATAAAGACCAGATTTAATGACGGCGAAAAGATGGTCGTTATTATTCAGGGTCTCTCGACAGGAAGTAACATATTCGGGCTGAGGGAAGGGGTCTCGAGAAAAGCGGACGTTATAAAACTTGGGCTTACCAGTTACGACAACCTGCGCCAGATAAGCGGTAGAATTAACGATGAAGGCGGAAAGCGTGCCCAAGGAGGGAATTTCATCCAGATAGTGAATATGTTTGACAGAGATATTAAGGATTCCGAAAAAGCGCTTTTGAGCGATCTCGCCGAAAGCAAGGACCCCGTTGACCAGGAATACCTTAAGCTAGCCATTATAGCTATCCAGTCGGAAATTAACATGGAGATCGATGAGAGCAGGCTACAGCAGTTCATGGAGAAGTCTGGTAATTCGCGGGCAAATATAGCTGAGAAGATGGCTGATATCAGGAGGAGCTCGGAAGGAATGCTGACATTGCAGGATGTGGTATCGAAGAGCATACCGGTCACAGTGGCCGGTATAGGAATGATCCAGGGCATATCTCCAAGCGGTAGTAATGCATTGACAAATATGATGGTCGATATGACAGAGTCGGGAGGTGTAGATCTGGTCTTCAGGAACAGGAACATAAACGGCGCTTACGATGATATTGTCATCGATGCGGTAACCGGCAAGGTTGATTCGAATACGCGGCTTACTTATGATGGTGCGGTCTTTGTGAAGAACGTGATTGCCGCCAATAATCTCTTAAGTGCCGCCGCGGATGCCCGTCAAGCGATTGCATTTGCCCTAAAGGATGCGGGGGTAATGACAGATGGTATTACGACAGCTTTGGGTAATTATATAGAAGTAGAAAAAGGCGGTTCCACTGGTGTTAATATAGATGCAACGTTAGGGCTTGTAAAGGAACTGCGTACAAATGGAATCTATGACGGCATTATGCCCATCAGCGTTCTGATAAATAACCTGGTTGCAATCGGAAACTTCTGGGGCGGTATCAAAGCTATTTCTAACACAGGGCATACTATGACGAAGGATGAGATAACTTCGATGGTAAAATCTAGTGATATCAGGCAATCTTTTGTGGATTATTGTGGGCGGATCGGTATAGAGACAGTATTGATTAATGTCCTTAAGAATAATATAAAGGCAGAGAGAAATTTGCGTTTTATTGAAGAAAATTTGGCGACCGCTATCAAAATTTACGGACCGCAATCGCGCGAGGTCAAGAGCTTGCAGACCCAGGTTGAAAAAGCCCAGAGTAGCCTTAACATGTACACGATCTCGGTCAGGGAGTTCTTAAAGAATCAGGATCAATACGGTCTTTCGGCAATCAAGCTCTTCGTTAGCAATTCCATTACCGATGAGGAGATGAAGGTGCTTACGCAGATGGCCGAGAACCTTGAGGCGCGTAACCCCGGAATCATTGCTCAGGTCTCGATGATCGACCTCTACAATATGATGAAGTCGAACGGCACGGTCGAGTCTCTCGAGAAGTCTAAGGCGAAAGCTCCTGTGATACCGGAGCTTAATGCGCGTAAGTACGTAACAGTTATGCTTCCGAAGCTTGGATCGAAGACGTTCGCCATGAGCCTGGAAAGCGCCTATAACCTTATTACAGGTAAGAGTGTCGCGGGCATGGGCGTCACCGCGGTGATCAGTGTTGCAGTCGCAGGACTAGCGATCGGTGGAATAGTGATGCCCGCGATCATCATTATGAGCCTCAAAACTATTATTACCGCGGCGGCCGAAGCGGCTAATTACCATTATAGCCTAAAAGTTGCCGAGGGCGGCGCGATTATGATGAAGACCGCCGGCATATTCATCCGGGAAGTAATGCAAGGCGCTATATCAACGTCACTTTACGTATTGATGCTCGGATCAGGTTTCAACTCGCTCGGCGGCTTGGTGTTCGGTGGATACAGCCTGGTGAGCGCGGCTCTCTCGTCCGTGAAACAGTCGCTCGGCGAACTTACTTCTTCGCCTATCATCAATGCGATCCTCAATACACTCTTTGTGAAAGAGCCGGTGGCAAAGACTGCAGTGACATCGAAGGCACAAAAAGCGTCGAATATTGTGCGTGACCTAAAGAAGGCAGATAAGCTTGATTGGAAGAATATTATGGACAAGGCGGGCGTTGATAATGAACTTTTACTTCAGATAGTTATCCTTCTGGCGCCAGCGGCGGTTGCCAGGGATGTCGAACGCATGGCAGCTGTTGACAGTATTCTTCCGAACGCGGTAGACCAGGCACAGGATGTGAGGAATGGCATAAGCGTTTCCGCAGTACTTGCGTCGCTCGCAGCCTATGCTTCAGACCGAGATGCGGCAGCATCCCTTATCGTCCCATCCATCCTTAAAGGCATAAAATCGGTGAACGCCACGAGCATTCAGCAAGTTGCCGATACCTTAGTAATCGACTTCGGTATTGATAAGGCTCAAGCAAAACTTATCGCATACCGGTCCCTCAATTCGAACTACAGTGAATCCGATATTTACAAAATTGAAAATGCCTGGAAAGGGAAATTTAAGTTCTACGCAGAGAAGACCGGTATACCCGAAGATGTATTCGCAAAGGCCTTTGGTACCGGTGATATGTCGATCGAGAAGATTGAAGCGTTTATCAGTATTCAGGGCTCTCTCTCCGGGGTTGCTCCGGAAAATATGGGCTTAAGCCGCTTTATGCAGCTTGCCGAAAGTAACGGTATACGAGGTCCTCCTGAGTTGATAAAACTTGCGATATTCCTTGGTATCCAGCTTCCATTAGAAGTAAAATCCGCAGTAGAGACGGGCAAGATGCTTTCCGCTGATGCCAGAAATCTCACGCCGGTGCAAAACGCTATTAGTGCATTAAAACTGAAAGAGAAGTTCGCCGCCATAGAATCTCTGAAAAAGGCGTTCGATGAAGTTGATAAAGGCTGCGAAACGACGCTTGCCGAAAAGATCTCATTTAATAAAGCGATGGAGATTGCGTTATCGGATGATCCTGCCGCGGCATTTCGTAAGTACATATCTGACAAAACAGACGGTAACATTAATGATCTTATTAACGCGAGCCTCGCTATGGTCAGTCGAGGCGATATCACTGATCAGAATATAGGGCCGCTCGTTGATCTTGCCGCAGGTATGCAGGTAGCGGGCCCCATGTCCGCAGACCTTGTCAAAAAGCTTAATATGAATAAATTGGAACGGGATATAAATACCATAGCGTTCCTTGCAGATCCTTTTAGGAAAGATATTCCGGTGTCGGCCTTCTCCTTGAGCGGGTATTTGGCCATTGTTTGTTACAACGATGCTAATAGGTGGCTGGATATGGCTAAAGATCTGTCGAGTCCAATCTTACCTGAAGATAGGAAAGCTTACGCCAAAGAGGCTCTGGTGACATTTGAAATTGCCAGGATAGTTTACGAAAAGCCTGCTCTTGGGCAGATAACCGAATCAGAAAAACAGATTCAAGATCTTGAGAAGATGGGCCAGAATAATCCCGAATACATCGAACACATAAAGAGCGCAATCGCGCGTTTACGCGATAGGATCAAGGAGCGCCGGACAGAGGCCGACTCTGGTGTTGAGTTTATATTGTCGCCCACGTTACAAGCGCGCTTGGTGGCTGATCAGCCGGCGCTGACGGATAGCATTGCAAAAGTGTTTCAAGCTAGGGATGGCAGGCTGTATATAGCCGACTTAGCCAGCATTGCCTTAGAAAGCGTTATTCCCGGAGCGATGGTAACTCCCGTTGTGATAAAAGGGTTATCAGAGGAGAAGCGGAAAGAATTTGAAAAAGCGTTTGTTGACGCAAGTTTAATATGGAATCCCGAAGTGGATACGGCGCAGCTTACCATCCGCAGAGATAATTATCTGGCGGCGCTCGAATGGGTTGATATTGCAAAGGATTATGCTAAAGAGAAAGACTTTAGCTCGGCGCTTGGTGCCCTGAACGAAGGGATCTTGCAGAGTCGCTCCGATGTGCTCGGGAATGACAGCGTAAGCGGCTTAACGAAAGAATGGACGATGCAGTCCTTGTTACAAGATAAAGAAAAGCGAATAGCGAGCGCTAAGGTATTGAGCGATATGGCCACAGAATTTGCGGGCATTGGCGATTACATCATGGCCGTAGAGGCGCTTGAACAGGCGGCGGCATTGGATGCCAGGATAGTCGCTAACGCTGATTGGCAGAAGATGGCCAAGGAACAGGATGCGAATAACTGGATAGCTATTGCTATTGAATATGCCTCTAGTGGCAAAGATAAGTATGCCAGGGCGGCCCTGAAAGAGGCGAAAGATATACTCGGAAGCCGTGCGGCTGAGGTTATTGTCGCGCGCGGTGAAATCACGCGGCTCCTCGGAGAGAATAGAGGCGAACGTCTTGAAGAGGCCATAAAGTGGTTCGATTTGGCCGGAGAATGCCTTAATGATGGCGATTTCGATTCGGCCTTATTCGCGGTTAACGTGGCGCTGAAGACAAGTTCCGATAAAGACTTCAGAAGAGAGGCCAAATCGCTGAAAGATTCAATTAATAGAGCGATAGTGGAGGCCAAGGGCCTATTGACTATAGATGTTGCTATAGAAAAGATGGAAGAGTTAAAGATAGCCATATATATTAAAGAATTTGACAAGGCCGCCCAGATCATACGAAAGATCGACGCGATGACTGCAAAAGGAGTGGTTATAGGTGTCGCGGCTAATAGGGAATTGGATGCCTTAAGAGCCGATATGCTGGCACAACTTATGAAGACCGAGGGGCTGTCTAATGCCGATATAATAAAGAATCTGCGTCTCGCGCTGAAAGTTAACAAGAATGAAACACTTGCCAAAGACATTAGCAGTGAAATAAAGAGTATAACTAAGGTGAGGAATATAGGAAACCTTAAGAAGGCGAGACTTGCCAGACAGATTAAGAAGGCGAGAGAGGCAGAGGCGGCGGCAAAGCTCGCGGCGCTTACCGTCATACAGCGACCGTTGGGTATACTACGGCAGGCCTGGAACGATATGGGAACACCGGCTAGGGTCGCTACAATCATTATAGTAAGCGCTATCGTCTTGTATGCTCTGCAAGCAGTTCCTCTGGCCGCGGCAGCCAGCTCGGTACTGGCGTTCAGCGGCGGCATGACAATTGTTAAGGGCAAGGGGCCTGAAGGTAGAACGGTCGCTGTTGATGCCGTATCCAATGCCGCGAAAACGCTTGCCGCTAACTTACAGGGTAAAGGTATAGATGCAGCCGCGATATCGGAGATGGGAAATATTTATGGAATGGCCAATAACGGCATTGCGTTTAAAGACAATATGCCGTTTGCTATAGAGCTGAACGGAGTCCGGTATAACTTGCCTCTGGCGAAGGG
Source organism: Candidatus Omnitrophota bacterium (assembly GCA_026387175.1). Lineage (NCBI taxonomy): Bacteria > Pseudomonadati > Candidatus Omnitrophota > Candidatus Omnitrophota bacterium. Next base: position 117,115 of record JAPLME010000010.1, read on the forward strand.
AGCTAATATTAAGGAAGCGCTGATCAATTTCGTGAGTGACCAAAACCAGATGAAAGACGTTGCCCCTGAAGTACGGAAAGAGGTTATTAATACTATCTCCGGATACACTGGCGCGTTAAGATATGAAGTTGCATTCGCAATAGGCCTCGACGGAAAGATCCAATACTATGCGGATAGATCAGTGATGGCCTTTGATGCAGAAGGCAAAGGCTATGATTTTAAATCTTCGAACAAGTTCGACGCGAATAATACCCGTTGGTTGGTCCACTCTCACCCTGTGATGCCTGCCGACGAAGGGGAGTTCGCTATGGATAGAGCTAATCTCGCGATGCTGGGCAATGCTGGATCCATGGTATTATTACCTAACGGGAGCGTTAAGATACTTAAGATGCCGACCATGCCGCTTGCCGCGTTCCAGAAGAGGACCGGGCTGTCTGCCGCGACTTGCACATTCACATATGCCAATCGTACCTATTCCAGCGAGCGTCTGGAGATAGCCAATGCATATACGCTTATCGAAGGCATTCTCAGGCAGGATATCAGTTCAGTAAGCGTTGCCAGTTTCTTTGATGCCATTCGAAAGCTTCATGAGGCGGGTATAAGTAATGATACGGTAATACTTGCATTCGATGGTAAGAGCGTTACGGGTCAACTGCGCAGCCCGGAATTCCAGGATTTCCTCACTAAAGCTAAAGAGAATGGGGATATCGCCAGGGTTATACTAATAGCGAGAACAGCCGCGGAACAAGTCTCTCTCGAAACCAGTATACCGGGGGTGAATGTAGTGGTGGTGAATGATGGCGATAAGCCGTCAGAGGTCATAAGGAGCGCCATGGAAGCCAAGGGCGTGAGGGTGGGTAATATTGCTATCCTCCTGGAAACTACTTCTGAAGGCAGCGCTAAAGAGATAGGTATGATACGCACTGATGCTGAAGGCGCTCGTAAGGCAGGCAGGGAAGGGACGCTTGCCTATGCGCTCCTTAACGGCACGGTTATTGGAACTAAGGAGCAGGTTTCGGCTGAGAAGATCAATCTGGCCAACCTCCTTGCCTCAATCGCTATGAAGGGCGCATTCGTTGCCATAGGTTACAACCAGGGCGACAAGAGTATGAAGAGTATACAGAGTTTAGCTGGCTATTTCGGTTTCTTCAAGATATTCAGGGATATATCCGCAGCGCTCAATAACATGCTGAGGGCCATGCACGCCGCTGCCATCAGTGCCTAACGCCGTAGTTTGATTCGCGCATCTCTTGCAATACATGCCACCCTACGGTATAATTACTCCATGCATCCATTCCTATTCCAAGGCACGCCTTACGAGACGCCGAGCTGGGATGTTATTTTATTTGCCGGATTTTTTATCGCCTTGACAATAGCGCTTATTGTAAAACCCAAAGATTTTCCGGTTACGCGCCGCGGTATCATAGCTTTCACCTTCATTACCTTATTTACCGGTTCACTCGGGGCCAAGCTTCTCTATATCTTCCTTCACCGCGAAGAGCTATTCGGCGCTATGCACTTGTCATTCAGTGACGCCTTCCTATCATCCGGATATGCCTTTTTAGGTACCCTTGTCGCTGAGCTCATTACGATGTGGGCATTTACAAAGATCAGATTAAAACCGATCAGTTTTCTTGTCTTTGCGGACTTCTTAATGCCATTTCTTCTGTTACAGCAGGCGTTTACCCGCATTGGCTGTTTTTTAAACGGCTGTTGTTATGGCCCGGTAACAAACCTGCCATGGGGATGCGTTTTTGTGGATGAAACGGTCAAACGTCATCCCACGCAGATATATTTCGCCATAGCCCTCGTGATAATATTCTTTTATACGAGACATCTCTATAAAATGAAGCTGCCCAAAGGCATAGTTTTCTTCACAACGCTCTTTACCTACGGCCTTTTCAGGTGTATACTTGAGTCATGGAGGGTCGATAGTCCTCATATCCTGGGGCCTGTCACGCTCGCGCAGGTCACGACATTTACGCTCGCCGTTATCAGCGGCGCCTGTTTATATGCGATCATGGTACGAAACGGTCTTATAAAATCAAGGAGGAAGGGATGAAGAAATACGCATTCGTTGTAGCGGTGGTATTTATATGCACAAATGCCTATGCGATCGATTTTCCATGGTCCAAGCCGCCCCAGAAAAAAGATGCCGCTGCGGATACGGCTAAGCCGGCAGCTCCGGCAAAAGCGGTTGTTGCTAAGCCGGTTGTTCCTGCGGCTCCTGTAAAAGCAGTTGCTGCCGCGCCGGTTCAGCCGGCAAAGGCCGCTGTTGTGGCTCCCGCAGCCCCGGCGAATGCGACCCAGCCCGCTCCGGTAGTAGCGCCCCAGAAAAAACTCACCAAGGAGGAGATGATAACCCGCATTACTGAGGTGCTGAAGAGTCGTCCGAACCTGGTCTCCGTTGTCCAGGGGCTTGTGGCGACGCCAGGAGAGGACGGCGTTACAATCTATACATATAATGGTAAAAAGTTGGCGGATCTCGATGAGGATACGCTCTTCAAGATCCTCTCCCAAATAAATCAGCAGATTTCGCTGGATAATCTTCAGAAACTAGAACGCCAGCAGAGACAACTCAAGAATCTTCAGCAGATAGACCAAATAAATAAGACTCAGCGTATGCTGCAACAACAGCAGGCGCTTTCAAAGCCCGCGGCGCCTAAGGTCTATACGCCCCCTAAGGTACCCAGGACACACTATTAAAAAGTAATAGTCTCCATCGTAGCCGACATTTAAATGTCGGCTACGACATTGATGGTACACTTCATTAAGAATAGATAATAACTCGAAAAAAAGAAGCCCGGCAGGATATGCCGGGCTTCTTCATCCTAAGTCATTGCTATAGTTTTACTACGTTTGCCGCCTGTTCGCCTTTAGGGCCCTGAGTAACATCGAACTCTACATCCTGGCCTTCTTTTAAAGATTTAAAGCCATCCCCCTGGATAACGCTGTGATGCACGAATACATCCTTACCGTTTTCCGGCGTGATGAAACCGTATCCCTTAGCGTCGTTGAACCATTTTACTTTACCTTTTACCATTATTCACTACCTCCTTCCGGTGGAATTAATAGTAAATAATGGCATTATATGAGGCCCTATTTACTACCGGGCGCATTTTACCATTTTCCTTAGATGCCGGCCAGCACTTTTTTAAAAAACTCTTGATATAATGCCCCTTAAGAGGCTATAATCTGGTTGATAAACATATGATAAAGATATCCCGCATAAAAATACCGCTGGCAATATTATTGATATCGGCATTTATTCTCTCCGGATGCTCGGAAGGAAGGCGTGCCGTTCCTCAGGCCCTTGCCGATAAAGCGGAAGTTCCGGGAATGCCCGGAGTCCGCTCCAATTGTGATTCTACTAACCCTTTAATGGAAAAGAGCCTTCTCGAATCATTTAAATACGAATATCCCACCTATTTCCCGTCAGACGCTGATGGAGTGAAAACATACTCTTCGCTCGCCATATCCGGAGGCGCCGATAATGGCGCTTATGGCGCCGGAGTATTAAAGGGCTGGTCGGAAGCAGGTTCCCGGCCCGTCTTTAAAGTTGTCACGGGGGTCAGCACCGGGGCACTCATTGCCCCCTATGCTTTCTTAGGCAGTGAATACGATAAAGAAGTAGAGACTCTATTTACGAATATATCCACTGATGACATAGTAAAACGTAAAGGCTTCTTAAGCGGGGTCTTCGGAAACTCACTCACAAGCTCGGAACCTCTGGCAAGACTGATATCGGCCTCTGTGAACGATCGTCTATTGAGCGACATTGCCCGTGAATATGGCCGCGGCAGGCGCCTCTTTGTCGGCACGGTGAATCTGGATGCCTGCAAGCTGATCATATGGGATATGGGAGCGATCGCGGTGCTGGCATCGCGCGGAAATCTTCAGGCCAGGGAACTCTTTAAGAAAGTGCTGCTTGCCTCAGCGTCTATACCCGTCACATTTTCCCCGGTACTGATAGACGTGGAAGCGGACGGGAAGATGTATAAGGAGATGCATGTCGACGGCGGCACGCTCTCCCAGGTCTTCTTTATATACGGCCTGGCGCATAACCTGCGGAAAATGGCCGGGAAGGCCGGTGTAGATATCTCCAAGGTAAAGGCGAAACTTTACGTGATCCGTAATGGCAAAGTAACACCCGGATATAAGGAGATGAAGAGCTGGCTGGGCGCGATAGCTGAAAGGTCCATCGATGCCATGACCGGAGCGCAGACTGTAGGCGATATCTACAGGCTATATGCCATCTCCGTGGAAAAGGGCAATGATTTCAACCTCGCGTATATACCGGACAATTATGTTTCGGGCAAGAAGGAATTTTTTGATAAGTACGAAATGCGCCGGCTCTTCGAGCGCGGTTATCAGGACGCCCTTAAAGGGTATTCCTGGCATAAAACCCCTCCGGGATGGGAGAAGACATTGGCCGGGGAAGAATGAAAGGGTGAGGATGATGCGTAAAATATGGGCAATTTTATTAATGATCGCGGGTATGGCCGTTTCGGCGTTTTCGGTAGCCTTGATGAACGATTTTATCATGTTGGCCCGGCCCATCATCTTAATGGGCTCTAAGCTTCGGCCGAATAACACCGTTGTCGAAAGCGCCGTTGCGATGGCCCTTATAATGTTAATTTTTATGGTGGGCTTGGCGCTTATCGTCATAGCCGGTGTAAATATAATAAAATCATTTTATAAACAGGGAGGGAGACCTTCATGAGGCGCATATTGAGATTCAGGCTTTTTGTTTTTCTGTTAATACTTTGCATGTCCGCGGTTATTTCAGGATGCGCCACGACACGCCATCCGGTGCCGCTTAATCTGGTTGATAAGGCCCGTATCGGAAATATGGACGATATACGGGCCGTAGTAGGAGAATCCAATACCAAACTGCAGGAGAATCTGGTGCAATCGGTCAAAGAGGAGCGCCCCGAAGACTTTCCGATAGGGCAGGATGGCATAAAAGTGTATCCCGTCCTTGCCATATCCGGCGGCGGGGCTAATGGCGCATACGGAGCGGGCCTTTTGAAAGGGTGGTCGGCGGAAGGTTCCAGGCCGGTATTTAAGGTGATTACAGGCGTCAGCACGGGAGCGTTAATAGCTCCATACGCGTTCCTTGGCAGTAAATATGATGCCGATCTCGAAAAGCTTTACACGACGATGTCGACCAAAGATGTGATGTCGTCGAAGGGCCCCTTCGGGGCTCTTTTCGGAAATTCGCTGGCCAATAATCGTCCTCTCGACAAAAAGATAGCGGGAATATTAAACCAGGACCTGTTGGATAAGATAGCCACTGAACACAAACATGGCCGCAGGCTATTAGTCGGCACCGTTAATCTTGACGCCCAGCGCTTTGTGATATGGGATATGGGCGCCATCGCCGCCAGAGGCGACGCCGATCTATTTCGCAGGGTGATCATTGCCTCCGCCGCGATACCGGTGGTATTCCCTCCCTCGATCTTTCATGTCAAAGTCGACGGTAAGCCTTACGACGAGATGCACGTTGACGGCGGGACCCTGACGCAGGTCTTCACCACCTACAAGCTTCTCGAGGGCATGCAGGGGGCCGCTAAAAACCTGGGTATCGATCCGTCGAAGGTAAAGGCGAAACTCTACATATTACGTAACGGTTATATGTCGCCAAACTATAAGAAAGTGGAAGACAGCCTCCCGTCGCTTGCCGACAGGTGTTTCGATACGATAATCAATGCACAGGGGATCGGCGACGTATACAGGATATACGTATTTATGAAACAGCGAGGGAGCGATTACAATCTCGCGTTCATACCGCCCGATTTTAAGCAGGAGTCTAAAGAGATGTTCGACCCCCAGGATATGAAGCGGCTCTTCGACAGGGGGTATCAGGACGCCGTCAAAGGATACAACTGGAGCAAGTGCCCGCCCGGGTTGACGGAGAAAGAGCCGGTCCAATAAATATATGGACATAGTTATCGGTTTAGGTTATAATATCGAATATCCGAATATTGAATAATAAGGAAATAAAAAATCTGCGGTTATGTATATGAAAGAAGAGCGTATAGTGGCTGAGACGATAGTGCTGAAGGTAGGCGACGCGATCGGGTATCATAGTAACGATAAAGCGGTGATTGAGAAGATAAGGGTGATATCCACCGGTAAGTTTATCGAACAGGTCAAGTATGACGGTGAGAACGATGATATTGTGCTGACTTTAAGGGACGGTGCGGGCATTTGTAGCCTCTGGCTTAAAGATAATCCTGTACGTATATTGGAAGAGAAAAAAGAGAAGGGCAGAGCACTCCGCAAAAAATAGATCTTTCCCCGGATCGCAATAAATTAAATAGAATAATACTATGGACGACCTGGCTTATAAAATTAAGGCGGATTTTTTGAAAGCGTTAGCGCATCCGTTGCGCCTGACGATTATAGAATTCCTGAAAAGCGGAGAGCAGAAAGTGGGGGTCATCGCGAAGAGGCTAGGTATCCCGCAGTCCAGCCTTTCGCGCCACCTTACGATTTTAAGAGAAGGCGGTGTATTAAAATCGAGACAGGTGGGGACGATAATCTTCTACGATATCGAGAGCCGTGATATATTCAATGTCCTGAGGCCTGTCGCGGAGATGCTGCGCCGGAAATTAAAGAGAACAGAAAAGGTATTGGACAGTTTGGGGAAGGAAAAATAGAAGCTTTGTCCGGAATATTGATATTCGATCCGCTTTCGTTATTCTTTCTTGTGGTGATCTCCATCGTTTCGCTGCCCTCGGCCGTTTACTCGATAGGTTATCTAAGAGGGGAATGCGCCGCCCTGAAGGCCGTCCTGGCATGGTCGCTGCTTTTCTTTTTCGTGATATCGATGGCCCTCGTGGTGACCGCAGGCAACCTCCTTGTCTTCCTTGTCGCCTGGGAGATAATGTCCCTGGTCTCGTACCTTCTCGTAGTATTCGATACAAAGAACAAAGAATCCGTCCGCGCGGGCACCATCTACATAGTGATGACGCACATAGGGACAGCTTTTCTGGTCGCGGCATTCCTGATCATGTATAAGCACGCCAATTCGTTTGATCTCGCCGCTATAAAAAACGCCTGTACGACGATGCCGCTCCAGGAGCGAAATATCGTCTTCCTGCTTCTCTTGATAGGATTCGGCACCAAAGCCGGCATAGTGCCTTTACACATATGGCTTCCGTACGCCCATCCGCAGGCGCCGAGCCATATTTCAAGTATCATGTCAGGCGTGATGATCAAGACCGCGATATATGGAATAATCCGGTTTGTAATATTCATACTTGGCGTTAATTCTTCATGGTGGGGCGTATTAATTCTAATTCTGGCGGTCATCTCCTGTCTTGTAGGTGTCATTTACGCGCTTATGGAGCATGATATTAAAAGGCTTCTCGCGTATCATAGTGTTGAAAATATCGGGATCATTTTATTAGGAGTTGGAATGGCGATGTTTTTCCTCAGTATGAATATGCCGTATTTAGCTGTATTTTCCATGGCCGCCGGATTATATCACTTGATCAATCACGCGATCTTCAAGGGGCTCTTATTTTTGTGCGCCGGTAGCGTATATAAAGCCACAGGGACGCGCGATATCGAAAAATTGGGAGGCCTTATTAAAAATATGCCGCAGACTGCCGCCTGTTTTTTGATCGGAGCGATGGCGATCTCCGCTCTCCCTCCTTTAAACGGCTTTGTGAGCGAATGGCTGACTTTCCAGGCGTTCTTTATGGGTATTTTAACTGCCGTCGGAGGCGCCAAACTCTTCCTGGGTATCTGCGCGGCGATGTTAGCCCTGACAAGCGGTTTGGCGGCTGCCTGTTTCGTTAAAGCGTTCGGCATAACATTTTTGGCGCGTCCGCGGAGCCATTACGCGCAGAACGCGAAAGAGGCCTCTTTCTCTATGAGGGCGGGTATGTTTTTTCTGGCCATCCTGACAGCCGTTTTTGGTCTGGGAGCCTCCTTTATTATAAAATTACTGGCAAAAGTCGCGGGAGCCGCGACCGGCATCAATACGCTCGGCATGAATTTCGCTTTAAACAATTTCGGCACGCTTGACGTTCATCACGGAAAAGGTATCTATCTCTCCACGCCTTTGCTGGCGTTCGTATTGATAGTTTTGGGTATAACGGCTTTTGTCATTTACAGGTTCTTCGGCAGGGGAAAGGCAGTTATCTACAAAACCTGGGACTGCGGTTATTACACCCTGGATTCGCGGAATGAATATACCGCGACGGCCTTTTCTAAGCCTTTCAGGGTCGTCTTCAGTTTCTTTCTTCAGCCTTATCGTAAAACGGTGAAGATAAGAGATTCGTTCTATCACATAAAATCCTTTACATATGAAACGCACACAACGAAGGTTTTTAAAAAATATGTTTATATACCTGTCCTCACCTTGATCTTCAGGTCCGCCAGGTTCATGAGAAAGATCCAGCCGGGCAGCATACATCTCTACCTATCCTATATATTTGTTACGGTATTATTGCTGTTATTTTTTATGCGGAAATTTTAAGATGAGAAAGATATTTATTTTACTGAATCCGGTTTTATTTATTGCGGTATCTCCGCTTATAAGCGGCCTGATCGCCAGGATAAAGAATAATATCAGGATGCGCCAGGGGCAAAGCATTTTTCAGCCGTATTTCAATCTTTCGAAATTATTTTCCAAGGGAGAGGTGGTCTCGGAAACCGCGTCCTGGATATTCAGGACCGCTCCTTTCGTAGTCTTAGCCTCTTCACTTGCGGCGGCTTTATTGATACCCGTATTTATCATGCCTAATCCCATGTGCCGCATGGGGGACTTTCTGGCGCTTATATTCATCTTCGCCCTGGGGCGTTTCTTCCTGGCACTTGCGGCGCTGGATGCCGGAAGCTCTTTCGGCGGCATGGGCTCATCCAGGGAGATGTTCATCTCGAGCCTGGTCGAGCCCGTGGCCTGCCTGGTGGTCCTGTCTATATCGCTGCAGTTCGGCTCGACAAATATTTCGGCGTTCAGCGGCATGCATACCGTTTCCGTCTCTTCCATCGTAGCAGCCGCCAGCCTGTTTCTTGTGGTGATCGCGGAGACCTCGCGCATTCCGGTCGACAATCAGGAGACGCATCTCGAGCTGACCATGATACATGAAGCGATGATTTTGGAGTATTCGGGGAGGTCCCTTGCCTTGATAGAGTTATCGTCCCATATAAAACAGATGATATGGTTTTACCTGATCGCCCAGATCATCTTTCCTATTCCTGCGCCCATGAGCCTCAATTTAATACAGCTTTTTTTCTGGCTATTGTGGTACATGGCCAGAATAAGCATCATCGCCGCCGTAGTGGCCCTCGTGGAAGTCTCGGTGGCGAAGATGCGGCTGTTCAGAGTGGCGGATTTTCTTGGGTTTGCTTTTGTGCTGGCGATCATATCTACGGTATGCGCGATCCTGGGAGTGTGACATGCATGTAATAATATTATTCGGGATTCTGGCTTCGACATATTTAATGGTCATCGCCAAGAGGATGCCGGCTTTAATCCGAAGCTTCCGATACCAATCGGCGTTTCTTTTCCTGATAACTTCGGTTATCGCGTTTAAGGAGGCCCGTATCGATCTCTATATAGTTGCCGCGTTAATTATCAGCCTGAAAGTTTTTATAATACCGCATTTCCTGTTTTTCATTTTAAAAAAGATAAAGCTCAATGAGAATTTGGGATCCTTTATCAATGCCCAGCTTTCGCTTATCTTCGCGCTTATGCTTACTTATTGCTCATGGACGCTTTCTAATGTGCTCGGTTTCAGCTGGAACCATTCGATGGGCGCCGCCATCACAGTAGCGCTTTCCGTAGTATTTATCGGCGCGTTTCTGATGATATCCCGCATGATGGCGCTTACGCAGGTAATAGGGCTTCTTGTTATGGAGAACGGAATTTTTCTTTTAGCTTCATTCATTTCAGGCGGGATGCCGTTTTTCGTGGAGATCGCCATATTTTTTGACGTATTTGTCAGCGTCGTGATCATGGGGCTTTTTGTTTACAGGATCAATAAGCTTTTTACTCATATTGATGTGAGTAAGCTTTCGCGGCTGAGAGGGTAGAGTAGCTTATGCAGATATTTTTTATTCTTGCCATACCGCTTCTGCTCGGATTGGGAGCTGTTATCCTTAAGGATAACAGGAAATTCGGGATAGTTAACTCTTTCGGATACCTGGCGGTACTCGTCGCCTGCGCAATGCTATTGAAGAGAACCATATCGTCCGGGTGCGCGCATACCTATTTCGGATTCATATACCTGGATGCCTTAAGCGCGTTCTTTATATTCGTTACCTCGGTAGTCGCCTTCGCATCGGCCCTGTATTCGGTTGGATATATCAATACAGGCGTAGAGGATGCGGCGATATCGAAGAGGAAAGCCGGAATCTACTACCTTCTCTTTAATCTCTTCTGTTTTTCGATGTTCCTTGTGCCGGCGCTGAATAACCTGGGTATGCTATGGGTCGCTATCGAGATGACCACGCTTATCTCGGCGTTTCTTGTAGGGTTCTACAACACCAAAAAATCCGTAGAAGCCGCCTGGAAGTATATAATCATCTGTTCAGTAGGCATAATATTCGCTCTTTTGGGCACGATCCTATTTTCTTATGCGCTATCGATGTCCGGGGCTCCGAAGAGCCTGAACTGGTCCGATATGGTTATCGCTTCCGGCAGGATGGACAAGAATATCCTGAAGATCGCCTTTATATTCATCCTGGCGGGATACGGCACAAAGGCGGGACTTGCGCCTATGCATACGTGGTTGCCCGACGCGCACAGCCAGGCGGTAGGGCCGATAAGCGCTCTCCTTTCAGGGGTCCTGTTAAAGACGTCGATCTACGCGATCCTGAGATTCGGCGTTATAGTAATCAACGGTGTGGGGTTCCAATATTTCAGTAATTTAATGATTCTCTTGGGTTCTATTTCGCTCATCATATCCTGCGGATTTATCCTGGTGCAGAAAGACTTGAAACGTCTTCTTGCCTATAGCAGTATAGAGCATGTGGGGATAATTTCCATAGGTTTCGGTCTGGGCACCCCTTTGGCTGTAGCGGGAGCGCTGTTTCATATCTTTAATCATGCGGCGGCAAAATCATTGCTCTTTTTCGGCGCTGGAAACATCGTAGGCGCCTATAAAAAACATAACATGAACGATATACAGGGCGTGATAGGGGTATTGCCGTTCACGGGCATAATCACGCTTGCCGGCGTATTTGCCCTTACCGGCTTTCCTCCATTTTCGATATTTGTGAGCGAGATCATGATCATGATCTCGGCTTTCTTGAAAGGGTCATACCCGGTGGCGGGGTTGCTGCTGATGGCCCTGGCGATCATCTTCGCGGGTTTCATATACCATTTCGGAAAGATGCTTTTCGGCCATCCTCCTAAGGATATGGCGCGTCAGGAAGAGCCGATGAGCGGAAAGATCGCTCTTCTATTTTTATTCGTTCTGATATGCGCGGCAGGCATTCTATTGCCGTTTATTAATAAGGATCTGATATGGATTGCGCAGGGATTATTTCAGAGATAAAAAAGATATCGCCTCGATTTTGCGCGCTCTCGAGCGAGCAAAGTTATCCGGACGAGGTCCGCATAAAGACGGCGCCGCGGGATTTCAAGGATGCTTGCCTGGCGCTGCACAAAGCCTTCTCTTCGCCCGTCATGATGCTATACGCCCTCGACGAACGTAAAAGGGAAAATAAGTTTGCCGTAAACTGCGTCTTTTTAAATAGTAAAGACGGCCTGTGGGTCACCGTGAAGATGGATATCCCGAAAGATGATCCGCGTTTCGAATCGTTGGCAAGGGATATCCATTCGGCCAGCCTCTTCGAGCGGGAGATATGGGAGATGTTCGGCATCGAACCGAAAGGCAACCCGGACTTAAGGAGATTGCGCCTGCATGACGAGGTCTGTCCGCAGGGGAATTATCCGTTACGCAAAGATTTCGTAAAGATAGAGGGCGGAAAATTAAACGATTATAAATTCAATAGAGTGGAAGGCGAGGGAGTCTTCGAGGTGCCGGTCGGCCCGGTGCATGCCGGGATCATACCACCGGGGCATTTTCGTTTCAGCGTTGCCGGGGAACCGATCATAAACCTGGAGATCAGGTTAGGGTTCATTCACAGGGGAGTGGAGAAACTTTTTGAGGGAAGATCCTGCCCCGAGGCGGTGCGCATTGCGGCGTCCGTTTCCGGAGACTCAAATTTCGCGCACAGCCTGGCATTTATCAATGCCGCGGAGAAGATCATGGGCCTTACGCTTCCGAGACAGGCCCTCTATTTAAGGGCCATATTCCTGGAGCTCGAGCGGATGTATAACCATGTAAACGATATCGGCGGCATGGCCACCGATGTGGGGTTCAGTTTTCCGGCGGCATTCGCGTCGATCATAAAAGAGGCGATCTTGCAACTAAACGAAAAACTGACCGGCTCCAGATACCTTAAGGGTGTAAATAATATAGGCGGTGTTTCGACGGTCATTGAAAAGAACAAGAAAGATCTGCTTCTGGATACGCTCGAAAAAGTCATGGCGGACTTTAAAGAGCTGGATAAGATGCTGAGCTCGAGCGATTCTTTTATGGATAGGGTCGACTCTGCCGGCGTTTTAAGGAGAAAGACGGCCGAGGACCTGGGCATAGTGGGGCTTCCGGCGCGCGCGTCCGGCATAGCGATCGACTTAAGAGAGCATTTCCCCGGGGTCTATCGCGAAGCGAAGTTCAATATGGCCCTACGCGAGAGAGGGGATGTCCTGGCCCGTTTCAGGATAAGAGTCTCGGAATTCGAAGGATCCGCGCGCTTGATAAAAGAATTTTTGGATAAAATTAATCCGCTCGAAAAGAGCTTTATCGAATCCAAAGGAAAGGCGGGGGAGGCCCTGGGATACGCGGAAGGCTGGCGCGGGCCGGTGTTATATAGCGTTAAGACGGACGCTTCGGGGCTCATCGAGAGATGTAAGATAGTCGATCCGTCTTTTCATAACTGGCAGGGCCTGTCATATGCGGTGCTGGAAAACATAATCCCGGATTTTCCGCTTTGTAATAAGAGCTTTAACCTGTCGTATCCGGGGAACGACCTGTGAAGTTACCAGGACGGGATAAATTATGATGAATGTGCTGAAGAACAGGATGTTAAAGGGCGTGGTGACCAGGCATTTCGACAGGGACCTGAATATTCAGGTGGAATCGATGGGCCTCGAGCTGAAAGAGCTGATACATAAAAAGTTCGGCAGGTCGCTTCATATCCGCGAAGTGGACACGGGCTCATGCGGCGCCTGCGAATCGGAGTTGATCTCCGCAAATAACCCCATTTATGATCTGCAGAGGTTCGGAGTAAGTTTCGTCGCCTCTCCCCGGCATGCCGATGCGCTTCTGGTGATCGGGCCTCTATCAAAAAATATGGTAATTGCGCTTAAGAAGACTTACGAGGCGATGCCTGAGCCGAAATTCGTCATCACTTTAGGAGATTGCGCGCTGGACGGAGGAATTTTTAAAGGCTCATACTATGTAAAAGACGCTGTTAAAGAGATTCTGCCGGTCGTATTGCACATTCCGGGATGTCCTCCGAAGCCCCTGGATATCCTCAATGCCCTACTGGGATTCCTCGGAAGATAAAATCCTTGCCGTCCGTTGTTTTACCGTATATAATTGCGATTAATATGAAAGAGTTGATACTGATCGTAGAAGACGAAAAAGATATAGTCAGGATGCTGGAGTACAATCTTAAGAAAGAAGGATTTAAGACCGCCTCCAGTAATGACGGCAATAAAGCGTTGGACGCCGTGAACAAAGAACGCCCTGACCTTATCTTGCTGGACCTGATGCTTCCGGGAACTGACGGCTTAGAAGTATGCAAAGAACTGAAAAGTAACGTCAATACCAGGTCCATACCTATCATCATGCTTACAGCAAAATCACGGGAATCCGATAAAGTGGTAGGCCTTGAGCTCGGAGCGGATGACTATGTCACCAAGCCATTCAGTCCGCGTGAGCTCGTCGCGCGCATTAAGGCCGTGCTGCGGCGGGGCAAGGGTAAAGAGACCCTGCCCGAGATCTTCAGGACCGGAGAATTGACGGTTGATTTCTCAAAGATCCGGGTGATGCTGAAAGACAGGCCCGTAGAGCTGACCGCCAAAGAGTTCGAGCTGTTAAAGACGCTTGTCAGGTCCGGAGGCAGAGTGCTGTCGCGCGATTACCTGCTGGACTCCATATGGGGCCTCGACCAGTCGTTGGAGATCCAGACCCGCACAGTGGATGTCCACATCAGGACACTGCGTAAAAAGTTGAAGAGCGAGGCAAAACGTATCATCACGGTAAAGAACTACGGCTACAGATTCGAACCCGAGGAGTAGATATTGAGCTTTAAGATAAAGCTGATACTGTCCTATATTATCGTAATATCGGTCTCTTTTATTCTGATAGCTTTCTTTATCGACAAAAATCTGGAAGCCAGATCGCTCAGCGGCATTAAATCGTCTCTTATCAATCAGGCCAACCTGATCGTCGATCAGATCCTCCTCGAGAACCTTAGAAAAGAAGATGGCCCCGATCTTCAAAATCTCATCGTTGAACTAAGCCGGAAAGCCGAAGCTCGTCTGACAGTTATCGATACCAACGGTAAAGTCCTTGCCGACTCAGGGAAGGATCGTGAAGGCGTGCTCCATATGGAAAACCATATGAGCCGTCCCGAAGTCAGGGAGGCCTTAAGCGGTAATATAGGTATGGATACGCATTATTCGAAAACACTGAAGATGGATATGCTGTATATCGCTTTTCCCCTAAAAGATAAAAACGATATAGCAGGGGCGATACGGCTGGCGCTCTCCCTTGAAAGTATCGATATGACGCTGTTTGCGATCAGGAAAGTTATTGTAACCGGGTTCTTATTCGCTTTAATATTTTCGATAGTTCTCGGGTTGTTGGTGGCAGCCCATATTATCAGGCCGATCAATGACATGATCCGTATCTCCCGTAAATACTCCGAGGGAGACTTTAGCCGCAGAGTGATCTATATCTCCAGGGATGAACTCGGACAGCTTGCGAATACTTTGAACAAGATGGCCCAGGACATAGAGGACAAGATGCGCCAGATAGGGACCCAGAACCAGAGGCTTTCGGCGATATTCAATAGCATGGTAGAAGGGGTGGTCGTAGTGGATAAGTCCGGACATATTATATCGATCAACCCCGCCATAGAGAAGATATTTGGCATTACGAGAGAGAAGGTAGAAGGCGCTCTTTTCCTGGAAGCCATCCGTAATAATGAGATGTGGGAGATTGTGAGCGGTGTGTTAAAAACAGGCAGGGCTGTGTCAAAAGAGGCGAGCATCGTCTACCCTGTAAATAAGGTATTCCGAGCGAATGCCGCCCCTATCTTCGATGCGCTCGGTGTGGCGGGGTGCCTGATCGTTACGCATGATATAACCGAGATGAAGAGGATGGAGACGGTGCGCAGCGACTTTGTCGCGAACGTCTCGCATGAGCTGAAGACGCCTCTTACGTCCATCAAAGGGTTTGTAGAGACGCTCCTCGACGGCGCTTTGGATGATAGAGAGAATGCCCGTAGTTTCCTTAAGATAATCCAGGAGCATGCTCTGCGGCTCGAAGGCCTCGTAGACGATCTTCTTTCCCTGGCACATCTCGAGTCGGAAGGGGCTGCGCCGGAGAAGAAAGATATTCAGCTGAAGAAGCAGACGGACCAGATAATATTCGGATTTGCCGCCCAGGCTAAGAGGAAGGATATAAAGATAGAGAATGATTTGCCGCCCGGGCTAGTGGTCAATGCCGACAGGAAGATGATAGATCAGGTCCTGACCAACCTCATCGATAACGCGATAAAATTCAATAAAGAGAAGGGGGCTATCAGATTATTCAGCCGGGATACGTCAGGAGGTATAAAGATCATTATAGAGGATTCGGGAATGGGTATACCGGAAAAAGATATTGCTCGGGTATTTGAGCGGTTTTATCGCGTAGATAAGGCGCGCTCGCGCCAGTTGGGCGGAACAGGGCTGGGCCTGTCGATAGTTAAACATATAGTGGAATTGCACGGCGGCGCCGTCGGAGTGGATAGTATCGAAGGCCTCGGCTCAAAATTCTGGTTTACGCTTCCGAAATGAACCTTTAGCGCATCATAAAAGCTTTACTTACATTTTACTTTCCCTTGAAGCGGATTTAACATCCATGTTGTATACTTCTTTTCGAAAACAAAAGAAAGGAAGAGAGTATGAAGAAGTTTAAGTTTTTAGCGGCAGCTCTTATGCTGTTCGTCGCAAGCCGCGCCTACGCTTATAAGGACGGCGATTTTCAGATATGGCACAACGAGGCCCAGGACGTAAATCTGAAGCAGGGGACAAAGTTAATTTTCGAAGAAGAGTTCCGCTACGGTAAGAACGCGAGCGAACTCTATTATCAGCATTACGATGCCGGTCTGGCATATGATTTCAATAAGTACCTGACCACGAGCATCGGTTATCGTCAGGTGTATGAAGGAGAGAAGGGGAAGTTCAAGCCGGAGTACCAGCCGAACTTATGCATTACCCCAAAATACGAGCTTTACGGATTCAAAATTGAAGATAGAAATCGCTTTGAGTTTAAACTGTACTATGATTACAGGGAAGATATTATCGAGTATAGAAACAAACTGGCCGTAAAAGCTCCGTGGAAATTTACGCCGCTCGGGATCCAGCCGTATGTTTCCGACGAAATATTTGTCCCCCTGAATGACATCAAATTTCGCAGGAACAGGTTTGCCGCCGGAGTCTCGATGGACTTAATAAAGAACGTAAGAGGGGATATTTACTACATGCTGCAGAGTACCAAGAAGTCAGGACTCTGGACAGACGCCAATATACTCGGTTTTAATATTAAAGCGACATTCTGATTATCAATAAGAGGAGATAACATGTTCAAAAGAATGATTACGATATTAACGGTCTTTATATTTGTGTCTTCTGCCTTTGCCGCGTCGAATAAAAATTCGATACAGATAAAAGGATCGGATACGATGGTAAATCTCGGCCAGGCATGGGCGGAAAAGTATATGGAGAAGAACCCCGGCGACTTCGTGGCGGTTACCGGAGGAGGCTCAGGCACTGGGCTTTCGAGCCTTATAAGCGGCACATGCGATATAGCCATGAGTTCCAGGAACATTAAGGAGAAAGAGGTCGCGATAGCGCAAAAAAAAGGGATAAATCCCACTGAGATAAAAGTCGCGTTAGACGGCCTCGCGGTCGTGGTAAACCCGTCTAACACGGTTAACAAGCTTACGCTGGACCAGCTTGCCGGAGTATTCAGCGGAAGGATAACTAATTGGAAAGAGCTTGGCGGCAGAGATAAGAAGATAGTCGTGCTCTCGCGTGAAGTGAATTCCGGGACACATGTCTACTTCAAAGAGCATGTATTAAGGAAGAACGATCCTGAATCAAAAGAAGAATTCTCATCCAGCGCTCTGATGCTTTCGTCTTCACAAGCGATAGCCGATGAGGTTGCAGGTAACCCCGATGCTATAGGGTATTATGGTATGGGGTATATATCTAAGAAGCAGGTGCCGGTAGCTATTGCCAAAGACGCAGGTGGGGAATATGTCGAGCCTGTAATAGAAAATGTCCTGAACGGAAAATATCCCATATCGAGGCCGCTATTCCTCTACACTAATGGGGTTCCCAGTGGGCTCGTTAAAAAATTTGTAGATTATTCGCTTTCCGCGGAAGGCCAGGCGATCGTCCTTGCCACCGATTTTGTGCCTGTCAAAAAATAATGGCTATGCGTAAAACCAAAGAATTCATTATCGAGAAACTTATCCTCGTCTGCGGGCTGGCCTCGATATTCTTTGTCGTATTGATATTTCTCTTCCTCTTAAAAGAAGGCCTCGCGTTATTTAATATCGTGGGGCCTTTGAAATTTCTGTTCGGCAAGAGCTGGTATCCCATCTCGGAACCTCCCCAGCTCGGGATATTGCCCCTCATACTTGGATCTCTCCTCGTAACTTTCGGTGCCGCTATTATCTCTATTCCTATAGGAATAGGCTGTGCTATCTATATTGCTGAGATCGCGCCCTTGAAGATCAAAGAGGTGCTTAAGGCGGGAATAGAATTGTTAGCCGCTATACCGAGTGTCGTCCTGGGGTTCATAGGCATCGTGACGCTTGTTCCTCTGGTAAAGAATGTTTTCCATTTACCGACCGGACTTACCGCTTTATCGGGCTCAATTATGCTTGCCTTTATGGCGATGCCGACGATCGTTTCGATAGCCGAAGACGCGTTATATTCTGTACCCAAAAATTATAAAGAAGGCGCTTTTGCCCTCGGAGCGACACATTGGCAGACCATATGGCGGGTGATGCTTCCGGCGGCGTCGAGCGGCATAGTCGCGGCCGTCATGCTGGGCATCGGCAGGGTGATAGGGGAGACCATGGCCGTCATGATGATCACGGGCAATGCCGCGGTGATCCCAAATAGTATCCTGGCTCCCGTTAGGACCCTTACAGCCACGATCGCGGCTGAGATGGGTGAGGCGGTGGTAGGAAGCGAACATTACTTTGCGCTATTTGCTATCGGCATAGTGCTATTTGTTATCAGCTTCGCGATCAATGCGACCGCGGATCTATTTTTACATAAACGGCAATAGCCACAATATTATGTAGGGGAGGTTTAAACCTCCCCTACATCCGGAAGATAATAAAGGTTACAGAATGAGAAACCCTCACAGAACACAGAAGATAGCTTTTTCCCTGCTATTCCTGGCGACGCTTTTAATAGTGGTGCCCGTCGGCATTATAGTGGTTATCATTATCCAGAAGGGCCTGCCTGCTATGAGCTGGCAGTTCCTCACCGACATACCGCGGCAGGGCATGCGCGCGGGCGGAATATTTCCTGCTATAGTCGGCACACTCTATTTAGTCACCGGCGCCATTCTCTTTGCTCTACCGATAGGGCTTCTGGCGGCCGTATATTTAAGCGAATACTCGAAGGATAATATTCTCAACCGGCTCATAAGGCTGGCCATCGTTAACCTGGCCGGCGTGCCATCGGTAGTATACGGGCTATTCGGTCTTGCGCTCTTCGTCGTATTCTTCAAATTCGGAGCATCGATCCTTTCGGGTTCGCTAACATTGGGCATAATGATATTACCTATTATAATCACCACTTCCCGCGAGGCGCTGGAGAGCGTTCCTCAGTCTTTCAGGGAAGTGAGCCTTTCTCTGGGCGTGAGCAAGTGGCAGACCATCAGGCACATAGTCCTGCCGAATGCTATTCCGGGCATATTGACGGGCACTATACTCGGCCTGGGAAGGGCCGCGGGCGAGACGGCGCCCATCCTGTTCACAGTAGCGGCGTTCTATCTCCCTCAGCTTCCGGACTCGATATTTGACCAGGCGATGGCTCTGCCTTATCATCTCTACGTCATATCGACGCAGGTGCCAAATGTGGACGAGAAGATAAGGTACGGGACAGCGCTCGTCCTTTTAGCGATGGTTCTCTTCATGAACCTGATAGCTATTATCATACGTTACCGCTTCAGAAAGTTGAAGAAATGGTAAAGTTCAATATAAAAGATCTTAATATATGGTTCGGTTCCGCCCATGTCTTGCGGCAGGTGACGATGGAGATCCGGTCCAATGAGATCCTGAGCATCATAGGGCCTTCCAATAGCGGTAAGACCACATTCTTAAGGACGCTGAACCGTCTCAGCGACATGGAGTCCGATTTTAAGCGCGGCGGTGAAATAATATTCGAAGGCAAAGATATAAAGAAGATGGACGCAGGTCTGGTGAGGCGAAAGGTGGGCATGGTATTCGCGCTGCCGCTGGCGCTCCCATTATCTATATTCGAAAATGTCGCTTATGGGATGAGGATGCATGGAATAAATAATAAAAAAGAATTGCTGGAAAGGGCGGAGAAGGCGCTGGCGGAAGCGTATCTCTGGGAAGAGGTGAGGGAGAGGCTCGATGAGTCGGCCTTTAAATTATCGGGCGGCCAGCAGCAGCGCCTGTGTATCGCCAGGACGCTTGCCGTCGAGCCGGAGGTCATATTGTTCGATGAACCATGCTCGGGTCTCGATCCCATATCCACCGCCAAGGTAGAGGATGCTATGGTTAAGCTCAAAGAGCGTTACACGATAGTGCTCGTGACCAATAATGTCAAACAGGCGGCGAGGGTGGGGGACAGGACGGCATTCTTCTTAAGCGGTGAACTTATAGAGCTTGATACGACAGACAGGATCTTTACCGTACCGAGAGATAAGCGCACGGACGACTATATCAGAGGGAAATTCGGTTAATGGCAAAGATAACGACAAACAAACTGAACCTGTGGTATGGGTCTTTCCACGCCCTGAAGGATATCGCCTCCTCGTTCGACGAGAAGAAGATTACCGCGATAATCGGCCCGTCCGGATGCGGCAAGTCCACGCTCCTAAGGGTTTTCAACAGGATGAACGATTTGATCGAGGGCGTTCGCGTATCAGGTGAAGTATCGATAGACAATGAAAATATAATAAGCCCCGGCACCGACCTCGTGCAATTGCGCAAAAAGGTAGGAATGGTCTTTCAGCGTCCGAACCCGTTTCCGCTATCGGTGTATGAGAATATAGCGTTCGGCGAAAAGATCCATGCCGAGCGCGTCAAGCGCGACGAGCTGGATGAGATCGTGGAGACGAGTTTGAAGAGTGTGCTGTTATGGAATGAATTAAAGGATAAACTTGGATATCCGGCGCTCGGATTATCGCTGGAGCAGAAGCAGAGGCTCTGCATCGCCAGGCTCATAGCTGTCAAACCGGACGTGCTCTTAATGGATGAGCCATGCTCTACGCTCGATCCGCAGGCGACCGCCAGAGTAGAAGAGTTGATGCGCGAGCTGAAAACAAGGTATACTATTATAATAGTCACGCATAACATGCAGCAGGCGGCGCGCGTTTCCGATGATACCGGTTTCATGCTGCTGGGAGAGCTGATTGAATTCGGGAGGACGGAAGACATATTTACGGCGCCTAAGGACAAGCGCACGGAAGATTATATAACGGGACGATATGGATAAGGATAGGAGGGTGTATGGAAAGGCATTTTGATCAGGAATTGAAAGAGCTGAAGCAGGAGCTGCTAAAGATGGGCTCTTTCGCGGAGGGAGCCATCTATAAATCGGTCGAAGCCTTGAAAAACAGGGATAAGTCTCTGGCCAGGGGCGTTATAGACAATGACAGGATAGTCGATGAGTTGGAGCTGGCTATAGACGAAAAGTGCATCGACCTGATAGCCCGGTATCAGCCGATGGCCAAGGACCTGCGCTTTATCACCACAGGGATGAAGATAAACTCCGAGCTGGAAAGGATAGCCGACATAGCCGTGGATATAGCGCAGCGTACGCTGGAGATCGTCGACAAGCCGCTCCTAAAACCTTTGATCGATATACCCAAACTCGCGGCAATAGCCCAAAATATGGTCAAGACAGCTATAGATTCATTCGTAAAGAGCGATATCGAATTGGCCAGGCAGGTCCTTCTCTCCGATCCCGAAGCGGATCGGCTCCGTAACGAGATACAGAAGGAGCTGGTTGAGGGATATCTGTCAAAAGACGGCTCCACGGCTCCGAGGGCGGTACAGCTTCTATTGATAGCGCGCTTCCTGGAGAGGATATGCGACCATACGACCAATATCGCCGAGGATGTGATATATCTGGTCCAGGCTGAAGTGATGAGGCACCATCCGGAGAAATTATAGATGGTAAATAAGCCGGTGATGATCGTGATATCGAGGTTCTTAAAGGCCGTATATCTCAAGATATTCAGGATAAATGACACTCCGCAAAAGATAGCGTTGGGCCTGGGGTTGGGCGTATTTATGGGGGTCCTTCCGGGCACCGGCCCGATCGCGGCGCTGGCTCTCGCTCTTCTATTCAGGGTAAACCGCGCTAGCGCTCTATTAGGAAGCATACTCACCAATACCTGGCTGAGCATACCCGTATTCCTGTTATCCCTGCGAACCGGCGCTGTTATCACCGGCGTAAGCTATCAGGCGCTTAAGAATGACTGGTCCCTCCTGATAAAAGATTTTCACTGGGCAACTCTCCTGGACCTGGGGGTGTATAAAATTTTAATGCCCATCCTTGCCGGATATGCGCTGATCTCCCTATCTATAGGAATAATCGCTTACGCCCTGACGCTTATTGTAGTAGTATACGGCAGGCGTAAAAAGATCAAAATCATTTAAATATTATGTATCTTATTGCGGTAAAGCGTGATACAATGTTTAATATGAAAACGATCAGAACTTCATCCAGGAGAAGGAAATGCAGGGTCCGTCAGTGCGAACAGATATTGAGCATTTATAATCATGAGGTCTATTGCCATGCCCATCTGAAGGGCATGAGCTTTCAGACCGCCCTTTCGCACCCCGTCGTCTGCAGCAGTAAATAAGAATAGAAATAGAAATTAATATAAAAAAACAGAGCAGGTTTACGCCTGCTCTGTTTTTCTGTTTTTTGCCGCTATATTACAGCAATTACAGCTTTGTTACGTTCGTGGCTTGTTTGCCTTTTGGTCCCTGAGTTATTTCGAACTCGACTTCCTGACCTTCGGCTAACGTCTTAAAGCCCTCACCCTGAATTGCGCTGTGATGTACGAATACATCCTTGCCATTCTCGGGAGTGATAAAGCCGTAACCTTTTGCGTCGTTGAACCACTTCACTTTCCCTTTTACCATTGCTAACTACCTCCTTCCGTTCAAATTGAGGTAAATGTCAGATATTAATAAAAAAACCGCGAGGTTAGTAGTGCATCCTCCCGGTGTAAGATACCTGAATAACCATTTACCACGTGTGTAAAGATACCATTATTATGTAGTATTGTCAAGAATTATTTTATATAATATACGAAATCCGATTTTCGCGTGCCTGTAGCTCAACTGGATAGAGTAGCGGGCTTCGAACCCGTTGGTTGCAGGTTCAAGTCCTGCCAGGCACGCCATATTAGATATAGAAAATTTGCAGGCGGACGTGGCGGAATTGGCAGACGCGCACGGCTTAGGACCGTGTGCCTTCGGGCTTGAGAGTTCAACTCTCTCCGTCCGCACCATTTAGATTTAACAGATTCGCTATCAGAAATGTCTGCACTTGCCAGCCCTGTTAGCATATAAAAAAGTTTATCATGTATGTTTGACATCACTTCTTTTTTCATGTATACTTATATGTAGGTAGAAGAGATTCTATAGATACTGTCTGGAATTCAGGTATTTTCAGGCAGATATTTTTTCGGTTGTTATATTATAGTTTTAAAAAGTATAAGGGGATAATAAAATGAAAAAGCTAATAGCGATCTTGATATGCCTTGCAATTGTGGTGTTGGTAGGAATGCCGGCTTTTGCCGCGAACAGTAGTGACATTGTGAAGAAACAGCAAACGTCGATTGTGAAGGTAGCGCCGGATATAAAATTGCAGGGTGCTAAAATTGGAGTTAAAGGTGCTATCATCACACCGATCAAGAGTATCGATCCTTACGCTGTGGCAACACAGTATCTTGCCAGTATGGTAAATCCCGATTCATACAAACTTGTAGGCACAAAACCTATGGGTACAGATACTATCATGTATGTATTCAAAATCCCGAATGGTTCCGTAATTAATGTGTATGTAAATAAACTTACGTTTAAAGCATCAATAGATCAACGTATACAGGATGCATTGACCGCTGCCCGGGCGAACGCTGCACTCCATACGGGCGTGGAAATAGGAACGGTCCATGTAAATGGGATAGAAGATGTTTCCAATAATCTCGCAGGTATCGCATACCGTATATCATTAAGGGTTAATAATTTTGACATAGCATTTATGTACTCACAGAAATCCCTTACCACGCATATGCAGCCCTTATCCATTGTGGATCGGACTACCGGTGTCGATGTTCTCAAGAAGGCCGTTGATTACCTATCGGGATTCTTGAATCCAAGTGATTTTCCGATAGCTAGCTGGGCAGTTTCTACTAGCGGCAACATATCTTTCAAATTCGCGCTCAATCGGGAACAGTTTTATAAACCGGACTATATAATACTGGTAACGGTTAATTCGGTTACCGGTGTTGTTAGCACAACGTTCCCAAAACTCAAGGAATGGGTTATGTCCGCAAACGAAATGATGAAAGAATATTTTAACGCTGAGACAGTGCATATTGTCGATATGATTAACGTTGATGGCATTGCGGCGGATGGAGCGCCTCTTTTTTATATTGGCTACTCAATTATGGGAAAAGAGATCGGCTTCCATGTTAACCGGGATACCGGTGTAGCATACTTTGGAACGATGGGCGACTGGCGCTGCGCCACCATTGTCCTCGAAACAAGACAGAACGTAGCGTCGCACATGGGCTTGGATGATATAGGAAAAGTGTATACAAATGATTTCGCGATCCTGTATGCCGCCTCCTATGAAGTCGTGATGAGCTTGACGTTCAGGGTCGATAATTACACGATTAAAATGCAATATGATTATCACTATGCCGGGCTGCCGGGCTGGCAAGGTATCTCCTTGAGGTCCTTCATTGATAATAACACGGGAAGAGATTATGTGGAAAAGGCTAGAGAGCAATTAGGCAATCTGTTTAATATAAAGTGGGGCGATTCATCCAAATTTATGGTAAAAGACTGGATTATAAAGGATGGCGAGCTTCAACTTAATATTTTTGACAGCACGATCAGCAGCGATATTATTATGTCAGTAACCGTTAACTTAAGCACAGGGTATATTGCGATTGATCGGACTATGGTTGATTTAGTGATGGCGGTGCGTAACGATGTATCTAAGAAGCTAAGTACGGATATCGCGGACGTGCACATAAACTTCATACAATATAAATATGAAGGCAAGGCTGGCGGGTGGAACACAAACATATATTGCTTTAATATTAGCACGTCGCAGTTTACCCTTAAATATGAATACAACAGAGAAACCAGCGTTACAAAGCTGGCTTCCTGCAAAAACAACGCTAACGGTATAGACCTGTATGCTAATGCCGTCAATTATTTGCATCAAAACTACGGCGAAGATCCGAATCTTACAAATTGGAACATCGAGAAGAATGGTGCAAGTGTACTTTTCGACTTCAAGTTGGCCAACGGCGAAACAATAAAAATAAGGGTTGTCATAGGAACTGGTGAACCCCAGCTTATACGTTCTCCCGGACCTTATCTTAACCAGGATAAGCTGACTATTAATTCGCCGCTGAGTACGAAGAATCCTGATTCGCCTCAAAGCCCATCGGCGCCAATCGGGCCCTACCTCAATTCGTCTCCCGGGCCGACCGCATCAGCTCCGACTGTAACGCTTCAACCGAATAATACAGAAATTAGCCAGCAGAAAACTTTAGAAACTCAAATTGAGCTAAAAGGGAATGGGGAGAATTACACAGTCTCCGGGCAGATGGCAAGTGCGCCGAAGGGAGCTATTCCAGTTCAGAAAAAGCAGTAAACCCTCCGCGATCGCAAGACAAAAGGGCTCGCTAAATATAGCGAGCCCTTTTACTTGCTTTTGATTACCTATTTTGATATAATCAACCCCTAAATGCAGCAGGCTTTGCCCGCATAGCTCAATTGGCAGAGCAGGACACTCTTAATGTCAAGGTTCCAAGTTCGATTCTTGGTGCGGGCACCAAAAAGGTGTAATTTAAGTTTTGGCTTTAATGCGGCGGTAATTCAGTGGTAGAATGCGACCTTGCCAAGGTCGATGTCGAGGGTTCGAACCCCTTCCGCCGCTCCATTTTACAGCGCAGAAATTCGGTTTTGCGCTTGATATTTAAGAAAGCTAAGGAGGAAGTGCACGAATGAAGATAATGGATTTTTTGAGCACAAAAGCGGTTATTGCCGATCTTAAGGCGACGGATAAAGATGGGGTAGTAAGGGAACTCGTCGATTCTCTCGCCAAGGCAGAAAATATTAAAAATAAAGAAGAGCTTGTAAAGGCTCTGCTCACCAGAGAGTCGCTCGGCTCCACGGGAATAGGCCAGGGTATAGGAATACCTCACGCTAAGACCCAGAGCGTTAAAAGCCTCGTCGCCGCGTTCGGGCTCTCCCGTAAGGGGGTCAGCTTCGATTCTCTCGACGGCGAGCCGGTCTATATATTCTTCCTGCTTATAGCGCCGGAAGAGTCGGCCGGCCCTCACCTGAAAGCGCTTGCCAGGATCTCCAGGATGCTTAAGGATAAGTACTTCAGGGAGCTTCTTAAGAAATCAAAAGACGAAAAAGATATACTTCGCATAATCCAGGAAGAAGATTCCAAGAAGTATTAAGTCGGTTACGGAATTTTTTAAATCTAGAGATAGTTGGATATTTAACCTGGGTATTGCGATAGGGAGAGTTGTCCGGTGAGGATATTAAAAGCTTTTAAGTGGCTCTACCCCGGCATGTGGGTAAAGAGATGGATACTCCTCTCCGTATTCGGCATCATCATGATATCGATGGGGTTTGTCGTAATGCTCCTGGAGCAGAACCCCAAAAGCAAACTATACGCCACGACCATCATACTTATCGGTATCGTTACGGTAGTGACCGGGATAAAGAGGATAATCAAATCTTTCATAACCGTATTTTTGCCGGAGCGCGAAGGTGAGCTCGTTGACAGGATCTACCTGAAGAGGGTGCTCGAGAGAGGGCCGCGCATTACGGTGATAGGCGGCGGCACAGGGCTCTCGACCATGCTCCACGGCCTTAAGGAATATACGTCGAACATCACCGCGATAGTTACGGTAGCCGATGACGGCGGATCATCGGGACGCCTCAGAAAAGATTTTAATATGCTGCCGCCCGGCGATATTCGCAACTGCCTGGTAGCGCTGGCGGACTCCGAGCCGCTGATGGGCCAGCTCTTTCAGTTTCGTTTCGAAGAGGGCGACGGCCTTAAAGGGCACAGTTTCGGGAATCTCTTCATAGCGGCCATGACAAAGGTCGCCGGCAGTTTCGACGCGGCCATCAAAGAATCGAGCAGGGTGCTTGCGATACGCGGAAGCGTGGTTCCGTCCACGCTGGATAAGGCGGTGCTGGTAGCCGAGCATGCCGATGGGCATGAGACGATCGGAGAGAGCGATATCCCCAAAGCGAACAGGCCCATAAAGCGGATATCGTTAAGGCCGGGCAATTGCCGCGCCACGTCTGAGGCGATAGACGCCATACGCAAGGCCGATGCCGTTGTGCTCGGGCCGGGCAGCTTGTATACGAGCATAATACCTAACCTGTTGGTCGGCAATATATATAGAGAGCTGATGTCGTCGAAGGCCATAAAGGTATATGTCTGCAATGTAATGACCCAGAAAGGCGAAACCGACGGCTATAAAGCCAGCGATCACCTGAGGGCGATAATAGACCATACGGCTCCGGGCATTATTAATTACTGCATAGTCAATACGGCGAGGATATCGCAGGAGATGTTGAAAAAATATGAGGGCGAATTTTCTTATCCTGTGGCAGCCGATATCGAAAACCTGAAGAAACTGAAGGTCAAGGCTGTAGAGGCTCATATAATAAGCACTAAGGATTACGTCAGGCATGATTCGGTAAGGCTTGCTAAGATCATAGTGGATCTCGTAGGCAGTTTGAAAAAAGAGAAAAATTGAAATAAGGTTCTATAAGCATGATCATAGAAAAAGTGATTACCATAAAAAATAAACAGGGTTTGCACGCTCGCCCTGCCGCGCTATTTGTGCAGATAGCCAATAAGTTCAATAGCGAGATCACGATCTCCAAGGGCAGGCATAAAGTGAACGGCAAGTCCATAATGGGGATAATGATGCTCGAGGCGGGAAGCGGCTCCAAGGTGACTATGATCATAAACGGCGATGACGCGGAAGCGGCCATGAAAGAGCTGGAGATCCTGCTCGTTTCGGACGATATCGACGAATTGGTGGTATAAAGACTTTATGAAAAAGAAAGAGACTATACTTAAAGGTATTCCGGCCTCTCCCGGCATAGTGAGCGGCAAGGCCTTTCTTTATGGAAGGGAACAGTACACCATTGCCCGGCGCGCCGTAAAAGAAGAGCAGATACCGAACGAGTTAAAGCGTTTTAAAGACGCTCTCATCCAGACGAAGAACGAGATCCTCGATATAAAGAAGCGTATCTCCGAAGAGATGAGCGCGAAACATGCCCAGATATTCAGCGCCCACCTCCTTGTAATAGACGACAGCATGCTGATAGAGGAGGTCGTCTCCAAGCTTAAAAAAGACAAGCTCTCGATAGAGTATATCTTCCAGGATGTCCTTCGCCGCTACATAAAAGTCTTCTCGGAGATGGATGACGAATACCTCAAAGAGCGCATAAGCGATATAAATGACGTCGGAAGGCGCATACTGCGCAATCTTATAGGCGCCAAGGAAGACGTATTGGGCAACCTTAAGGAAAAAGTCATAGTGATAGCATATGACCTTTCGCCTTCCGATACCGCCACGATGCATAAGAAGAATGTGAAAGGTTTTGCCACCGATATAGGCGGCAGGACCTCCCATACCGCCATTATGGCGAAATCTCTTGAGATACCGGCCGTCGTCGGCCTCGAAGTATTGACGAAGAAGGTGGAGTCGGGCGATGAGATTATAATCGACGGCACTCACGGTATCGTGGTGGTGAACCCCGCTCCCAGGACGATGAAGAAGTATGAGCAGGATAGGGAAAAATTCGCCACTTTCGCGAAGCACCTGCTGGAACTGAAGGACCTGCCATGCGTCACTCTGGACGAAAAGAAGATAGGGCTGGCCGCGAATATCGAGGTCCCGGAAGACGTGCCTTCGGTAATGGCCCATGGCGCTGAAGGTATAGGCCTTTACAGGACAGAGTATTTCTATATGAACCGCAAGGATCTGCCGACCGAGGAAGAACAATTCAGGGCATATTCGTCCGTAGCGAAAAAGATGAAACCCCACCCCGTGACCATAAGGACGATGGACCTCGGCGGCGACAAGTTCCTTTCACAGCTCGATGTCCCGCAGCAGATGAACCCGTTTCTCGGGTGGAGGGCCATCAGGTTCTGCCTGGCGCGGCCGGATATATTCAATGCTCAGCTAAGGGCGATACTCAGGGCCTCCGCATACGGGAAGCTCAGGGTCATGTATCCGATGATATCCGGTATCGAAGAATTGAAACAGGCCAACGCATTTCTGGAAAGCTCGAAGAAAGAGCTTAAGAAAGAGGGCCTGGCATACGACGAAAATATAGAGGTGGGCGCCATGATAGAGGTGCCGTCCGCCGCTTTAACGAGCGATATATTAGCCAAAGAGGCCGATTTCTTCTCTATAGGCACCAATGACCTTATACAATATTCTCTGGCCGTGGACCGCGTTAATGAGAAGATCGCTTATCTTTACGAGCCCACTCACCCGGCGATACTGCGCCTGATAAAAAAAGTTGTCGAGAACGGCCATGAGGCCGGGATATGGGTGGGAATGTGCGGAGAGATGGCAGGCGATATAATCATGACCATAATACTTCTCGGCCTGGGGCTCGATGAGTTTAGCACCTCGCCTATAGCGACGCCTGAGATAAAACGCGTAGTAAGGTCCGTAACTATCAGCCAGGCCAAAGAGGTGGCGGAAGGGGCTCTTGCCCTTTCTACCGGTAAAGAGGTTGAGGCCTACGCGAAGAAGAAGCTCATGGAGATAGTGCCGGATATAGCGGCGGAACTAGGGTAGATTTCATGATAGGCCTGGACAGTTTAAGCGCTGTAAAGAAGTATGACCGCTCCGGCATGGTTTCCGTCATCGAGGGCTTCCCAAAGCAGTGCCGCGACGCGGAAAAGATAGGTCTCCTTTCGAATATCCCCGATTCATTTAAAATAAAATACCGGAATATAGTATGCACGGGCATGGGCGGATCCGCGATAGGCGCCGATATAGCCAGGTCATATACCGCGGATGAGTCCCGGACGCCGATATTCGTTAACAGGAATTATAAACTGCCCGCTTTCGTGGGCAGGGACTCGCTCGTAATAGTCTCCAGCTATTCCGGAAATACGGAGGAGACTATAAGCGCGTTTAAAGACGCCGTAACTAAAGGCGCTCGTATAATAATGATAACATCCGGCGGCGCTCTGAAGGGCCTCGCCGAGCGCCGGTCGATCCCGGTCATTATAGTGCCTCCGGGCCTTCAGCCGCGTGCCGCGATAGGGTACTCTTTTTTTACTCTTATAACCGTGCTTTCTAAAATAGGTGTGATCAGTGACAAGCGAAAGGATATAAGAGAGGCTATAAAAGGCTTGGAAGAGCTTGAGAAGACGAGCATCGGGTTAGCTGTGCGCGCGCCTAAGAACCTGGCTAAAGATATAGCGCGGAATATCCATTCAAAGATCCCTGTTATATATTCGGAAGCGGACCATCTGGACGCGGTCACCACCCGGTGGAGGGGCCAGCTGGCGGAGAACGCGAAAACGATCGCCTCCAGCAATCTATTCCCTGAGATGACGCACAACGAGATCGTCGGCTGGGAATGTCCTGAAAAGGCGCTGAAGGATTTAGCGGTCATTATGCTGAAAGACCGGGATGATAATCCCAGGGTCGCGAAGAGGATGGAGATCGTTAAGAAGATAGTATCCGGCCTGGGCGTTAAGGTTATCGAGGTCAATTCCCGTGGGACGGGCTTACTGGCCAGGATCTTCTCCTTAATATATATAGGCGATTACGTAAGTTACTATCTTGCGATATTAAATAAACGCGATCCGACACCGGTAGAGAGGATAGCTTATTTAAAGAAAGAGATGGCGAAGAGATGAAAATTATAATCTTAGCCGCAGGCTATGCCGTAAGATTACAGCCGCTCACCCTGAATATGCCGAAATCGCTTCTGCCGGTCGGTGGCAGAACCATTATCGACCGCATACTCGATAATGCCCGCCGTATTGAGGGTTGGGACAGAATTTACGTCGTTACAAATGACAGGTTCACCGGTAAGTTCGATGAATGGCTCGGGACCGTCTCTATCAAAGACAAGATATCGATTATAAACGACGGCTCTACCACTAATGATAACCGCCTGGGCGCCATAAAGGATATGGCTCTTGTCATAAAGGATAATGCTATAGATGACGACGTACTCGTTGTCGCGGGAGATAACCTCTTCGAACTGGACCTGGCGCGCTTCATGAAATTCGCAAGGGCCAATAACGGTGTTTCGGTGGCATTGTATGATATAGGAAGCGTGACTCTCGCTAAAAATTTCGGGGTCGTTAAGATCGATGAGCGCAATGTGATCGTTGATTTTGAGGAGAAACCGCCAGCGCCGAAATCGTCCCTTGTATCGACCGGCATATATTATTTTCCGAAAAATAAACTTCCATTTATTCAGAAATATGTTAAAATGCACTCTAATTTAGATGCGCCGGGCTACTATATAGGCTGGCTGAGCAAAGAAGATAAGGTTTACGGGTTCAGGTTTCTTGAAGACTGGCACGATATAGGAAATATCGAATCTTATAACAAGGCCGATCGTAAATATACAGAAAAGGAGAAATAGGATATGTCGAAGAAGAAATTTCTTTTCACTTCCGAAAGCGTGACCGAGGGCCATCCCGATAAGGTCTGCGACCAGGTATCGGACGCGGTGCTGGATACTGTCTTAACGCAGGACGAGAGGGGAAGGGTCGCGTGCGAAACGTACGTTACCATGGGGCTCCTTATAATAGGGGGAGAGATAACGACGACCGCGTATGTGGATATACATAAACTCTGCCGCGATCTTCTGAAAAACATAGGTTACACCCATCCGAAATACGGTTTCGATTACCATACCTGCGCTATACTTAACGCTATACACACCCAGTCGCCCGATATCGCTATGGGAGTGGACGCCGGAGGAGCGGGGGACCAGGGCATGATGATGGGTTACGCTTGCCGCGAGACGCCGGAGCTTATGCCTCTGCCGATAATGCTTTCGCACGGGCTCTGCAGGAAGCTTGCCGATGTGAGAAAGAAGAATATCCTGAAATATCTCGGGCCCGACGGTAAGGCCCAGGTCACTGTGGAATACCATGACGGAAAACCCGGCCGTGTTACATCGGTCGTAGTGGCGACTCAGCATACAGAGGAAGCCGTGGACAAGAAGACCGACCTGATGTCGGACGACGCCAGGCGCGAGATAATAGAGAAGATCGCCAAACCCGTATTGAAAAACTACATCGATAAAGATACGAAGTTTTATATCAATCAGACCGGCAAGTTCCTGATCGGCGGGCCCCAGTCGGATACGGGCATGACGGGCAGAAAGATAGTCGTCGACACCTACGGCGGATCAATAGCCCACGGTGGAGGAGCGTTCTCCGGCAAGGATCCCACAAAGGTCGACCGTTCGGCGGCCTATATGTGCAGATACATCGCGAAGAACCTCGTTGGCGCGGGTATAGCCGACAGGCTGATGATACAGCTGGCTTATGTCATAGGCAAGGCTGAGCCCCTCTCTATAATGGTAGATACATACGGCACCGGCAGGGTCAGTGACGAAAAGATAGTCGGTATTATCAGGGATCACTTTGAGTTGACGCCTCACGGGATAATTGCTGAGCTCGACCTGCGCAATTCCGACGGCAAACGTTTCACGAAGACAGCGGCGTACGGCCATTTCGGAAGAGAAGAAGCGGGCTTCACATGGGAGAGGACGGACAAGGTTAAGGATCTGAAGAAATACGTTAAATAGTCCACAGCAAATAAAGGATAAGAGATGAAATATGACATTAAGAATATAAAGCTGGCTCCCAAGGGCAAGCTTCGCATCGAATGGGCGAATGAGTATATGAACGTCCTCACCCTTATAAGAAAGCACTTCTCGAAAGAGAAACCGCTCAAGGGCCTTAAAGTCGCATGCTGCCTGCACGTCACCACCGAGACGGCAAACCTCGCGATCACGCTGAAGGCAGGAGGCGCTCAGGTTTACATATGCGCGTCGAACCCGCTGAGCACGCAGGACGACGTCGCGGCGTCGCTGGTCAAAGACTACGGCATACCGACCTTTGCCATCAAGGGCGAAGATAATAAGACTTATTACCGCCATATAGTGGACGCTATTTCGTGCGGCCCGAATATCACGATGGATGACGGCGCGGACGTAGTATCGCTGATACATAAGGAGAAGAAGCATCTGGTGGGCGATATCCTTGGAGGGACCGAGGAGACGACGACCGGCGTGATCCGGCTGCGCAGCCTGGAGAAACAGGGCCTCCTCTTATATCCCATCATAGCGGTTAACGACGCCGACACCAAACATCTCTTCGATAACCGTTACGGCACGGGGCAATCGACGATCGACGGAGTGATACGTGCCACCAATGTGCTCATTGCCGGAGCCAATGTTGTGGTGGTGGGCTACGGTTGGTGCGGCAGAGGCGTGGCAATGAGGGCCAGGGGTCTGGGAGCGAATGTCATCATCGCCGAAGTGGATCCCACAAAGGCGCTTGAGGCCGTAATGGACGGTTATAATGTGATGCCCATTAAGGATGCTTGCCGCAAGGCGGATGTATTCGTGACCGTGACCGGCGACATCCATATATTAAGGAAAGAGCACTTCGAAGCCATGAAGGACGGAGCCATAATCTCCAATTCCGGGCATTTCAACGTAGAGATAGATATACCGGCGCTCGCGAAGATGGCGACGAAAGTACGCAAGATCAGAGAATTCGTGGACGAATATACCTTAAAGGACGGGCGCAGGATCAATCTTCTGGGCGAAGGAAGGCTGATCAACCTGGCCGCGGCCGAGGGCCATCCGGCCAGCGTAATGGATATGAGCTTTGCCAACCAGGCGCTCTGCAGCGAGTATGTGGCCAAGAACTATAAGAAGCTCGCCAAAAAGGTATATAAGGTACCGGAATTTATCGATAAGAACATAGCGAAACTGAAACTGGCATCGCTCGGCGTCAGGATAGATACTCTTACGAAAGAACAGAGGAAGTATCTCGAGAGCTGGGAAGCTGGAACTTAAAAGACTGAAAGGAGCTGGCTTTAAGATGGGCAGAAAAGGGATTGATATAGACGCTCTGGCGCTTGATTTGATATTGAACGATAATACGGACGAGAAGAAGGCGATAGCCGATAAGATTAAGAGCATCGCGTATAAAAAAGGCATCTTCCTGGCGAGCATTAACGGGTTCTACATGGCCCGCGGAAGGGGAGAGACCGCTACCGATTTCACGGTGCCCGCGATGAACCTGAGGGTGCTTACCTATGATCTGGCCAGGGCCATATTCAGGTCCGCTAAGAAGATCACCGCCGGATGTTTTATATTCGAGATAGCGAAGTCTGAGATGGGATATACGAACCAGCCGCCGGTCGAGTATACGGCTGTTATACTTGCCGCCGCTATTAAGGAAGGATGGTCCGGGCCGGTATTCGTCCAGGGTGATCACTTCCAGATCAACGCTAAAAATTTCAAGCAGGACCCCGAGAAGGAACTCGGCAATATACAGACGATCATTCTGCAGGCCATCGAGGCCGGGTTCTACAATATAGATATAGACTCCTCCACGGTGGTGGATCTTGAGAAGAAAGATGTAAAGAAACAGCAGAGGGCGAACTACGAGTCATGCGCCAGGCTGACCAATTTCATCCGCCAGCACCAGCCGAGGGGTATCGAGGTGTCGGTGGGCGGCGAAATAGGCGAAGTCGGCGAGAAGAATTCTACCGTCGAGGATCTCGAGGCTTTCATGAGCGGATTTAACAAAAAACTCAGGAAAGGCCGCGTAGGGATCAGCAAGGTCAGCGTACAGACCGGGACATCTCACGGGGGCATCGTATTGCCTGACGGGACCATGGCCAAAGTGAAACTCGATTTCGAGACACTCAGGACCCTCTCGAAAGAAGCGCGCGAGAAGTATGGCATGTCGGGCGCGGTACAGCACGGAGCCTCGACTCTTCCATCGGACGCTTTCGGCAAGTTCCCCGAAGTCGGCACGGCTGAGGTGCATCTGGCAACCGAGTTTCAGAATATGGTATATGAGAACCAACACTTCCCGAAAGAGCTGAAAAGCAAGATGTATGAATGGATCAATAAGAACTTAGCCGGCGAGCGCAAGGCGGGCCAGACCGACGAACAGTTCATATACGGCGCGCGCAAGAAAGCTCTCGGGCCCTTCAAGAAAGAGATCATGGGTCTCCCGCAGGCGACCAGGGACGCGATAGCCAAAGATATAGAGGCGAGATTCGAATTCCTGTTCGAGAAGCTTAACGTGAAGAACACCAAAGACGCGGTATTGAAGCATACTGCCCTGAAGCGTGTTATACACAGGAAGCCTAAAGCGCACGGCGCGGTGGACATGAGCGGAGAAGGCGCGGATTAAAAAAAAGGGACAGGCATATTTTTACATAGTATGACTAGAATAAAAATATGCCTGTCCCTTTTTTTACGCCCGCTTACGGACCAGATATATTCCCCAGATACCGAATAGGACATTGCCCAGCCATGCGGCCGCTATAGGCGGAAGCAATCCGGCCTTGCCGAAGGCCAGAAATATCGCTATAGAAGCATAATATAGCAGGCCTATCGCTATACTCATACCTATTCCCATAAGCACCCCGCCTCTCGTATTTACGATGGCAAACGGCGCGCCTATCAGGATTATGATAAAGCTTATAAACGGAAAAGCGATCTTATAGTGGAGATCCACGAGAAGCCCTCTGATCAGCCTTGACCCGGCATTCTGGAAATTATCTATATAGCCTTTAAGCTCATTGTAACTCATATAATCGGCGCGCCATTCATTTGCGGCAAAGTCGCTCGGCCGTTCTTTAAGCTCCACGATCTTTTCATCGAAGAACTCGGGCGGTTTAAGTATCCTCCCGGAGTTGTCGATAGTGTAAAGTATCACCTTACTGAATTTCCAGCCGTCTTTTGTCCAGGCGCCTCTCTGGGCGGTGATCTTTGATGTCAGGTTCTCTTTGGTATCATGCTTATGTATTATTATGTCGGAGAGAGTCTTGTTTTCGGTGTCATAGTCACGGGCGAATATGATGCGGTTGCCGACGCCGTAGATCGCGATGTTCTTAAGTATCCTGGACTTACCTTCTTTAAATTTATGGCTCTCCAGCTCTTCGCGCCTGATGTAATTGGCGGTCTTGGAAAATATCGGGTTGATCTTGTCGCTTATGATAAATACGAAACTGCTTACCAGGAGGCCCAGTGCTAATAGCGGCGTGAGTATCCTCCACATGCATATTCCGCTCGATTTCATCGCGGTGATCTCGCTGTTCTTGTTGAGGTTAGACAGGAAATATACAGTGGAGAGAAGAGCGGCCATCGGCGCCACCTGCAAAAGTATCGTGGGAGTATAATAGAAGTAGAAAGCCGCGATTGAGGTGAAAGGTATCTTGAACTTGATTATTTCATCGATAAAAGAGAATATGTCGATTATTATGGCCATCACGACGAATAATATCATGCACCAGGAGAACGGCGCCAGGAACCCCTTAGCCATGTATTTGTCGATAAGTTTCATTTAAATACCTCTCGCCAGCGTAAGGCAGCGCACGGACTTAGCGCCGCGGTCAATAAGCGCGCGGCTCGCTTCATTCAGCGTGGCGCCTGTCGTCATCACATCGTCTATTATCAGCATATCGGCGCCTTCGACGGCTTCCGATTCAATATTCGGCTTAATTCTGAACACATTTTCGAGATTAACGAGCCTCTCTTCTCTCGAGAGTTCATTCTGGTTTTTTGTGACGCGCGTCTTCTCGAGGCAGCTTATTACCGGTATGCCCAGTTCTCTTCCTACGAGTTCGGCCAATAACTCGGACTGGTTAAAGGCGCGCGTGAGCGCTCTCTTCTTATGCAAAGGCACGAATGTGATGGCGCCTGCACCTTCTATGATCTCGGGAACGTCTTTGATGAAATCCAGCATTATCCCGGTGAATACTCCGGAGAGCATCCGTCTATTATTATATTTGAACTTATGTATCAATTCTTTTAAAGGGCCCTCATACAGGCATGCTGAATATGCGGCGCTGAAATAGGGGCGCATCTTCCGGCATTCCTGACAGATATCTTCAGGGCCCTGCATCGATCTCCCACAAGAAGCGCAATAGGGCAGAGGGTTACGCTTTATCTGTTTCAGGCAGAAACCGCACACGCCGTCTTCATTCGCGCTCTCGAGATGTTTTCCGCAAGAAGCGCAATGCAGGGGATAGACCAGGTTAATGAGGCTCTTAGCCAGCGCAGCTACTCTATTCACAGCGCATATGATAACATGCCTTACGGAAGCTTGTCAAACATCCAAAAGTCCTGATTTTTATTTGCAAATAAGCGGAAGATGGTATATACTTAATTATGAAAAGTAATATAGTTTAGTTATAACTAAACTATATTACTTACTATTTATGGATCAATATACTCACTTACAATTACGGGAAGTTTTTCATCTTGAATTCCTGAGATGGTTTGGCAGGAAGGTAAAGGCGGGAGATTATGCTGTTAAGGGAGGCGTGAATTTGCGCCTCTTCTTTAAAAGCTTCCGTTACTCCGAGGATATGGATCTGGATGCGCGCGGTGTCAAAGTTATTGAGCTCAAAGAGATAGTGATGAAGATACTTAACGCTTCCGCGTTTCAAAATAATCTGAAACCGTTCGGCATAATGAGTATAATGCCGCCGGATATCCGCAAAGCAAAACAGACCGAAACGACGCAGCGTTTTAAGATACACCTTATCGCGTCTTCAGGGGAGGACCTCTTTACAAAGGTTGAGTTTTCTCGAAGAGGCTTTGCCGGAAAAATTGTTACAGGGGCGGTTGACGATGCTATTTTGCGAACTTATAAGCTGGCGCCATTACTGGTACCGCATTATGACGTGCGCTCCGCTATCGCGCAAAAGATGAGTGCCCTTGCCGATAGAACAGCTGTACAAGCAAGAGACATTTTCGATATTTACCTTCTCAGCTCTCAATATATCGCCGGCGCCGGGGCATGGATCGACAATATTAAGTTCGGCGTCCTTTCGAAAGCGTATGAACGTGTCTTTGAAGTCGAATTTGAACAGTTCAGGGATACCGTGGTCTCATATCTATCCGTCGAAGACCAGCCGGTGTATGATAACCCGCAAACATGGGAAGAGATTCGGCTGAAAGTCGCTCATTTTATCGAAGAGGTGCGCAAGTCCTATGCGTAGAAGATCGATACTTCTGACTATTAATAAACTCAGTAACCGGATATTTACTACCCGTGAAATCGCTATGTCCTCCGGGAAATCATTGTCGGTGGTCACCCAATCTCTTAATAATCTGGTGCGGAATGGGGTTGTAACTAAGATATGTAGAGGCGTGTGGATGAAAGAGGGGAGTGAAGCGGTGAGCCCATACGCTGTTATCCCATATTTATTTCCCAGACATCGCGCTTACATCTCATTTATAACGGCGCTTCATCTTTATGGCATTATCGAGCAGATTCCGCAGGTAACGACGCTCGCCTCAACAGACCACTCCAGGATCATTCGCACTAAAGCCGGAGTTTTTTATACGCATCATATAGCGCCTTCGTTCTTTGCCGGGTTCGGATGGTATAAAGGGAATGCGGGTTTTCTGATCGCCGAGCCTGAAAAAGCGTTGGTAGACAGCCTGTATCTCTCGGCCCATAAGAAGAGGCAGTTTGGCCATTTCCCCGAGCTTCATTTTCCGGGTTCATTCAGTTTTAAACGCGCTAAGGAGTGGGTGGGTAAAATTAATAGTCCCGCCACGCGTATTTACGTTAAGAGTAAACTCGAAGCTATTAGAGCGCAATCAAAGATCGCGCCAATATCCTCGTAAATACATAAGGCATCGAACCGGTTACAGTTTGTGACCGGTTCTTTTCGTTCTACAAGGGTTATTTTTGTTGACGATATGAGGTTAAAGTAGTAATATTTAACCGGCCATGAAGACCACCCGCCTTATAATATTACTGGTAATGACGCTACTTTTAGCGCCGCCGCGAGCTTTCGCCCAGCCGCCCAATCCTAGCCAGGAGATCGGCGGTATCCAGAGGACTCGCGAGATGGAAGAGAGGGCGAAGAAATTAACATCGGAAGTTCAAGCGAAGAAACAGAAGCCTAAGATAGAAGAAGAGAAATTACCGTCCGAAATAGCTCCGGCCCTCCCCAACGAAAAGATCCTGATCAAGAATGTAGTGGTTATCGGTGCCACGCTGATACCGG
Organism: Candidatus Omnitrophota bacterium; assembly: GCA_026387175.1. NCBI lineage: Bacteria > Pseudomonadati > Candidatus Omnitrophota > Candidatus Omnitrophota bacterium. The sequence continues at coordinate 156,219 of JAPLME010000010.1, forward strand.
AAAAAGACATCAGGGCCATAGTCGATCCTTTCGAAAATAAAGAGCTTTCTATTGCGGAGATGCAGAAGGCGGTGGACCTGATAACGGATGCCTACCGCAAAAAAGGGTATATAACGTCGCGCGCTTATATCCCTCCCCAGAAGATCGAAAATAACAGGTTTGAGATAAGGGTCATCGAGGGAAAGATGGGAGATCTCGACGTAACGGGTAACCGCTACTATAAGAACTTTCTCTTTAAAAAAAAATTCCTGCTGAAAAAGGGCGAGGCCTTTAACTACTATGTCCTCGCCAGGACCCTGCGCAAGATAAATGAGCAGCCGGACAGGTTCGCAAAGGCGGTCCTGGTTCCCGGTAAAGAGCCTGGCGCCACGGATGTCGTGCTGGAAGTGAAAGACGACCTGCCCGCTCATGCGGGAGTTAATTACGACAATTACGGCTCGCGCTACATCCTGAACGACCGCTATCAGTTCAACGTTTCACACAATAATCTTTTGGGTTTCGAGGACCTGTTTCAATTCCAGTATACTATGACGCAGGCTGAGACGTATCGTCTTATAGGCGGAAGCTACGTTCTCCCGCTGACAGAGAAACTTAAAGTGGGATTCTCCGCTCTCTGGGCAAAACTGCATCTATTGAATGACTATAAGCCGCTCGATGTGCGCGGCAAGAGCGAGCTATACAGCATCTTCGCCACGCAATCTATCCTGGATGAAGAAAAATACAGCGTGAATTTGAATGCCGGATTCGATATAAAAGACGTCTTTAACTTTCAAAACGACCAGGAGACGAGCCGCGACAGGATGCGCGTAGCTAAGATAGGAATAGACGCCGATCTCACCGATCCGCTCGGGCGAAGTATATTTACAAACGGAGTAGAGATAGGCATACCGGGCTTCATGGGCGGCCTTAAATACAAGGACCCGCGAGCTTCCACTGTCGGTTCAGGCGGCGAGTTTGTAAAGTATGTTATGAACTTTTACCGGTTACAGCCGATGCCGTTCGAATCATCGATCCTTTTCAAAAACCAACTGCAGGTTTCGAACAAGCCGCTTACGTCTACTGAACAGTTTCAGATAGGCGGCATCATCAATACGAGGGGGTATCCTCCGGCTGAACTCGTAGGCGATCAGGGTTTTTCCAGCACGACCGAGTGGTCCTTCCCGGTATATTTACTGCCTAAAGACGCGAAGATCCCGTCGACGCAGATCAATTGGTATGATACCGTAAGATTTGTCACTTTTTATGATTACGGCAACGTCCGCTTAAGAAAACCGGGAGGCAACGCGAGTAAATTCGGCCAATTAAGCGATTTCGGATGGGGAATCAGATTTAACCTGCCGAAACATTTTTCTTTCAAAGTGGATTTCGCCTATCCCATTGATAAAGGCGCTTCCGATGGCAAAACTAACCGCACCTGGATGCAGATCTCGTCGAATTTTTAAGTGTAATTTGAATTCATGTAAAATATAAAAAAGTAAGCTTTTCTGATTGACTTTCGTTTCCCCAGGGTGTAAGATGAAGATGAGGGAAGATGAGAGGCGGTGAGAACGCCATGAAAACTAACCTCAGAAGGATTGTGATGACGAAGAAATGGCCAATAATCTGCTTATCATTGATATTATTCTCATTAATAATATCTCCCGTTGCTTTATTTGCCGACCCGCAAGATGCTTCTAACAATTTACCTTCAGGAGAGAAAGTAGTTTCAGGTAATGTCACCGTAGATCGCTCGATCGCGAACACCCTTAATGTAAATATAGCCTCCCAGAATGCCATCGTAGAATGGACCAGCTTCTCAATAGCTTCCGGTTACACGACGAACTTTAATTTCAATATCGCCCAGCCATCCTTAGGCAGTATCTTAAATAACGTTACCGGCCCTAACATGTCCGTTATTAACGGCGCCATGAATTCGAACGGCAACGTGCTTCTTGTCAACTCTAACGGAATAGTATTCGGCGAAAGCTCGCGTGTTAATTGCGCCTCCATGATAGCATCGACCTTGAAGATCGATTACGATAATTTCCTGAACCCCGTTAACGGCCAGTATAAATTCTATAAAGACGGCGGTAACGGGTTCATTATTAACGCCGGCCGCATCGCGGCCCAGCCTGGTGGATATATAGTGCTTCTCTCACAGGCCATCGATAACAGCGGGACCATCACGGTGAGCAGTATCGACGCGAAGGTTGGAAGAATAGTTCTCGCTTCAGGAGAACGGATGACAGTCGCGATGGATGACAGGAGCCTGATATCGGTGGCCATAGAAGATGGCGTGAAGAGCGCTATATTCGGGCCTGATGGCGCTCAGATGAAGTCCGCCATTAAGAATAGCGGCTCGCTCTTAGCGGACGGCGGCAGGATCACCCTTACGGCAAAGAGCATGAATAAGGTATTCGATTACGCTATCAATAATACGGGAATTATCCAGGCTAACAGCGTAGTCAAGAATAACGGAATTATCGAGTTTGTAGTAGAAGGCGCTCCGATCGTCAATACAGGCAGGATAGAGGCAGGCAAGGTCACCATTAATGCCGTTAATACCGATCTATTCAATTTTGGCGAGATAATATCCCAGAATGTGGCTGAACTGCCGGATAAGGGCAGTATCTATATAAACGCTGTAAATATGCTGCAGGATGGCCTGATTTCATCCAATGGAGTCGTGGCCATCGATATTGACAATATGAACACCACCCAGGTGATTATATATGATCCGTCCAGCCTGGCTCAAGATCCTAACGCCGCTTCTCTACCGACCGCGGTTATCCAGGGTAATGAGGTAAGGATAACCTTTAGGAAGCTAGGCTCCACGGATCAGCCTATACAGATTAAAGCGCCCACGACCTATATATATAGGAAGGAAGGCGATATCGATATTTCAGATAGCTTAGGTTTAGGCACGAGCATATTGATGCGCGGCCCGCCTGAGAGCAACTTCTCGATTATCTACTCTAAAGATACAAATCTCACCTTAGATGCGGCCCATGTAACAGTTGTGGGGACCACTCCAACTCATTTCTACGGAAATATTACATTCAGCGATTTCATCTGTACAGTTCCCGACAAAGAGATATATTTTGAGGCGGGGAAGACGTATACCATCTTAGGGTCTCTTGAAATACAGGGATCCTACGCTAAGCCCGTAAGGCTTATCTCCTCTGTATGGGGTAGCCCTTGGTATATCGACTCTAAAAGCTCCCAGGATATCTACTATGCCTGGGTGCAGGACTCCTATAATATTAACCCCCAGGAGATAATAGCCATCCTTTCCACTAGCCACGGCGGCTGTTATAACTGGGATCCTACGGTTACATGGTCAGGACTGTCTGGAGCTAACAGCAACTGGAGCACTGGGGCGAACTGGGTAGGCGGATCAGCCCCCGGCGTGAATGATTACCTCCAATTCCCAGATGGGGCTGCGCGTATGTCAAATAATAATGATTTTGCTGCGGGTACAGGCTTTGCTTCTATCCAATTTACAGGGACAAGCGGCGGTTATACTTTAAATGGTAATCGAATTACTTTGGGTACAGGCGGTATAACTTCCAGCAATACTTCAGGAACGAATACGATAAATTTGGAAATCTCAATGGCCGCGGACCGGACAGTTACGGTTGCTACAGGAGGCACCTTGACCATTAGCGATATTATAAGTGGTGCTGGTGGTATCACCAAAGACGGTTCTGGCATCCTTATTCTTACAAAAGCCAACACCTATACTGGCATCACAAATGTCAATATCGGAATATTAAATATCCAGCATAAAAATGCTCTTGGCTCTACTGCCGCAGGTACTGTAGTGTCAAGCGGTGCTGCCCTTGAGATTCAAGGAGGCATTACGGGGGTCGCTGAACCTATTACCTTGAACGGAAGCGGCATCTCAAGCAGTGGTGCTTTAAAGAGTATAAGCGGCACCAATTCCATAACTGGAGCTATTACCTTAGAAAGCGCTACACGTATAAATTCAAATGCGAACACACTTACTATTTCCGGAGGAATTGTAGGTAGCGGTTATGCCCTGACCGTGGGAGGCGCTGGCAATGTTACATTTACCGCCGCTGCTATTGCAGGTGCGGGTACCACTGTTACTAAAGATGGTGCAGGCACGCTCACATATAGTGCCGCCAATACTTATACTGGTTTAACCACGATCAATGCAGGTACGCTAGCCTATGGAGCAGGAGTCGATGCTATTGTGGGTGATGTAACCGTGTCAGGCGGTACGTTAGATATAGCTGGCCGCTCAGATACAGTGGGAGCAGTTACTCTTACGAGTGGAACTATCACAGGTACAACAGGAGTTCTAACTGGCACTTCGTATACGCTCGAGAGCGGAACAGTCAATGCTATCTTGGGCGGTGCGGGTGTAGCCTTAACAAAAAACACAGCGGGTACCGTGATCCTTACAAAAACCAATACCTATACCGGCGCCACTACGATAAGTGCAGGGACACTGCAATACGGCGCTAATAATGTGCTCTCTAATAGCACCGCCGTAACAATCAATGGCGGCGCAACGCTTGATCTCAATAATTTTCTTGGTACCGTTGGTTCCGTTGCCGGCTTCGGAAATATCACACTGGGTTCAGGCACTCTGACTACAGGTGCCGATGACACTTCCACCACGTTTTCAGGAGTTATCTCGGGTTCTGGCGATCTTACCAAGTCAGGCACAGGCACCCTTACCTTAAGCGGCGCTAATACATATACAGGTGTAACGACAATCAGCGCGGGCACATTAAGCATTAATACCCTCGCGAACGTAAGTGGTGGTGCCAGTTCTTTAGGCGCTCCGACAACATCCCTAAATGGAACAATTGCCCTCGGCGCAACGGGAATATTACAATATACTGGCTCTGGTCATTCTTCGGATCGTGTTATCAATTTGACAGCAGATGGCGGAACAATTGATGCCTCCGGTAGTGGTACATTGACTTTAACCGGCGGCGTTACTGGAAATAAATTCAATCTAGTGCTGACTGGAAATGGAGCTGGCGTTGAAAGCGGAGTGATTAAAACCACATCAGGTACCTTAACCAAAAATGGAATCGGCACCTGGACGCTCTCAGGCGCCAACACCTACACAGGAGCCACTACAGTAAACGCCGGAACGCTAAAAGCGGGCGTGGCCTCAGTGGCGAATACTAGCGGTGCGTTCGGCAAAAACTCGGCTGTGACGATGGCGGATGTTGCGTCCGCAATTTTGGACATCACGGGCTTCAATACGCAGATTGGTTCTATCACTGGCGGTGGCGCGGCAGGCGGCAATGTGACGCTTGGTGCCGCGACCCTAACGGTTGGCGGCGACAATACCAGCCCGGCGGCATATGCCGGCGTGATCTCCGGCGCGGGTGCCATAACCAAGATCGGCACAGGCACTTTCACTTTAAGCGGCGCCAACACCTACACAGGCAAGACCTCGATCCAAAACGGTATTCTTAGCGCGACGTCAATCAATAGCGTTGGCGGCGCAGCCAGCAGCTTGGGTATGCCGACCACCGTCTCAAATGGTACAATTGATTTGGGCGCGACCAACACAACAGGACAATTAACCTACACAGGCGGCGCGGCTACATCAGATCGTGTCATAAATTTGGCTGGCACCACAGGTGACGGTGTTATCGATCAATCAGGTACAGGCTTGTTGAAGTTCACCAGTGATTTTACAGCCACGGGTGCCGGTGACAAGACGCTTACGCTGCAAGGCTCCACGACAGGTACCGGAGAAATCGCCGGCAAGATCGTAAATTACGATGGTACCCGCATTACATCGGTTATCAAGACCGGTACCGGCACCTGGACGCTTTCAGGTGCCAACACCTATACTGGTTTGACTACAGTAAGCGCCGGTACATTAGCTTATGGAGCAAATAACGTGATCTCTACAGGAGACGTAACCGTAAGTAGCGGAGCGACATTGGATCTTGCCGGCTATTCTGACAGCTTCGGTGCGCTCACTGTGACCGGTAGTAGCGTCACTACTAGCGGTGGCAACCTTACCTTGACTTCAACCCTGAAGATGACCGGTGGCAGTATCAGCACAGGCTCAGGCACCCTTACATTAGGCGGTAATGTCACCGGCAATGCTAGCGCTACGAGCTCCACTATCAGTGGTAAATTAGACCTTGGTGCGGCCACTCGCGTTTTCACCATCGCTAACGGAGCGGCTGCCGATGATATGTTAATCTCCGCGGTGATTAGAAGCGCATCCGGCGCATTCGGAATTAACAAGGCCGGCTTAGGCACCCTTACCTTAAGCGGCGCCAACACCTATATCGGCGCCACGACTCTAAATGCAGGCAAGCTTAACATCAACAATTCTACGGCACTCGGCACAGGTACTTTTGATATCTCAGGCGGAGACATAGACAATACCAGCGGCGGCCCTATCACCCTTACAAATAACAATCTTCAAACATGGAGCAGTAACTTCACCTTCACCGGCACTAATAACTTGAACCTAGGCACAGGAGGAGTGACTATAAACGCTACCCGTACAGTGACTGTAGATGCTGGCAATCTCACTGTCGGCGGTGTTATAACCGGAGGCGCAGGTGATGGTCTCACCAAAGATGGCTCCGGCACCCTTATCTTAAGTGGTGTTAATACCTATACAGGTATAACGAAAATCAGCATGGGAACGTTGAGCGTAGCGACCATTGGAGACGGAGGCGTAGCGGGCAACCTTGGTCAAGCTACTAATGCCGCGGCCAACTTGGTGCTGGGCGGCGGTACTTTGCAGTATACTGGTGCAACAGCATCGACTAATCGGAACTTCACCTTAACGACAGGCACCACTTCCACCATCGATATCACAACCGCCGGGACTGATCTTACGATCTCGGGAGCTAGCACTAACACGACGGGCGCTCTCACTAAGGTAGGATCCGGCACCCTGACACTGTCGGGGACCAACCTATATACCGGCACCACTACGGTGAATGCTGGCACCATAACTTGCGGTGTTAATAATGCTTTCTCTTCATCCACTGTTATGGTATCTTCAGGAGCAACACTCGACATAGTTGGCTATAATTTTTCCGCCGGTGGAACTAGTTTCACGAATAACGGTCTCGTAAAATTACAAGGTCTCTCCACACAGTCAGTGCCTAATATAGCAGGCAGTGTAGAATATACGGGCACAGGCACAGCGCTGAAGGCCGGCAACTCTTACACGAACCTCACGTTCTCCGGCACAGTAGAATATACGGGCACAGGCACAGCGCTGAAGGCCGGCAACTCTTACACGAACCTCACGTTCTCCGGCACAGGCACATACACCCTCGCCAGCAACCTGTCAGTATCAAGTTCGGTCATAGTCGGGGTAAATGACATATTGGACCTGGTAAGCTATAACTTAACAGGTGGTGCAAGCGTCACGAATAACGGTCTCGTAAAATTACAAGGTCTCTCCACACAGTCAGTGCCTAATATAGCAGGCAGTGTAGAATATACGGGCACAGGCACAGCGCTGAAGGCCGGCAACTCTTACACGAACCTCACGTTCTCCGGCACAGACAGGCACATACACATTAGATAGCGACCTTACTATAACAGGTGATTTAATGATAGGTGTGGGTAGCACATTAAATTGCAGTAATAAAACTATTACTATCTCCGGTAACTGGACTAACAATGGAACATTCACTCCCGGCACGGGAACCGTTAAATTTACAGGCGCCGGCCAATCAAACATATCAGGCGATACCACCTTTAATAACCTCTATTGCGATATTGCCGGAAAGACTCTACAATTTACAGCGGGCTCGACCCAGACAATAACAGGCACCCTCACTTTGAAAGGTACGTCTATCATAAACCGCCTTATATTACAGAGTAGCGCTTCTCCCACGCAGTGGAAGATAGATCCGCAAGGAACTGTAGCTGTGGATTTCCTTGAGGTGCACGATTCTAATAATGTAGGCCCGGCCATATATAATGCGAATAGTGTATTCTTTAATTGTATAGGTTGGGCAACAAATCCACCGCCTCCTTCTCCTACGCTTACAAATACAACGACTATAACCACCCAGCTCTCGACCCTGGAAAACCCCAGATACCCGTCTCCGGATATGGGGCAGATGACCACATATCAGATAAATATAGTCAATCCGAGCGTGGGCGGGGTGTACTTCTACCAGCCGCTGACGTCTTACGATATGGCGGCCTTTAACGCGATGATCCTTGACGCGAACTCTTACAGCTTCTTGAATGGCTCGATAAACCTGGTAGGCCATGAAGGACTCAGGTCGTTGTTCGAGAACTCCGGAAATCAGGGGCTCTCCCGATAACAAATACTACCGCAACGTAGATACAGTGAAGGGCAAGTGAATAACTTGCCCTTTCTTTTTATCCCCGGCCACATAACTGTGTCCGGGGATTTTTTGCATTTATTTTAAAATAATCTGCAACAATTTTGGCCTTTTTAGCGTCTTTATATGTAGGGGATGCATATGCCAAAAACCATTAGTCTTAAAAGGAGCTGATAAGATGAGTAAAATATCAAAACAATCTACGGAAGCTTTGTATAAGCGGGTCGCCTTAATATTAAATGAGGCGCGAAGCCGTGTTTTACAAACAGTCAATTCAACTATGGTGCGAGCTTACTGGGAGATCGGCCGCTTGATCGTTGAGCACGAACAGAAAGGCAAAACTCGAGCCGGCTATGGCGATTTTCTTATAAAGGGATTATCCGAAAGGTTGACCGTAGATTTCGGGAAAGGGTTTACCCCTAGAAATTTGTGGTATATGAAGAATTTTTATCTCGCTTTTCCAAAAGTGAACGCGCTGCGTTCACTTTTGGGTTGGACTCATTATCGCTTGCTTCTTAAGGTTGAAAATATAGAGGCCCGCGGATTTTATGAGGTTGAATCCATTAAGAGCCGGTGGAGTTCCCGTGAGCTGGATCGGCAGATAAATTCTCTATTATTTGAACGACTGGCTTTAAGTAAAGACAAGAAACAGATCTTAAGGATGGCCAGGGAGGGGCAGGCTGTTTCAGACCCTAGAGACCTTATTAAAGATCCATATGTTCTGGAATTTCTTAATATCAAAGAGAATACGTCTCTTTTGGAGAAGGACCTTGAAAGCAATCTTATCAATAAGCTTCATAAATTTCTTCTTGAGCTTGGCCGGGGGTTTGCTTTTATAGCGAGACAGAAGCGTATCACTGTTGATGGAGACCATTTCTATATTGACCTTGTATTTTACAACTATTTACTGAAATGCTTTGTTTTGATCGATCTCAAAATAGGTAAGCTTACTCACGGTGACATCGGGCAGATGGACTTTTATATGCGGTATTTCGAGGGAGAGGAAAAGAAACAGGGAGACAACCCTACGATAGGCCTGATCCTGTGTTCTAATAAGAACAATACCATGGTCAAATATACCCTTCTTTCCGGAAGCAAACAGATGTTCGCATCGAAATATAAACTATACTTACCTTCCAAGCAAGAGCTTAAAAGCGAGCTGCAGGATGGCACTCATACCAACAACAAATACCACGGCAATATGGATAACTATTAAGGGCGAGTGAATAGCTTGCCCTTTCTTTTAAATGTAGATTGACAATAGTGTCACAATAGTGTATACTTATGGGTGACAGGAGGGATGTATGAAATTTGTCACAATAAGAGATCTCAGGTCTAAATCGCACCAGATACAGGTCGAGCTTCCGAAGTGTATGGAGATGGTTTTGACGTCGAACGGAAAGCCTATCGCCATCATGACCGCGATCTCGGAAGAGTCGCTGGAGGATTCGCTTGCCGCTATAAGGAGAGCGCGCGCGATAAGCGCTGTTACCGCTCTTCAGCTTCAGGGGGCGAAATCCAAAAAATTCATGATAAAAGATAGCGAAATCGACTCTGAAATCGGGATCGTCCGCAGCAGAAGAGTTAAGGGATGAAGGTTGTCATCGATACCAATGTTCTCGTATCGGGCCTATTATCGCCTTATGGCGTGAGCGCGGAGATAATAAGAATGGTTGCCTCCGGAGCGTTTGATCTGTTATATGACGCGCGCATAGTTTCAGAGTATGAGGAAGTATTACTGCGACCGAAATTTTCTTTTGATAAAACCCGAATTGAGCAATTGATCGACTTTATTACGCATTTCGGTGTTCCGGTAGCATCCCTGCCGCTTTCAAGACATTTACCGGATCTGGATGATGAGCCGTTTCTGGAAGTCGCTATTTCCGGAAAGGCAGAATGCCTGATCACCGGCAATGTGGCCCATTATCCTGCCAGGGCAAGACGTAAGCTCAAAGTCCTCACGCCGCGTCAGTTCCTCAACAGGTTTTTCTAGTTATTTGCCAAAACGGCGAAGCAATACTCCGGAGCCATCCTGGAAGGGTGCAGGGTGGAGCTTATAATTCTAAGGCCGTTAAGGGCAAGCGATTAGCTTGCCTTTTCTTTTTATCCCCGGACATAGCTATATGGTCGGGGATTTTTTTTGTTTTTGCGCCACTTGACAAACCCACTTTTATCAAGTATACTTAATTAACAAATATGTTAATTAGGTGTATTTCATGAATTACACAAAATTGAAGAGTATAGAGAAGCTTTATTTCGGATATGAGGAGATATCTAAGACTCTAGGTATAACCCCAGGATCCGCTATGGTTTCAGCCAACAGGTATGTAAATCAGGGGATATTGTTAAGGGTTAAGAGGAATACCTATGTCCTGAGAGACAGGTGGGATGCCTTGACAAAAGAAGAAAAGTTCACGATAGCCAATATTATTCAGGTGCCTTCCTATATATCTTTAATGACCGCTCTGGACTATTATGAGATAACGACGCAAATGCAGAGAGATTTTATAGAGTCCGTAGCTGTAAAACGCACGAAAAAGGCGGATGTATCGGACACGGCCTTTAATTTTACTAAGATAAACAAAGGCCTGTATTTTGGATTTGCGAAAAAGAAAGGTTTTTTTATAGCGACTCCCGAAAAAGCGTTTCTTGACGCCGTGTACTTTATGAGCATTAAACGATATAATCTCGATTTAAGTTCAATAGACCGCGGTAAATTAAATATAGGCGAGATCAAGGCGATCTCCGAAAAATTTCCTGAAAAAACAAAAGAGGTTTTAAAGGAATATGGATACATTCGAAAGACATGAAGTACTGGAGATCGAAGCCCTGGAAAGGATGAATAGCGGCAGATTCCTTGAACCGCTGGTATTTGGCGGCGGCACAATGCTCAGGCTGTGTTACGAGCTGAACAGGTACTCTGTAGATCTCGACTTTTGGTTTGTGAAAAAGACCGACCCTGAATTATATTTTACTAAATTAAAAAAATACCTTGCCGAACAATATGAATTGACCGACGCCTGGATAAAACATTATACGATTTTGCTGGAGTTGCGCGCCAAAGGCTATCCCAAAAGGCTTAAACTTGAAATACGCAAAGAGGTAAAAAAGTGCGATTTTGAGGAGCGGATAGCGTTCTCTACCTTTAGCTCAAAGCAGGTTATCTTAAAGGTCATGTCTTTAGAGCAGATGATGAAGAATAAGATCGAGGCGGCTTTGGAGCGCCATGAGATAAGGGATTTCTATGACATAGAGTTTTTACTCAGAAAGGGGATAGCGCTAAAAGCGTCCCGGGAAGATTTAAATGGGTTATTGCGCGTGTCAAACAGGTTTAAAGAAAGCGACTTCAGGGTTGCCCTAGGTTCACTGGTAAAGAAGGATGTCAGGGAATATTACATAACACACAAGTTCACTTATCTGCAGGAAAAGATAGCCGCCTCCTAGAGCCCGGGGCCATCCTCACTAGAGCCCGGGGCCATCCTGGAAGGGGACACCCTGGGAGCAGGATGGAGCTCATAATTCTAAGGTAGTGAAGGGTAAGTGAATAACTTGCCCTTTCTTTTTTTAGAAGGTATAATACTAGAAAAGATCGTTACTTACAATTAGCGACCAGGAGGGTTATATGATAAGGAAAAGATATCTATTATTCTTATTATTGGCATTTTTCTTCGTAAGCGGCTGCTGTCAGAAGCCATGCAAAGTTGCTGACAAAGACACGGTTGTAAAGATAAACAGCTACACCATTACACGCGACGAGTTCGAGCAGGAATTTAAGGATTCCGCCTATGGCAAGATAGACAGCCTTGAGTCCCGCCAGAATTTCCTGACCACCCTGATCGACCGAAAACTGATACTGCAATATGCGCAGAAGGAGGGGCTCGATAAGGAGAAGGGTTTCTTAAGGATGATCGAAAAATTCTGGGAGCAGTCCCTGTTAAAGATAGCGCTGGATCAAGAGACAAAGAAGATAAAGGAGTCGTCATTCGTGACCGATGATGAGGTCAGAAGGGCATACGATAACATACTGAAGGAAGGCAACATAAGTGAATCGTACGCGAACGCTTATAAACGCATAAAATGGGACCTTGCCAGGTCGAAAGAGACAAAGATCATTAACGACTGGATCGCCGGAATGCGGAAAAAGTCGCATATAACCGTAAATAACGATATCCTGAAAGAGAAAAAATAAGGGAGCATATATGACAAACGCCGGAACGCCTCCTCGCCGGATAAGGCGAAAGAATTATTTTATCGATAAGAAGTTCCAGGGGACCTTCATCCTTAAATTCTGTATGCTTGTGGCCGCCACGGGCCTGTTCATAATGGTGGTATTGTATTCATTGTCGAATAAGGCCACCACAGTCTCTTTCATTAATTCTCGTGTAGTCGTCCAGACCACGGCCGACTTTCTCTTCCCGCTGCTCATACAGACATTTGTCATCGCCACGGTATTTGTAGGTATCGCTACCATATTTATTACTCTATTTATTTCACACCGCATAGCGGGCCCGGCCTACAGGTTTAAGAAGACGCTCGCCGATCTGAGCGGCGGGAATTTCTCCGAAAATTGCCATCTGCGCAGAAAAGATTCACTGCAGGATGTCGCGAAAGCCCTCAACGATATGATGTCCAATGTGCGTAAGGGCCTTACAGCGGTCAATAGCTCGCTCACCAAATTGAAAAATAAGCTTGGGGATGTGCAAAAGAGTAAAAGCGTGGACGACTCGGAGCTGAGAGAGCTGAAGAAGGAAGCCTCGGAACTTGACGAGGCGTTGCACCATTTTAAATTTTAGAGCTTCAATGACCCTGACAATGCGTCGTCATAAAATAATCCGCGTATATATCGTGCTGATCGCTCTATTTTTGAGCGCCGGCGCCGCATATGCGTTTGACGATGGTTTCGGCTCAGCGAAGAAGATCGAGAGCAAATACGCCGTACTTTATTACCCGCCGGAAGCCGATGTTACAAACCTTATCCGAAGTCTTAATGTGCGGCAGGCGGATAAGGTGCTGTCCGGCCTGACACTGGGCGGCGCCTCTTCATATGAGGATGAACTCGGGCTTATGATCGACGCTCTATTCGGCCAGGTCTCCGATGTTCTCGATATGCATATCTATAGCCTTAAGATAAATATCAAGATATGCCGGAATAACGGCCTCCTGAAAGATGTCTATAAGCGTATGTTTAATGCGGATCTTCAGGATAAGCAGTCTTTTTATTTTTACAGTTTAAATACCATTTATACATCCGAAGAGGGATTTAAGCGCGAGATCGTGGGCCACGAAATGGCCCATGCCATTATAAGCCATTATTTTGTGGTGCCCGCCCCGATTAAGATCCAGGAAGTCCTTGCGATGTATGTCGAGTATAATCTTCGCAGAGCAGAACAGTAGATGTGAAATAGCCGTCATTTCCCGTTTTCGCTCACTATTTTTATTGACCTGATAAGGGCTATTATATAGTATATTAGGATAAATAAAGGCAATTTATGGCTCAGGAAAAAGTAGATCTGCTTAAGACGCTCTCATCCGATAAGTGGAAGGCGATAGGGACCCACAAGCGCGCGGGCCTCTTGGTCCCGTTATTTTCGGTATATTCGAAGAATAGCGCGGGAATAGGCGACCTGGACGATCTGAAACTTCTGGTGGACCTATGCGAAAAGACAGGAGTCTCTATCCTGCAGCTCTTGCCGATGAACGAGATAGGGGTGACATTTTGTCCCTACGACGCCATAAGCTCGTTTGCTCTTGAGCCGTCTTATATATCTTTCAACGCGGCCCCTTTAACCTGTAACAAGGCGATAAAAACGAAGATAGACAGGATACGGAAGTTCTTTCCCGCGGGAAGCGGACATGTCGATTATGCCATACGGGAAGAGAAGCGCCAGATGCTATGGGATATATTTGCCGCGGAGGCCGTCGCCTCGCCTGAATTCAAGAAATTTACAGGAGCAAATAAATACTGGCTGGACGATCTGGCCCTCTATAAGGTCCTTAAGAACCGCCACTTGGGGAAGCCGTGGTATGACTGGGAAGAAGGATATGCATACCGCGACGAGGATGCGCTCTCGCTCTTTGAAGAAGACCATAAAAAAGATATCACATTCCAGAAGTGGATCCAATGGGTGCTGTATAAACAATTCAAGGCGGCAAAAGAATACGCCGTTTCGAAGCATGTCCTGATAAAGGGGGACCTGCCGATATTGATATCGCGCGACAGCGCCGATGTCTGGGCACATCCCGAATACTTCAAGCTCGATTTCGCGGCAGGGGCTCCGCCTGATATGTATTGCTCCAAAGGGCAGAGATGGGGCATGCCCACATACGACTGGGAAAAGATAGCCGCCGATAAGTATAAATATTTTAAGGAGAAATTAAAATATGCAGAGAACTTTTACGACATCCTGAGGATCGATCACGTCGTCGGCTTGTTCCGTATATGGAGCATACCTTATAATGAGCCGCTCGAGAACGAGGGGCTAAAAGGATCTTTCGACCCGGCGGATGAAAATGTATGGAGCGATCACGGCAGACGGATATTGTCGGTCCTGACGGACAATACTAAGATGCTGCTCTCGGCGGAGGATCTCGGTATGATACCGAAGGCCTGCCCGGAGATGTTGAAGGAGTTCGGCATACCGGGAAATGAGGTTCAGAGATGGGTAAAGGACTGGTCGGTGAGCCACGATTTCCTCGCGCCTAAGGAATACCGCGCCGCAGCGGTCGCGATGCTCTCCACGCACGATACGACTAACTGGGCGGCATGGTGGGAGAATGAGGCCGGCACCGTTGACGAGGCGTTATTCATCAGGAAGTGCGGCGAACGGGGCATAAATTACGAACGCGTTAAGGGAGAGCTCTTCGATCCCGAACGTTCCGGGCGCGGGCGCCTGCGCTGGAACGATGAGGTAAAGACGAAAGAGATTTACATTGGAATTCTGGGTAAGCGCGAGGAAGAGCTGAAGGACTTTCTCGATATGTACGAAAATACGTACATGGAGAAGGAAAAGCTATGGGCGCGGTTTAAGCTTAATGGCGCAATGAAGGAAAAGTGCGATGCCCGGATCATGCGCTCGGCTCTCAATATAACTTTAAGCTCGCGCGCGGTATTCTCGATAGAGCTTCTTATAGATTACCTCTACGTTGGCGGCATATTTATCGGAGACCCTTACCAGTACAGGATAAATGTGCCGGGCACGATCGCAAAGACCAACTGGTCCCTGACGATACCCCTTGCGCTCGAAGAGCTGCTGAAGCACGGGGTAGTCGATGATATAAAGGAACTGGTGGATGCCTCCGGCAGAAAAGCATTATGAGTAAAAACGATAAGAAGATAAAAAACTGCGTTGTATTCTTCGATTTCGACAATACGATCACCGAGATCGACGTGTTGGACGACATGCTGGAACGTTTCTCGCGCGACGATAAATGGATGCAGCTTGAGGAGGAGTGGAGGCTCGGCAAGATAGGCTCCAGAGAGTGCCTGGACGGTCAGATGAGGGGCATTCGCCTGGCCCGTGAACGGCTCGATAAGTATCTCACTACGATAAAGATAGACCCTTTTTTTAAGAAAATCTTAAAATTATGCGGCTCCAAGAAGATAAAGACGGTGATATTAAGCGATAATTTCGAGTACATACTGAAGGGCATACTGAAGAATAACGATATAGAAGGCCTGGACGTTTATTGCAACTCGTTAAAGATGCTTGAGGATGTGATGATCCCGTCATTTCCGCATAGCGATAAGAAGTGCGGCGGGTGCGCCCATTGCAAGAGTAAGAATATGCTGGCTAATGTCAAAGCCGGCTTCACATCGATATATATAGGGGATGGTTTATCCGATCTATGTCCTTCCAGAAAAGCGAAGCTGGTATTCGCGAAGAGCTCGCTTAAGGAACACCTGAAAGCGGAGAAGGTGCCTCACGTTCCGTTTGACGATATGAAGGATGTTTACGAATATCTTAAAAGGAGACTAGCGTGAACCAGAAAGTAAAGGTTATGACGAAAAGCAAAGAGAAGAGAGATGTTAAAGACCTCAGCAGCCGGCTCACCCACCAGGAGCTGATGAAGCTGGAAAGCAAATATTGTTCATGGGGCGACACGGTCCATTATGTCCATGAGCCCAATATATTTAAAAGCTGCCACGGCTCGTTTCTATACGACAGAGAGGGAGTGGAATTTCTGGACCTCCAGATGCTCTATTCCGCCGTTAACTTCGGGTACAGCAATGGGCGCGTCAGTAACGCTCTGAAGCGCCAGATAGACGCGTTGCCGCACCTGGCGTGCCAATACCTGCATGAGGAGAAGATCCTGCTGGCGACTAAGCTTGCCCGGAGGGCCGAGAAGACGTTCGGAGAAGACGGGCGTATCCATTTCAATGTCGGAGGGGCATCCGCGGTAGAGGACTCACTGAAACTTGTCCGTAACCATACGGGGAAAAATCTCGTATTCGCTTTTATGGGAGGCTACCACGGCAGGACGCTGGGGGCTTCGGCCATAACATCGAGTTACCGCTACAGGGAGAGGTTCGGCCATTTCGGCGACAGGGCGCTGTTCGTTCCGTATCCGTACTGCTTCAGGTGCCCGTACGGCGAGAAGAGAGAATCCTGCGATATGTTCTGTCTGAAACAGTTCGAAAAACTCTTCGCGACGGAATATTACGGCGTTGTTAACAAGAAGAACAATAATTGCGAATTTGCCGCGTTCTATGTCGAACCGGTGCAGGGCACGGGCGGATACGTGGTGCCGCCGATGGAATATTTCCCGGCCCTTAAAAAGATATTGGATAGATACAATATAATGCTCGTCGACGATGAGATCCAGATGGGATTCTTCAGGACGGGAAAGTTCTGGGCCATCGAGCATTTCAACGTATCGCCCGACATAATAGTCTTTGGCAAGGCCCTCACGAACGGCATGAACCCCATCTCCTGTATATGGGCGAAGGAGAAGCTGATCAACCCTAAGGTCTTCGGGCCGGGCTCGACCCATTCGACGTTCTCATCCAACCCTCAGGGCACCGCAGCGGGGCTCGAGGTGATGAAGATTATAGAGGAATCGGACTTTGCTACAGAGATACCGAAAAAAGGCAAATATTTCCTCTCGAGGCTGAAAGCCTTGCGTAAAAAGTATCCGCAGATAGGAGATGTCGACGGCCTCGGCCTCGCGCTGAGGATCGAGATCTGCCAGAAGGACGGGTACACTCCTAATAAAGAGCTCACCGATAGGATAGAAGAGATAGGCCTGAGCGGGCGTCTCACCACAGGTGGAAAGACCCGCGGGCTTGTGCTCGATGTCGGAGGATACTATAAGAATGTCTTCACGCTCGCGCCTTCATTCTATATCACCGAAAAAGAGATGGATCTCGGAACGGATCTCTTTGAAGAGGCTCTCGTCAAAGCGATAAAAGAGACCTCGTAGGCATACCAGCGCTAAAACGGATGGATATGGCGAATAAGCGGCAGACCTGGGGGACAAAGCTGGGTATCATAATGGCGGTGGCCGGAAGCGCCGTCGGGCTGGGAAATTTTCTGAGATTTCCCGTCCAGGCAGCCTCTAACGGAGGCGGCGCGTTCATGATACCGTACTTCATAGCCCTCTTACTTTTAGGCTTACCGCTTATGTGGGTGGAATGGACGCTCGGCCGTTACGGCGGCGGGTTCGGGCACGGCACGGCGCCCGGCATATTCCACACGATGTGGGAAAAGAACCGCTTCATAAAATACTTCGGCGTCATCGGGATATTCGGCCCGCTCATCATATTCATCTATTACGTTTACGTAGAATCCTGGACCCTTGCCTACAGCTTCTTCGCTATCATCGGGAAGTATTCCGGCTCGGGCACGGAGGGCGCGATGCAATCCTTCCTGCGCGGCTTCCAGGGGCTCGAAAAGAATCAGTATTTTTCGAGCATCATTCCGGCCTATACATTTTTCGTGATAACATTTTTGGCCAATATATGGGTGATATATCATGGTATCAAGGGCGGCATCGAAAAGCTGTGTAAAATAGCCATGCCGCTTCTTTTCATCTGCGGGTTCATAGTGATGGCCAGGGTCCTCTCGTTAGGCACTCCCGACCCTTCCAGGCCGTCATGGAACCTTATGAACGGGTTAGGGTTCCTGTGGAACCCGGACTTCTCGGCGCTCCTTAGCGCTAAGGTGTGGCTCGCCGCTTCGGGCCAGATACTCTTTACGCTCAGCGTAGGCATAGGCGTTATACTCACTTATGCCAGCTATCTCTCTAAGGGCGATGATGTGGTGCTGTCGGGACTTTCCGCCGCTGGAACCAATGAATTCGCCGAGGTAGTCATCGGCGGAAGCATCATTATTCCCGCTGCATTCGTATTCTTCGGGCCCCAGAATATCCAGACTATAGCCCGAGGCGGAGCGTTCAATCTCGGGTTTGTCACGATGCCGCTGATATTTCAGAAGGTGGCGTTCGCGGGCCTCTTCGGCGGAGCATGGTTTATGTTGTTATTCCTATCAGGGATAACCTCGTCCATATCGCTGGCTCAGCCGGCAGTCGCGTTTCTGGAAGACGAGTTTAACATAACCAGGTTTCGCGCCGTGCAGATATTCGGCGCCGTCACTTTTGTGCTCTGCCAGCCGGCGATATTCCTGATAGGCAAGGGCGTTGTGAACGAGCTCGACTTCTGGGGCGGCACGTTCTGCCTCGTATTCTTCGCGACCATCGAGATAATACTCTTTGCCTGGATATTCGGGATGGAGAAGGCGTGGAAGGAGATACACCATGGCGCCGATATGAACATTCCGAAGATCTACAAGTTCATAATAAAGTATATAACTCCGCTTTTCCTGTTCGCGATACTCGGCTTCTGGTTTTACCAGGACGGCATACCCACGATACTTATGAAGAACGTGCCGGATGCCGACAAGCCTTTTGTCCTGGGGACGAGGCTATTCCTGATAGCGATATTTATCGCCCTGGCGGTTATGGTGAAGGTGGCGTGGGCGAGAAAGAGGAGGACCAGGCTATGAGACCGTCGGGCTGGGCGTTTCTGGTCCTGTCATGGGGATTCATAACAGCGCTAGTTATATTCTGTTTCTACAAGATCTTCGCCAAGAAAAAAATCTCCTAAAAGACCTAATAGTTACTATGGATAAAACTGATATAAAGAACCTGTCGAAAGCGGAGCTCGGCCCGGCGCTGGAGGAACTCGGCGCTGAGGACTACAGAGCGAAGCAGATATTCCGCTGGCTCTATAAGTCCGGAGTGAGGTCGTTCGATGAGATGACTGACCTCTCGGATGAGCTGCGCCATAAGCTCAAGGGCAGATTTCATATCACGCACCCGGTTATGCTCGACTCCAGGCGCTCGGCCTCGGATGGCACTACGAAGTATCTGTTGAAGCTGGAAGACGCGAGCACGATCGAGACGGTTTTCCTGCCGGAAGGAGAGAGAGCGACGATATGTCTGTCGAGCCAGGTCGGCTGTAAGTTCGCCTGCAGTTTCTGCGCGAGCGCTCCTTTCGGATTTGTGAGGAACCTTAAGGCCTCGGAGATACTGGACGAAGTCATCTTTGTGAAATCAAAAAATCCGGGGGCGCCTGTTACGAACCTGGTCTTCATGGGGATAGGCGAGCCGTTCGATAACTATGATAATGTATTGAGGGCGGTGAGGCTATTCAATGACCCGGATGCGTTCAATATAGGAGCCAGGAAGATCACCATCTCGACCTGTGGTATAATACCCGGGATAGAGAGATTGGCGGACGAAGCCCTTCAGGTCGAGCTTTCGGTATCGCTCCATTCTGCCGATGACGATCTCCGCTCAAAACTTGTCCCTATAAATAAGAAGTATCACATTAAAGAGTTGATACGCGCCTGTGATGAGTATATAAAGAAGACTAACCGCGTTATAACGTTCGAATACATATTGATAAAAGGCGCCAATGCTTCGCCTATAGACGCGCTTAAGCTTGTGAAGCTGATAAAAAATGTGAAGTGTAAAGTGAATACGATAGCTTACAATAAGATAAGGATCAAGGGTTACTCCGGGCCGTCGCTTACCGAGATAAAAGCCTTTTTGGGGATCCTTAAGGATAATGGTATAAACGTGACCCACCGCAAGTCGAAGGGTGAAGACATAGACGCCGGATGCGGCCAGCTCAGGATATCGAGGTTATAATATGAGGCCCATAGATAAGATAGGAAGGGCGATAGCGTTCTATTTTTCGGTGATGCTGTTCTGCGTGCTGCTGCCGGTGATATTGTCGTATGCGCTTGGCTATAAGATAGATTATCGCAATTTCAAGATATATAAGACGGGCATCCTTTACATCGCGAGCCGCCCGGCAGGCGCTTCGATATATTTAAACGGCGCCATGCGCCAGGAACTTACACCCGCCCAGATAGAGGAGCTGAAGCCCGGCGATTATAAGGTAGAAGTGCGCAAGGACGGTTTTTATCCGTGGGAGAAGGATATAGTCGTCAAGCCGAACATGGCGACGAAGGCGGACCGGATAATCCTCTTTCCGATCACTCAGGAGATGAAGGCCATAAGCCAGAGGGGTATACACGACTTTATCGTCTCGAATAAAAATTACATATACTATATGAAGAAGTCGGGGTTCTTTCGTTCCGATATGGACGGAGGCAATATGACGAGGCTGGCAACTTACGGAAATTGGCCCGACGGTATCATCGGCAAGAGATTTTCTTCAGATGGTAATGACCTCCTTTTTTTCTCTCCCGGCACGCTCGGAGTGATCCATATGCAGCAGGAAGCCGTGAAGGTGGAAGAGGTCTTTACGGGCGACGGCCTTATCATTGACGCGTTCTGGTATCCCAGCGCAAATTACATAATAGTGGTCACCCATAAAGATATAAAGGTGGTGGAGTTATCCGGCGCCGGAACGCGCAATATAGTGTCATTGTACAAATTTAATTCGAAGCCGCAGAATGTCGGTTACGATGAGAATAGCGGCTCATTATATTTCATCGATACGCACATAGGCGCGGATTCCAAAGAATCGAACTACCTGTACAGGCTTAACCTTAAACAGAAATTCTTCGACAGCATAATACAGAGTTTGATTAAGAAAGAGCAGGAAGCCGGATATGAAAAGAGATAGGTTCTATAGAAGGCTTTTCGAGATAATCCCGGGGCTCCTCACATGGACGACGATCCTGGGGCTATTTATTTTTGCCTTCATAAAACCGCTCTGGGTGGCGATATTTGTAATAACCTTCGACCTGTACTGGGTGATAAGGATGACATACCTCAGTATGCTGCTGCTCTTCGCCTACCGCCGCCTTGCCAGGGAGCGGAACTGGGACTGGTTTAAGAAATGTGAATTGCTGGGCAGGGTCAGGGGCCTTGAGCATAAAAATATCTATCATGCGGTGCTCTTTCCCGTGTATAAAGAGGGCCCCGAGATATTGAAACCGTCGATCGAGTCGATCGAGAATTCCAACTACCCTAAAGATAAGATGATAATGGTCCTGAGCGTGGAGGAGAGGGCTGGTAAGGATGCCTGGAATAACGCGCTGGCTCTCAAGAAAGCGCACGAGAAGAATTTCTGGAAGTTTTTAGTGACGTCTCACCCCGATGGTTTACCCGGAGAGATAAAGGCAAAAGGCGCTAATGCCACCTGGGGCGCGAGAGCGATAAAGGATTTTCTCGATTCCAACAAGATAGATTACGAGCATGTGGTGATATCATGCTTTGACGCCGATACCTGCGCTGACAGGGAATACTTCGGGTGCCTTACATACCAATATATTGCCAGTCCCGACCGGACGCGTTCGAGCTACCAGCCTATTCCCGTCTACAATAATAATATATGGCATGCCCGTTCTATTGCCAGGCTATTGGAGCTTGGCTCCAGTTTTATGCAGCTGGTGGAGACCATGAGGATCGAAAAGTTCGTCACATTCTCGAGCCACAGCATGAGTTTTAAGACGCTGGTCGAAGTCAACTATTGGCCATTGGACATGATATCCGACGATTCTGTAATATACTGGAAATGTTTCCTGCATTTTGACGGGCACTACGCCGTCGTGCCCATGTACGTAACGGTCTCAATGGATGTCGCCACGGAAAGTAAAGTCCTGCCCACTATCGTAAAGCAATATAAGCAGAAGCGGCGCTGGGCGTGGGGTGTCGAGAATTTTCCTTACCTGGTGATCGGTTTTATGCACAATAAGAAGATACCGCTCCTGACCAAGATAAGAAGGTCGCTGAATATACTCGAGAGCCATTATACCTGGGCCGTCTGGGCCATAATAGTCACGTTCATCGCGCCCCTTCCCATAATATTCGGCGGCGGGCTCTTCAGACAGACGGCGATGGGGTACAATCTTCCGAGCGTTTCCGCCACACTCTTTAACATGTCGTTATTTACGTTATTCATATTAATATTTGTGAGCATAAAGCTCCTGCCGCCAAGGCCGAAAGATGTGAAACCGCAGAAGCACCTCGTGATGTATACGCAGTGGCTGCTCGCGCCGTTCGTTGCGGCGTTCCTCGGCTCGACTCCCGCTATCGACGCGCAGACGCGCCTGATGCTCGGCAAGTATATGCACTTCCAGGTCACCGAAAAGAAGCGCCACCACGCCCGCGCTAAGTGACTATTTTCTCTTGTTTCCGGGACTCTTATGTGCTATACTTTCACTGTTAATCTAAGGAGGGGCCAATGGGAAAATATACCGGCGTAGTAGTAGGCGCCATAGCCGTTTTGATCGGAATAGTCGGACTCATGAAATGGTGGTATTATTTTGCGGCGCTTCTCAAAGGCTCGATCCCCCCGATAATAATATTTGCCGGAGCGATAGCTGTGATAGCGGCCTTGAGCGAAATTAAAGATGAGGCCGCGGCAAAAAAAGAAGAGACAAAATAAATAGCAGCCGACGGTAAAAACACTACTAATAGTATTTTTAAAAACACTACATACAATATGTAGTGTTTTTTCTTGACAGCATATCCCGCGCGTGATATTATCTCCAAGGTCTATTTAATCGGTTATAAACAAGGAAAAGTGGAGGCCGCGAGAAAGAGAATGGGGAAAGATACGGGCGTGAATTCGAAGTTGTCTGAGAATGCGGTAAAGGTTTTAGAGAAAAGGTATCTGAAGAAAAACGATGATGGTAAGCCTGTAGAGACGCCGGCAGATATGTTCCGGCGCGTAGCGAAGAATATCGCCACGGCCGATTCGTATTACGGCAAGACCTCCAGAGAGGTGGCGAAGACCGAAAAAGAATTTTTCGAGATGATGACAGATCTTGATTTCCTGCCCAATTCCCCGACCCTGATGAACGCCGGGCGCGAGCTGCAGCAGCTGTCGGCATGTTTCGTACTCTCGATAGACGACTCGATGGAGTCGATATTCGAAACGATAAAAGACACGGCAATGATACATAAATCGGGCGGCGGTACCGGCTTCAGTTTTTCGCGTTTGAGAGGGAAGAACTCTCCCGTAAGATCTACTGGCGGCATTTCGAGCGGCCCTGTCTCGTTCATGAAGGTATTTAACGCGGCCACCCAGGCTGTGAAACAGGGCGGCACGCGCCGCGGCGCGAATATGGGCATCCTGAGGATAGACCATCCGGATATCCTGGAATTCATCACCTGCAAAGAAAAAGACAAAGAGATCACCAACTTCAATATCTCCGTGGCCATCACGGAAGATTTTATCGCTAAGGCATTGAAGAACGAGGAGTACGACCTGATAGACCCGCGCTCGAAGAAATCGTTCGGAAAACTGAACGCCAGGGAAGTTTGGGACCTTGTGATAAAGATGGCGTGGCAGAACGGAGAACCCGGCATAATATTCATAGACAGGATAAATAAGGATAATCCCACCCCTCAGTGTGGAGAGATAGAGTCGACCAACCCGTGCGGCGAGCAGCCGCTTTTGCCTTACGAGAGCTGTAACCTCGGCTCCGTAAATCTCGCGAATATGGTATCTTCCGGAGGGATCGATTGGAACAAACTCGGGGATACGGTCGAGAAGGCCGTCCATTTTCTCGATAACGTAATAGACATGAACTCCTATCCTTTGAAGAGGATACAGGATATGACAAAGTCGAACCGCAAGATCGGGCTCGGGGTCATGGGATTTGCCGATATGCTTTTCATGCTCGGGGTAAGGTACGACTCAAGCGATGGGATAAAACTCGCCGAGAAGACCATGAAGTTCGTCCTGGAGCGCGCGACCTCGGCGTCCCAGAAACTGGCCGCGGAGAGAGGGGCCTTCCCTAACTTCAAAGGAAGCATATATGATACCAAAGGCGCGAAGCCGCTCCGGAACGCGACCCTCACCACGATAGCTCCTACGGGTACCCTTTCGATCATAGCCAATTGCTCCAGCGGGATAGAGCCCATATTCGCCATATCCTATATAAGGAACATAATGGACAACGTGAAGATGGTCGAGGTCCATCCTTATTTTAAAGAGGTGGCGGAGGCAAAAGGTTTCTACACGCCCGAACTGATGAACCTGATCGCGCAGCACGGCACTATACGCGGGATGCAGGAGATCCCGGAAGAGGTGCAGGCATTGTTTGTGACTGCGCATGATATAGCGCCGAACTGGCATATAAAGATGCAGGCGGCATTTCAGAAATATACCAATAACGCGGTATCGAAGACCGTAAACTTGCCGCAGGAAGCTACTGTGGAGGACGTGCGCGTCATATATATGCTCGCGTACGAAAGCGGCTGCAAAGGCGCCACTATCTACAGGGATAATTCCAGGGCGGAGCAGGTATTGAGTAAGCCTCAGGAGTCGAAGGATGCTTCATCCAAAGAGAAGGCCATGCCGGTAAAGATCATACCGAGGCCTCGCCCGAACGTCACTGTAGGCACCACCACAAAGATAGCCACAGGCTGCGGAAACCTCTATGTTACGATCAACGTGGATGAGAAGGGGCTGCCTTTCGAAGTCTTCATGTCCATGGGTAAAGCGGGTGGTTGCGCTATGAGCCAGCTTGAGGCTCTGGGAAGGCTCGTATCGCTGGCGCTCAGGAGCGGCATAGAAGCTACGGCTATAATAGAACAGATCCGCGGCATAAGATGCCCGTCCCCGAGTTGGGAAAAGGGCGGCAGGATATTCTCCTGTTCGGACGCTATAGCGCGCGTCCTGGAAAGAAGGCTTCATGGCGCCTCTAAGGCCAAGGCCCAGGTAAACGTACTTGAAAATACAAAGGTGGCCATTGAGGCCCAGACATCCTCCGGCGAAAGCACTTACAAGCCCGGTAACAGTAAAAAAGGCGATATAGTGGGGGTCTGCCCGGATTGCGGAAGCGCTCTATGGCATATAGAAGGCTGCATGGTCTGTAACTCCTGCGGCTATTCGAAATGCGGTTAACGGTAAAATTACGTCCGTCGCTCTTGCCAAAACAGGATTACATGGTATAATATTACCATTAATACTAATTAAGGGAGGTGTTGGATGGATAATTTGAACGTTGTGGTGATGGAGCCGATAAAAGTTATGGCCATTAAGATATGGAGCTATATTCCGGCCATAATGGGAGCCATAATCATCCTCGTAGTAGGGTGGCTGTTGGCTAAGCTTATAGAGGCGGTAGTTACAAGGGTTCTCAAGACTGTCCGTCTGGACATGGCAAGCGATAAGATAGGTATCTCCAAAGTGCTGGCGCAGGGCGATATAAAACTTTCCCTGTCCGAGCTCATTGGCGCGATAGTTTACTGGCTTGTTATGCTTGTGGCGGTAGCTACGATGCTGGATGCCCTTAACCTTAAGATGGCGTCCGATCTTATATCCAGAGTGGTCGAATATATACCGAATATAATAGCCGCTGTGTTCATTCTTGTAATAGGAGCGTTTCTTGCCAATTTCATCGCCACGGTGATACGCACCGCCGGCTCGAATGCGGGCCTTAAGAACGCGAAGTTGATGGCTCAGCTTGCCCAGGTGATCCTGATAGTATTCACCGTTATAATAGCTATTGAGCAGCTTAAGGTAGCTACAGCTCTTCTGGTGCTAGCGGTAAATATAGTCCTGATATCGATAGGCGTGGGCATGGCGCTTGCCTTCGGCCTTGGCTGTAAAGATATCGCCGGCAAGTTCATGCAGGATGTTATCAATAAGCTGAATAAATAGGACGAAAGTCTAAAATACAGTTTCGCTAAAGGAGGCGCGTTGAAGACGCGCCTCCTTTTTTATCCCGGAACCCATGGAAACCTCTTTATATATCCATATACCTTTCTGTAAACGCAAATGTTTTTACTGCGATTTTTACAGTGAGATCTATGACCGTGAACTCTCCGCCGCTTATATCGATGTGATAATAAACCAGATAGAGGAACTGCCACAAGCCTTCTCGACCATATATATCGGCGGCGGGACCCCGAGCGCCCTCGAGCCGGAACTCCTGGAGCGCCTTTTGAAGGCATTAAAGCCGAAGTTCGCCGGCGCAAGCCCCGAATTCACCGTGGAGGCCAATCCGGAAAGCCTGGACGATCACCGGATAAAGGTTTTGCTGGATTCGGGAGTGACGAGGCTCAGCATCGGCGTCCAGTCCTTCGATGATAGAAAACTTAAAAAACTCGGGCGTCTCCATAACGCCGAAAAGGCCCGCGAAGCGGTTTATCTGGCGGCAAAGAGAGGCTTTTCTAATATAAGCATCGACCTGATATTCGGCGTATGGGGCGAGGCTTCCGAAAACTGGAAGAGTGAAATCGAAGAGGCTGTCAAACTTCCGGTGAGCCATATATCCTGCTATTCTCTCACATACGAAAAAGGCACGCCTCTCTTTAAGGCTATCCTCGATAAGAGTATCGCGCCCATTGAGGATGACCTCTCCTCGGCGATGTACGAGACAGCAATGGAATTATTGGCTGTACGGGGATTCAAACAATATGAGATATCGAATTTCGCCAAAGATGAAGGTTTCCGGTGCAGGCATAATTTAAATTATTGGGAAAATAATCCCTATGTTGGCCTCGGCGCATCGGCCGTATCATATATGGACGGCGTAAGGGCCAAAAATGTCTCGAGTATCCGGGAATATATAAAACGCTATCAGTCCGGCGCGAGCCTTATCGAGTCGAGCGAGAAGCTGTCGCCTGTAAGAAGGGCGAAAGAGACGGCCGCGATAAAGATCAGGACCAGGGACGGTATAGATCTCAGGTGGTTCAGGGAGAAGACGGGATATGATCTTCAGGAGCTCGAGCGTAAGTCTTTACTGGAACTTGCGGATAAGGACCTGATCAAATATAAGAGAGAGGGCGCTTCCATAACCGGTATCGCGTTAAAACACAAGGGGATCCTCTTCTGCGACACCGTCTCCGCCGCTTTTCTGTAGAGCATAATTATTGACTAACAAGCAGTAAAGGTTTATATTTAAATCATTATGATAATATCCAAACGCCATAAAAGACTGCCGTTCAAAACCAAAGTCTTTAGAAGGATGGAAGATATCTCCCCGGAGACCTGGAATAAAGTCTATCCCGATATCCTGGAAAGTTATAATTTTTTCAGGACCTTAGACGAATCCGGCCTTGATCAATTCTCTCTCTATTATATCCTGGCCTATGAGGGCAAAAATGTCGTCGGGGCGGCAAACTGTTTCTTGATGGACTACTCCCTCGATACCAGCATCAGCGGCCCGCTCCGTAGATTGTCTAATGCCATAAAGCGCATTAAGGGCAATATATTCAGCCTCAAGGCGTTTATATGCGGCATGCCGATCGGACAGGGCAGGATAGGATTTGGGGGCGATAAGGATAAGGTGATGCACGCCCTTGTAAGGCGCATAGAACAGATCGCAAGTAAAGAGAAGTGCGCTATAGTGGCGTTCAAGGACTTCGACCATTCATATACCGGCGCGCTGGACGGGCTTCAGAAAGAAGGGTTCATAAAGCTCGACAGCCTGCCGACGACCGAGATGAACATATGGTTTAAGGACTTTGAGGAGTATCTGAATACTTTGAGCGGCGCTTCCAGATACGACCTGAGAAGAAAATTCAAAAGGGTGGACGGCCATGTCAAAATCGATATGAAGATGGTCGGCGCGCTTAATGAGCATGAGCTCAGGGAAGTGTATAAGCTCTACCTGGACATAGTCGACAAACATGATATGGGATTCGAGCTTCTGCCGATGGCATTCTTTAAAAATCTGTCTAAAAACATGCCGGAAGAGACGAAATACTTTTTATGGCATATAGACGGGAAGCTTGCCGCTTTTCTTCTGTGCCTTGTATCGAAGGACCGGTTCATAGATTATTACGTAGGGATGGATTACTCGATTGCGCATAAATACCACCTTTATTTTATAAAGTTCCGGGATGTTATGAACTGGTGCATCAAGCATAAGATAAAGACGTATGAGATGGGCATCACCGGCTACGAACCGAAGAGAAGGCTCGGTTTTGAGTTCATCCCTCTTTACATCTACGCAAAGCTCCGGAACAGATGGATGAGGCCCGTATTTAAAATGGCATGCCGGTTCTTAAAATTCGAAAATTTTGATCCGACATTAAAGAAAGGCAAGAACCATAAATCGCAGAAGGCGCCTGATGAAAAGTAGCGGCCTCACTTTAAAGATATTCCTGCTGATAGTCTTAAACGACGTCGGTGATACGATCGCCCAGCTTCTGATGAAGAAAGGGCTGATCAAGACAGGGATCGATAATATCAATTTCGGTAATATAGCGGAATTCGCCGCCAGGAATATATCATCGCCGCTTGTCTGGCTGGGGATATTCGTATTTATCTTGAACTTTTTCGTATGGATAATCATCCTGTCGCGTGTGGACCTGAGCATCGCGATGCCCGTGGGCAGCACTTCCTATATATTTGTTCCTATAGCGGCCATGATCTTTCTGCATGAACATGTGGGCATCTTAAGGTGGGCCGGAATATTATTGATCGTGCTGGGAATACATTTTGTTTCACAGAGCCGAAAGCCTGAAAAAGGGATATCCTGATGACGAAAGTCCTGATCTTCATAATAATAGCCGAAATCTGGACCGCGGTAGGGCAGGTGCTCTTCAAGAAGAGCACCAACTCCATCGAGCATCACAGCCTGCGCAGCTATGACAGCCTGATGAGCTTTATTAAGAGTGTGCTCTCAAAGCCCATGATCTGGACCGGGTTATTAGCGATGACTATCGGCATGGCCGTCTGGCTTATGGCGCTGGCGCAGGCGGACTTAAGCCTCGTATTTTCCATAGGCAGCATTCAGTACATCATGATACTCTTCCTGGCGCACTACTTGCTGGGCGAGAAGATAGATAAGATGAAGTTAGCCGGAACTTTCCTTGTGGTCCTGGGCATAATCCTTATAACGATAAGTTAGCATGACTAGAAGACTCATTCATGTCATAGTAGCGCTTGCCGTAATACTGGCGGGA
This sequence comes from Candidatus Omnitrophota bacterium, assembly GCA_026387175.1. Classification (NCBI taxonomy): domain Bacteria; kingdom Pseudomonadati; phylum Candidatus Omnitrophota; species Candidatus Omnitrophota bacterium. Next base: position 185,879 of record JAPLME010000010.1, read on the forward strand.
GCCGTGTCTTACCTCGGCGTTATCACTTTGCCCGTAAAGATCAATACGACAGTCGTCGAAGAGCTGGAGAAGGTGACCGGCAAGAAGATCCTGATAGAGGCCATCCGGTTCAATCTATTTAAAGGGCTGGTCCTCGAGGACCTGGTGATATATGACCGGAATGAGATATTCGTATGGGCAAAGAGCGTATCCTGCGGAATACCGCTTTCGGGGCTGCTTGAAAATAGGGTAGCGATACCTGCGGTGATGATTGATTCGCCTGCCGTATATGTAGATAGAAGGCCCGACAGCTCTTTTAATATAAGGGAACTGATCCCGGCGGCCTATAAGCCGAGCGCGGCAACCGTGGTGGTCCTACAGAGGATAATAGTAAAGAACGCCCGCGTGATATTCGTCGATAGGACGCTCGAGCCGGCGTTCAAAGAACGCATCGACGACATATCGATGGATATAAGGCTGTCTTTACCGGATAAGGTGGCATTGAACCTTTCCTGCGATATCCCGCTCAAGTCTTCGGCATATTTTAAATTCTCCGGGGTCTACTATACTTCAAGCATGGAACTTGCCGGCCGCCTGGGCGTGAAGAATTTCAATCCAAACGAGTTTAAAGATTATTACAGGGCCTCCGGCATCTCTTTCCCCAGGGGCTTTATAGACGCGGAAGGCGACTTACGCGTAAAAGATAACGCGGTAGAGCTCGATTTCGACGGCCGGATAGAGGGCCTCGGTATCAATAAGGAGAAATTAAATATAAAGCTCGATTCCCTTATAAAACTGATGGCGCGGTATGAGCTTAAAGATAAGACGTTCGAGTATGCGGGTAAGCTTGATGTGAGCCGTATGGACCTGTCGGGTGTCGAAGCGGTGGGTAAACTGGAAAATATAAAGGCCAACATCGAATTCAATGATTCCAGGTTATGGTCGGAAAACATAATCGCGGACGCTTACGGCATGAGATGGAAGGCCAGGGTGAATATCTTTAATTTCGCTTCTCCCATATTCGACATATATGCCGATTCCGAAGCCCATCTGAGCGTTATCCAGAATATGCTCAAAGAGGAGTTCAACATAAAATTACCGACCGATATCGCCGGTAAAGCGGGTATCAAGCTTGCTATACAGATGCAGCCCGACAAGCCCCTGAAGATGAACGGATATGTCACTCTCGATGGCGCGACGGTCTCGCTCGGCGCAGGCAATTTTCCGATAGAGGGCGTCACCGGCGAGGCCCAGTTTAATCTGGACGGCGCGAAATGGTCCGGGATAAAACTGAGGTACCGCGAGGCCTCATATGTTTCGTCAGGCTCTCTTGTGAATTTCGCCGCGCCTAAAATAGATATCGAGGCATCTTCGCCAGACCTCTCCTTTAAGTCCGCTCTCTCCGTGAAGGGCCCGGCCGTTAAGATTTCCAGCCTGAAGGGCAGGTATTTCGGTTCGACATTTTCCGTATCCGGTGACGCCGTATTTCCGGACCGGAAGCCGATTAAAGCCGATATTAAAGGCGCGCTGAAACTCGATCTCACGGACCTTAAGAAGATGATTAAGGACTTTGCGGAGTTCGAAAAGATAAAGCTTGCCGGGAAGATAACGGCGGAGTTCAACCTTAACGGGGATCCGGGAAGCCTGAAGGCCTGTAAGATCCGCGCCAGGATAAAGAGCCCGGACGTGTCTGTTTACGGGTTGAAATTTACAGGCATGGCCATCGACTATGCGCAAACCGGCGGCGCCGGGCAGATAAAATTCATAAAGTCTCTGTTATACGGCGGGAGCCTTTATGCGTCGGGCGGCATTGACTGGAAGGCCGGAGACTTGCCGTATTCTTTCAATATCGATATTAAAGATGTTAAGCTCGAGGATCTTAAGGCGGATACCGGATTTAAGGATAAAGATGTTTCCGGCGACATAACGGCTTTAGCGAAGCTGACCGGAGCGTTTAAGGATAGCGCGAAGTTCTCCGGAACCGGCAGGCTATCGATTAAGAACGGCAGGCTTTGGCAGTTGAATCTTTTTAAGGGCCTGGGAGCGATAATATTTTCAAGAGATTTCAGCGATATCGCTTTTACTGAAGGCTCGTGCGATATAAAAATAGCGCGAGAATTCTTCACGGTCAATAATTTTGTGCTTAATAGCGATCTCCTTAACCTTTACGGCTCCGGCACCATAGGGTTTAATAAGTCTGTCGACGCTGTACTGAGGCCCGAGATCAGGGAATCGGCGGTAGATTACGGAAGCGCGGGAGCGATCGCTGTGGCGGTGAGCAGTAACACCGTTGTCAAGATAACAGGCACCTTAGAAAAACCCGAATATAAGACTCAGGCGAACCTGGCGGATGTGATGGGCGGAATAGCAAATGCCATGTTTAAGCGCTAGGCCCAGGATTATATTGCAAAAACGCCGCCTATAGGGTATAAAGTAATGAAATATATGAGATATTTACAGATCGTGATAACGCTTTCAATATTGCTCGGGTCCGCAGTAATTACTTATATGGCGGAAGCCATCGGCGTCGGATACGATGAATTCGATTACTGGGAAGGCACTAAGACTGTGAGGACCTGCAGGCGCTATGACAGCGACGGACATCTCAGAGAGAAGATATTTTACTGGAAGGATGGAGTAACTCCCCAGCAGGATGAGAAGTATGATCTCGAGGGCAATGCCGTAGAGAAGGTCCACTACAATACCGCGGGAAAGATGCAGACCAATATCGACGGATGGGCGGCCATGAGGGCCCGCTATAAAGATAAGAAGCCTATGGTCGAGAGTTTCTACGGTGAGGATGGCAAGATAGTGGCGCGTAAAATATATAACGAGTCCGGCAGGATGATTGTGAGACAGATGATGGGGGATAAGGACTTTGACCCTTACGAACAGTTTGAGGCTCAGCCGATAATGGGCGAGAAGGTGCTTTACTACGACAGGAGCGGACAGCTCAAGGGCGGCGCCGGCGGTCACGGGCGGGACTAAAGCGGATAATATATGGCATTGCAAAATATGTTCCGGACATTGCGTTACCGCAATTTTCGGATTTTTTTTATAGGGCAGAATGTATCGCTCATCGGCACATGGATGCAGCAGATCGCGATGAGCTGGCTCGTCTACAGGCTCACGAACTCCGCTCTGCTTCTGGGCGTCGTAGCGTTTTCGAGTCAGATACCCACTTTCATATTGAGCCCATTAGGCGGAGTAGCGGCTGACAGGTTCGACCGCCGCAAGCTTCTGATAATTACTCAAGGCCTTTCTGCGGTGCAGGCGTTTATCATGGCCGCGCTGACGCTCACAGGCGTTATCCATGTCTGGCATATAATAGCTTTGGGGGTAGCCCTGGGATGCATAAACTCATTCGACATACCGGCCAGGCAGTCCTTCCTGGTAGAGATGGTCGAGAAGAAGGAGAACCTCGGTAACGCGATAGCCTTGAATTCACTTATGTTTAACGCCTCACGTTTAATAGGGCCGTCTATAGCGGGGCTCGTTATAGCGATTTTGCAGGAGGGGATTTGTTTCCTGTTAAACGGCGTAAGTTTCTTCGCGGTCCTGTGTTCGCTCTTTCTGATGCGTATTAGACCCCGGGAGTCTAGGACTAGGCGCATAGCTGTGATGGAGGAATTGAAAGAAGGTTTTAAATATACATTCGGTTTCGAGCCGATAAGGCTCATATTGATACTTCTCAGCGTGATAAGTATCATGGGCATGTCGTATGTGGTGCTGATGCCTGTATTTGCCAAAGATATTTTAAGAGGCGGGCCCCAGACGCTGGGTTTCCTGATGGCCTCCGGAGGCATAGGCGCGGCCGCGGCGACGATATATCTGGCCTCCAGAAAAAGCATCGTTGGGCTCGGCAGGCTAATTCCGGTTTCCTCGATGGTATTTGCCGTAGGGGTTATACTATTTTCATTATCCCGCATACTCTGGGTATCCATGGCGGTGCTCGCCGTAAGCGGTTTTGGGATGATGGTGAATATGGCCGCGTGCAATACGATCCTGCAGACCGTCTCAGATGACGATAAACGCGGCAGGGTGATGAGCTTCTACACGATGTCGTTTATGGGCATGGCTCCTATAGGCAGCCTTGCAGCCGGCGCTTTAGCCGGCAAGATAGGTGTGACCGGCACTCTGGTAATAGGGAGCACGATCTGCATAGCGGCGTCGATATTCTTCGCAAGTAAGCTGCCGGTGATCAAGAAACTCATCCATCCTATATACCGGAAGATAGGTATTATTCCCGAAATGGCCTCGGGCATAAATACCGCCTCGGAACTTATCGTAAGGTCGGAAGATTGATATCGGCCAATGGTTGATTTCAATTGATTTAACTAACATGGTGTGATATTTTAATTCTGCTATGGCATATATAGTCTTCGCGCGTAAATACAGGCCCAGGAATTTTGAAGAGATAACCGGCCAATCCCACATAACTACCACATTAAAAAACGCTATAGAGCAGTCCAGGGTCGCCCACGCCTATTTGTTCGCGGGTCCCCGAGGCGTGGGCAAGACCACTACCGCCAGGATACTGGCGAAGGCCCTTAATTGCGAGAAAGGGCCCACCACGAAGCCGTGCAATAAATGCGCGTCATGCCAGGAGATAACGTCGGGTTCGAGCCTAGACATATTAGAGATAGACGGCGCTTCAAACCGGGGCATCGACGAGATACGGAGCCTCAGGGAGAACGCTAAGTTCATGCCGTCCAAGGGCGCCTTCAAGATCTATATTATAGACGAGGTCCATATGCTCTCGAACGAGGCGTTTAACGCGCTTCTGAAGACGCTGGAGGAGCCTCCGCCGCATGTGAAGTTCATATTCGCGACGACTCATGCCCATAAGGTGCCGCCCACGATACTTTCGAGATGCCAGAGATTTGACTTCAGGCGCATCCCTACCAAGGATATTCTCGCGAATTTAAAAAAGATAACGAAAGAAGAGAAACTCGCTGTAGACGATGAAGCTCTGGGCCTGATCGCTAAATACGGCGACGGCAGTATGCGTGACGCCCAGGTCATTCTGGACCAGATAGCGTCGTTTACCAAAGAGAAGGTGGGCGCGAGCGATGTGACCAAAATACTGGGGGTAGTCGACGACGAGATATTATTCGCTCTCTCCGGAGCCATCCATAACAAGGACCCGAAGACGGCTTTAAAAATAATAGACGGGCTTGTTAATGGCGGCAAAGACGTCATGCAGGCCGTAGTGGGGCTGATAGAGCATTTCCGGAACATATCGATCGCGAAAGTGGCGAAGGAGCTCGATTCGCTGATCGACGCCGGAAGCGATAAGATAGAGCGTTACCGGGAAGAATCCGCGAAATTCACGATAGAAGAGATGCTGTACATAATATACACATTATCTAACGCGATAGATTTTATGCGCAAGACCGATATGGCGAGAATACCGTTTGAAGCCGCGCTAGTTAAGCTTACTCTGAACGGCGGCATCGTGCCGCTTGCCGATATAATGAAAAGAATAGAAGCTCTCGAAGGTAAAACCACGGCCCACCAGGCGAGTATAGAGAGTGCGCATGTTGAGCCCGAAACAGAAGAATCCCGTCCCCGGATCGTCCCGCGGCAATCAGGCAGCCTCGATGAGATATTGAGCTCCTGGATGAAGGTCATAAGTTATATAAAAGCTAAAAAGATTTCGATCGCGTCATACCTTCAGGAAGGGGATCCGATAGCGCTTGAAGGTAATACGCTCACTATCGGTTTCGCCAAAGAATTTCAATTTCATAAAGAGGTGCTGGAGTCTTCCGACAATAAGAAAACTATCGAGACTGCCATAAAAGATATGCTCGGCCTGGAACTGAGAGTTCTCCTTATTGTAACGGAGCCGGTCACAACCAGGGATCGTTCCTCCAATGAAGGCGCCCGGAGCGCGGATGATTCAGGACCCGGAAATGAAACGGCGGGTGAAGCGGCAATCGAAGAGACCGACCCGATAGTGAAGAAGGCGATAGAGATGTTCGGCGGCAAACTGGCCGGCGCTAACGGCAGGGGAAAGGCCTGATGAGCGGTTTCCCTGTTTCGATGCGTTCCCTGATAGAAGAGCTGTCCAAGATGCCGGGCATCGGGCCGAAGAGCGCCCAGCGCCTGGCTTTCTACATATTAAGATCTTCGAAAGAAGACGCCGCCGCGTTATCCGGCGCTATATTAAAGGTAAAGGACTCGGTAAGGTTTTGCAGGATCTGCAATAATCTAAGCGATGAGGAGATCTGCGAGATATGTAAGAGCAGCTCGCGGAATAAGGCGCTTTTATGCATAGTGGAAGAGCCCAATGATATCGTTACCATAGAGCGCGCGGGAGATTTTAACGGAGTTTATCATGTGCTATTGGGCTCGTTGTCGCCGCTAGATGGCATAGGCCCCTCCGACCTTAAAATAAAAGAGCTTTTGGACAGGGTAAAGAAAGAGAAGTTCAAAGAGATAATAATAGCTACTGATTTCAATACAGAGGGCGAGGCCACGGCCCTCTATCTGATAAAAGCGTTGAAAGGTTCAGGCGCCAGTATCACCAGGGTAGCCTATGGCATCCCTGTCGGCGGTGACCTGCAATACGCGGACCAGGCTACGATAATAAAGGCATTTGAGGGCCGCCGCGAGATCAAGGTATAAATAGCAGTTGACTTCCGAAACTTTATTTGGTATATTCTTAAAGCTTGTCTAAAAGGCCGATGTCAGAGACATCGGCACCTGGCTTGTAATACGGCTGAATAAACTTGGCCGATATCAGAGATATCGGCACTTAGCCTACAATAGGGCTGAATAAACTTGGAGGGTCATTATGGGTATTATGGAAGCAATTAAGAAGGGTTTTGGTGTCGCATCCAAGGGATTGAGCCTGATAGTAGCGTTATTTGTCTTTAATTTTGTAAGTAATCTGGTAACTCTGCCGTTTACGCCCGCACCCGGCGCGACAGCGGCGCCTCAAGCTGCCCTGCCTCTTTTAGCGATCAGTTTAATATTTATCATCATCAGCATATTTATCCAGGGAGGCGCTCTTGGCCTTATCAGAGATATTATAAAGGAAGGCAAGATAAAGCTGGCTGCCATGGCTCAGTATGGAACCAAATATTTCATTCGTCTTCTTCTCCTTGGGGCTATAATATTGCTATTTGTAATAATAGTAGCATTGATAGCAGGGATTATTATAGCTGTTACCGCTCCGCTGAATAACGCGGTAATAACCGCAGTAGCGATAGTGGTGGCGATAGGGATCGCCGTTGTAACGGCTTTATACTTCTTCATTCCGTTCATTCTTTCGCCGTACGCTGTCGTCTGCGATGATACCGGCGTGATAGAGGCGCTAAAGAAGAGCATCGCGATAGGCAGGACGCCATTCTCAAGAGTTTTCGCGCTATTGGCCCTGACGGTAGTATTGGTCCTGATCGCGCTGGGTGTAGGATTCCTTGTAGGACTGGTGGTCGGATTGATATCGGCGGCGCTTCCCGTGATGGCTGGAAGGATATTGATGATATTAGTATCAAGCATTATAAATAGTTATCTTGGCGTTGTGGCTACAGCGGCTTTTATGCTGTATTATCTTTCTAAAAAAGAAAGCATTCCTCAAGGCATTAAATAGTAAAGATGAAAGATCTTATAGAAATTCGCTGGCATGGTAGGGGCGGCCAGGGGGCAAAAACGGCCGCCCTCTTGCTTGCCGACGCGGCTCTCGCGTCAGGCAAATATATACAGGCTTTTCCAGAGTATGGCCCCGAAAGGATGGGGGCTCCTGTGGCCTCATTTAACAGGATCTCATCCGAGCCGATACGTCTGCACTCCGGCGTCACTAATCCGGACATCGTAATAGTGCTCGATCCCACGCTTATGGACAGCGTCGATGTCACGGAAGGTATGCCATCCGATGGAACCCTGCTTGTGAATATCGATAAATCCCCGGCTGAAGTCAAGAGCTTCTTCGATATCGCTTCCGGAATAAAGATATGCACGGTAGACGCTTCCGGTATCTCCACGGATACCATAGGAAGGGATATCCCGAACACCCCTATGCTGGGCGCGCTTGTGAAGGCGACCGGCATTTTGGATTTTAAAGAGATGATCGCGGACACGAAGAAGAAGCTCGAGAAAAAGTTCAGGACGAAGCCCGAGGTCATAGATGGAAACTTAAAGGCGATAGAACGCGCTTATAACGAGGTTAAGATATAAATGGCGACACAGAAGAAAGTTAAAAAACCCGGCTGGAAAGAGCTTCCCGAAGGGGACCTTATAATAGGAGGAGGCACCGCTTTCGAATTCAAGACGGGCGATTGGAGATCCAGGAGGCCCGTATTCCTGAAAGATAAGTGCATACACTGCCTCACCTGCTGGGCCTATTGCCCGGATTCGGCGATAATCACGGCCGACGGCAAAGTCGTGGGATACGATTATGAGCATTGTAAGGGCTGCGGCATCTGTTATCATGAGTGCCCTGTGAAGGGTAAGGCGATAATGATGGTGAGCGAAAAAGAAGCCAAGGCAAAAGAGAAAAAATAATCATGGCAAATTCCAATATAGTGGCGAGGACCGGCAATGAGGCGATGGCGGAAGCCATGCGCCAGATCAATCCCGATGTAGTAGCGGCATATCCGATAACGCCGGCCACCGAGGTCGTCCAGATATTCGCCGGCTATGTGGCGGACGGCCTGGTCGATACGGAGTTCGTCCCGGTCGAGAGCGAGCACTCGGCGATGTCGGCTTGCATAGGATCCTCTTCCGCAGGCGGCAGAACGATGACGGGTACCTCGAGCCAGGGCCTGGCGTTGATGGCGGAGATGTTGTATATAGCGGCGGGATTGAGGCTTCCTATAATCATGGCTGATGTCAACAGGGCCCTTTCGAGCCCCATCAATATACATTGCGACCACTCCGATACGATGATGGTGAGGGATTCAGGCTGGATCCAGATATTCTCGGAAAACTGCCAGGAGGCTTACGATAACATGCTCCAGGCCGTAAGGATTGCGGAGAAAGCCAGGCTGCCGGTGATGGTCACGACCGACGGATTTATCATAAGCCACGGCATGGAGAGGCTGGAGATATTGTCCGATGCCGACGCCAAGTCGTTCGTAGGCGCGTATAAGCCGGAAAATTACCTTTTGAATTTCGAAAAGCTGATCACGGTGGGCGCTCTCGACCTTCAGGACTATTATTTTGAGCATAGGAGACAGCTTGCCGAAGCGATGAAGACTTCCAAGCAAGTGATACTCGATGTAGCTAAAGAGTTCGGAACGAAGTTCGGTCGCACATACGGGTTATTCGAGCAATATAAGATGGACGGCGCCGAGATCGCTATAGTCGCCATGGGTTCCACCGCCGGGACAGCGAAGGTTGTGATAGACGGATTGAGGAGCAAGGGCCTGAAAGCGGGGCTCATAAAGCCCAGAGTATTCAGGCCGTTCCCGAAGGAAGAGCTGGCGGACTCGCTTAAAGGCCTGAAAGCGGTGGCCGTAATGGACAGGTCGGACGCGATGAATGCCCAGGAAGGCCCGCTCGCTGTCGAAGTAAAGGCGGCGTTATTCGACGCTTCGGCTTCATCCGGAGCCAATAAGACGGTGCTCGATTACATATACGGCCTCGGAGGCCGTGAAATAAAACCCGAGGACATAGAGCATGTATATAACGACCTTAGCGAAGCGGCGAAGGGCAAGGCAAAACAGAAAGTAACGTACCTGGGCGTAAGGGAATAATATGGCAAACCTGAAAGATCTATCGAAACAGAAGGCTTTATTCACAGGCGGGCATCGCGCGTGCGCGGGCTGCGGCGCCGTAATAATAGCGCGCCAGGTTCTTATGGCCGCGGGCCCCAATACCGTTGTCGCTAACGCCACAGGCTGTCTCGAGGTGGTTTCGACCATATTCCCGTATACGGCATGGAACGTCCCGTTCGTTCACAGCGCTTTCGAGTGCGCTGCGGCGTCGATAAGCGGCGTCGAGGCACTTTATAAATCATGGGTGCGTCAGGGTAAATATAATAAGAAAGTAAACTTTATAGCGTTCGGCGGCGACGGCGGCACTTATGATATAGGCTTGCAGTCTCTTTCCGGAGCCATGGAGAGGGGACATAATATACTTTACGTCTGTTACAATAACGAAGCATACATGAATACCGGCGTCCAACGTTCCGGGGCGACCCCGAAAGGTGCCGATACTACTACCGCTCCCGTAGGCAAGGTTAAGAAGGGGAAGGAGCAGTTCAGAAAAGACCTGACCGAGATCATGGTAGCGCATAAAATACCATATGCGGCCCAGTCCGTGGTAGGTAACTGGCGCGACCTGACTTCTAAAGTCGAGAAGGCCCTCGCGATGGACGGGCCCAAATTCATAAATGTATTCCAGCCTTGCAGGCTCGGCTGGTCCTATGATCCTGAGATGACATGCGAGATCGGCAGATTATCGGTAGAGACCTGCGTATGGCCGCTCTACGAGGTAGTGAACGGACAGTATAAAGTCACCAAGCCTAAAGAGAAGAAGCCTCTAGTGGAGTGGATAAAGCTGCAGGGGCGTTTCAGGCATCTATTGAAGCCCGAGAACAAACAGTTGCTCGACGAGTTACAGACCGCTACGGATAAAAACTGGGAAGATTTGCTTAGGAAAGAATCGCTTACTTCACCGGCCGCCGAACCAAAACCTTCTCAAACCCTGCGATAGCCGCAGTCCTTCTTCATATTACAAATTTCACACTGAGATTTTACATTGGAGAATAATCCCATCGGTCCGATACCTATTAATCCCGAAATAGATTTTTGCGGTATCATCATATAGCTTTCGGTAAGACGGACGCCTATTTTGGAAAAATCCAGCATCCTATCGAACTTCGCCTGTTCCTCTATCGGCCAATCGCAGTAGCCGGGGCTGAGCCGCATAGAGACGCTTTTATCTTTAGATCTATATTCTTTCCGCAGATGGTTTTCCAATTTATCAGCAAGCGACTCGACGGCAAAAGAACTCGCCCTGTCAAGAAGATAGCCCGATAAGCTTTCTCCTGTTTTCATGAGTCTGGAAGCCTCATTTTCGATGGCCGGGCCTATGGTCACGAGAAAGATATATATGCTTTGCGCGGGCTTAATATATGACGAAATAGTCTTGCCGGAAAATTCCGCGCCGCCGGCGAGTTTTATGGAGTCCGTGTTGTAAGAGAGAACAGCTTTTTTTGTGAAGATCGCTTTAGGCCGAGCCAGGCGCCGGGCCTTATCGATCGATTCGTCGGCGCTATCCAATACCGCGCCGGGCGAGCCGGCAGCGATCCCCTCTTTCTTAAAGAGGATTTCTTTCACCCAGCCCCAATCTATCTCTAGATCCGTCTTTATCATATTAATATCATTATACCAGACCTTGACAAACATCTCCAGATTAAGGTATTCTAAATGTCAAACATATGCGCTCCGATATATTAAGAAACCTGTATAATGTCATATACCAGAATGCCATAAAGCACAAGCAGGGTGTGTCATGGCTCCTTGCTATTATAGTGGCGGTGCTCATCATCGCCTCATATCAGTTTAATGTCCTCGACAGGTTCGAACTTCTCACTCTGGATTATCGTTTTAACTTAAGGCCCGTCCATCACGGATATCCTGATATAGTCTTTATAGATATGGCCGAGGACAGCATCAATGTGATAGGCCGATGGCCATGGCCGAGAAAATGGCATGCCGCTCTTATAAAGATACTCTCTCCTTACAAACCCAAAGCGATAGCTTTCGACGTAGTATTCTCTGAGCCCCAGGATGAGATAGATGACGCGGCTCTGGAAGAATCTATAAGGCAGGCAGGGGTTGTATATATGCCGTCGATATATGATATCGAAATGGATAAGAGCCAGGCCCTCTATAAGGGAGATGGGGTCATAGCGATCCATGAGCCGCTGGCAAGGTTCAGGGGCGTGCTGAAAGGCTCCGGGCATATAAACGCGGTGCCGGACTCGGACGGAATATTAAGAAGGGTGCCGGCTGTAATGAAGCTTGGAGATAAGATAACTTACCAGCTCGGCATAGAAGTGGGAGCGGATCTCCTTGGCGTTAAGGACGAGGATGTGTCGTTTGACCCGGCGAAGCGCGGGATATCGCTGAAGCGGCCGGATCGCGAAAATATAGAGAATATACCACTGGATAATAAAAACCAGTTGATAATTAACTGGCTAGGCAAGTGGGGCAGGGAATTCAACCATTATTCCTATATCGATGTCATAAAGAGCTATGCGTCTATTAAAGAGGGCCAGAAGCCGCTTATAGACCTGAATGTGTTTAAAGACAAGATATGCATCATAGGGCTTACCGCCGCCGGCCTTATAGATATAAGGCCGATCCCCATAGAGAGCGCCTATCCTGCCGTCGGGACCAACGCGATGATAATATCGAGCATATTGACGGAAAATTTCGTAACCGAAGCGCCGAATTGGGTCAATATCCTTATCCTGATAATAGTGTCGATCGGGGCAACCCTCGCGCTCTGTGACCACCGCCTCTTAAGCGGTATCATGATCACGATGATATCTTCGGTGTCATACGCCATCTTTTCGATAGGCTTATTCATTCTGCACAATACGATAGTGGTGACATTCTATCCGGTCCTGGCCATAGGCCTTGCGTATATCCTGACGGCGTCCTATACTCAAATTTTGCAATCGATCGAGCGGGTGCATCTATTCAAACAGGCGACCCGCGACGGGCTCACTCAGCTTTATAATATAAGGCATTTCAATCTCTTATTCGAAGCCGAATTCAGTAACGCCTCTGTCCTGAAATTCCGCGCCCTTTCGATAATAATGGCGGATATCGATAATTTTAAGACTGTGAACGATACGTACGGCCATCAGGCGGGCGATCTGATACTGAGAGACATCGCCAACATTATACAGTCAAAATGCAGGCAGCTGGATATAGTGGGAAGGTACGGCGGAGAAGAGTTCATCATAATGCTCAGCGGCGCTAAGGCCTCCGATGCTGCTAATCTGGCGGAAAAGATAAGGACGGCGGTGGAGGACAGGAAGTTCAGGGTCGGTAACGAGGTATATTCCACTACGGTGAGCCTGGGTATCGCGGAATATTCCAATGAAAATACCAAGAATGAGCTTATAGAGAAGGCCGATAAGGCGCTGTACCGCTCCAAAAAAACCGGTAAGAATAAGGTGACGATCTATTCGCCGAATATAGGCTGATCAGATCACTTTTCACTTTAGCCTTTTTGAAAACCAGTCCAGCATCAATTTTTTCATTCCTTCGGGATCGGCTTGAATGAGCCGTTCTGCATGGAGCCCGCCCTTTACTAGCTCAAGTTTTTTCTCGACATGCGCCGCGGCGTAAAGCTCTCTCGAATGGCGGGGTTTGACTATCCAGTCATCATCGCCGTGTATGAATAATATGGGCGTATTCTTTATCCTGCCAACAATATCGACAGGGTCGTTTTTTTTCATGAATGGATTGCCTGTCCTTACACCTTTGCCTTCCCAGCCACAATCCATATTGTCTTTAAGGTCGGAGAGCATGGCCGGCTCCCAGAAATGGAAATCTATCATATTGATCTTCGATGGGCAGCTGAAGAGCACCATGCTGTCGATGTCATTTCTTTCAGCGGCTGTATCGACAGCCGTCGCCGCGCCTAACGAGAAAGCGGTTACGCCTATACCTTTATAGCCGCAGGATTTTGCGTAGTCCAGGACGGCCTCCAGGTCAAGGCGCTCTTTTGCCGACCATGTAAACTTTCCGCCGCTCATCCCGTGCCCCCTGAAATCGAATACTATTACATCATAGGAAGAGGAGAGGAGCTCGGCTGTCTTCTGCATCCATCTGTTTCGCTCGCTGTTATAGAAGCCTGGGCAAACGATGATCACGTTATTGAAACCGTTCTTATACCGCTCATATGCTATAGAGATATTATCGGAAGTGCGCAGGGTGCCGGATTCGATTTCAGCGAAAGCCGGGGCGTAGGCTCCCGTGGCTATAAGGATAGATAAGGCGAGTAATAAGACCAGTTGGATTCTGCTCATATGATTAAGTTATATTTTACCTCAAACAGCTTGCCACAGGCAAGACTTTAACTGTGGACGCAATAAAAGATAGGTGCTATAATCAAGTTTCAAAAATTTCAAAAAAAGAGACGCAGATGAAATATAAACACGCTTTGTTCTTATACCCTTATATCGAAAACAGTATAGGGATGTGCCTATTCCCGCCCACAGGCCTGGAATATGTGGCCACAAGCGCCAAAGATCATGTCGGTAAAGTTACGATTGTAGATCTGAGATACGATAAGGTATTGTGCGATACCGGCAACCTGATGGATTTTATACGCAAGGAGATAGATATAATATGCGTAAGTGTTTCATGGAACCGTCAGGTGGACGAAGTCTACGGGCTTTTGAATCTGATGCCGGATGGGATACCTTTGGTCGTAGGGGGATATAAGGCGACGGAGGATGTCGAAGAGATATTTAAAAGATGCCCGAAAGTGGGCATCATAGCGAGGGGAGAAGGCGAGGAGACTATAAAGGAAATAGCCAGAGACGAGCCACTGGAAAAGATACTCGGAATCTCTTACAGGGCCGGCGGCAAAATAATTCACAATAAGAACAGGCCCTTACCCGATATAAATACCATAACGCCCCCGGACCGTAGCTTAAGGCAGTATGAATATTCCATGATGTCAAACGACATAAAGATGGCAAGCGTAACCTTCGATACGATCCTGAGCTCGAGGGGTTGTCCGTTTAATTGTAAATTCTGCACATTTAACATGAATCCCTTGGGGCAGAAAAGAGACTACGCGTCGCGCGACGCGGAATCAGTGGTCAAGGAGATAGAGGGCATCTCCGCCGATATCATACTTTTCAGCGACGATAACTTCTTCACCGAGCCCAAGAGGTCCGAAGAGATATGCGATCTGCTGATAGCCCGGAAGATAAAGAAGCGTTTTATCGCGCAGACCAGGATCGATCTGGCGGAATATCCGGAATTATTAAAAAAGACAGTGAAGGCGGGGTTCAAGATGCTCTTATTGGGCATAGAAAGCCCCCATGACCGCATACTGACTGCCTTTAATAAGGGCTTTGACCAGGCCACGATAAGAAAACGCTTATCTGTCCTGAGGGAACTGCCCATAATTTTTCACGGTTATTTCATTTACGGAAATTTAAGCGAGACCGAAGAGGAGATGCTCTATATAGCAAAATTCGCCAAAGAGATAGGCCTGGATTCCATCGCGTTCAGCAAGTTGAGAGTGGACAAGTATTCGCCGCTTAAAGAGATCGTAAAGAATACGCCGGGCTATCACCTTACCGTCAAAGGAGAAGTATATTCCGACAAGTACAGCCACTCGTATTTGAAAAAGATACACAGAAAATTGAGGTTTTCTTTCTATACGCCGTTCAGGGTCCTGAATATTGCCGCAAAGATCCTGAGGGTGAGATTTTTTACCTTCCGCGAGATAATGTCGTTTGCGGCTGTCGCGCCTTTATTGCTGAGCAGGATCATTAGGAAAGAGATAAAGGAAAAACGGCTGGTCAAGTCCATAAAACAGATACTTGGGCATAACAAGTAACGTTTTACACGAATTTAATTACGATAAGCACGCATACAAAAACCATTACTGCCAGCCCAGCCAAGAAAGCGATATCGGATACCTTTTCTAATATAAGCCTACGTTTTCTTTCCTTTGTTTTTATTGCCGCATAAGAAATCATACATGCGCTAAGAAAGATTATGGCGTCTATAGCAGTGGCCTCGTCACCAAGCGTATCGATTTTAGTGAAGGTCGTAATGATATTTAAAATGCCTATGACGGTAAGGCATACTCCAACCATGGCGGCAGATACCGAGAAAATATGAATTGCGATATTCTCTTCTTGTTTTTCAATAAAAGTTTCCTGTGGCATTTTTGTAGCTCCTTATTTATTTTTATTCTACTCCAAACAAAAACCCTCTGCAACTATTTTAGCTACAGAGGGCTATGTTTTAATATGGCTCCCCCGCGAGGATTCGGCTACTCCGCTCGCAGAGCTCGCTGCGTAGCCAGCCAATTTTCTGTCGCCCAGAGGGCTTTTCCTCCCTTCGGTCGGCGAAAATTGGCTTCGAATCCTTCTCCAGGAGCCACCAAAACGAGAATGCCCACCGTTAGACGATGGGCATTCTTCAATTGGCTCCCCCGCGAGGATTCGAACCTCGGACACTCTGGTTAACAGCCAGATGCTCTACCAGCTGAGCTACAGGGGAACGGAAATGCTCAAAGAGCAAAATTGCGTGTATAGGAATATAACACATATAGGATCTATTTTCAAACGAATTTCAACTAGATAACCCCTACAGGCATTTTGCTTGTAGGGGGCTTTTATTTGGGTTATAATCATACCATGGCAAAGCAAAATGTCTATATCATCGCCGGTCCTAACGGGTCAGGTAAAACAACATTTGCAAGGTTATTTTTGCCGGATTATATTAATTGCCCTAACTTTGTAAATGCCGATCTTATTGCATTAGGGCTAGCTCCGTTTGAACCTCGCGCTGCCGCAATAAAAGCCGGAAAGCTTGTTTTACAGCAAATTCATGAGTATGCAGAGAGAAACGTTGATCTTGCTTTTGAAACAACGTTATCAGGTAAATCATATGCAACCTTACTTAATGAACTTAAGAAAAAGGGATATGGGCTACATCTTTTCTTTTTATGGATCCCTAGTCCGGAATTGGCCATAGCCCGTATTAAGGACAGGGTTGCGGAAGGCGGTCATAATGTTCCCGCAGAAGATGTCCGGCGGCGTTTTACTCGCAGCATGTATAATTTTTTCAATCTATATGAGCCATTAGTTGACTCATGGATGCTATTTGATAATTCCAAGGCAAAGCCTGTTTTGATTGCCAAAAGAAAGGGCGGGAATATTGAAGTAGTTAACGAAGATTTATTCAAAATAATTCGGAAAGGCGCAGGATAGCATATGAAAAAAAGAATGTCCTTACAAGATAAAGCCGAAGCGGCATTGAAGAAAGCGGTGCGGCAAGTAGTGGAGAGGCATAAAAAAACAGGCCGCTCTCTGGCTGTGTGGCAGAATGGTAAAACCGTTCGCATTTCACCGAACACTGTTAGGTGAAAACACAAAAGGGTTAACTATGAAAAGAAAGCTATTGCCAATTTTATTATTGGGAGCATTTTTAATCGCCGGCTGCGCGACTAAAGCGCCGGTGAGGAATACCGACTCTGCCAACGTAATATATACTAACGCGCCGATTAATGTCGCGTTCGATGCCTCGTGCACTGCATTAAAAAACTTAGGATATAAGATAGAAGAGAAGAATGCGGATAACTTTTCCGTATCAGGTTCCTGCAACAGTATTTTAACAGGGCACACCACGGTCCGTGCTCGGATAAACGTGAGTAAAGAAGAGGCAGGAACTAAGATCGCCTGTGTCGTAGATCGCCCTGGCGTTGTTAAGACTTTGGATGTCATAGGCTATTATAGCGCCAATAATATCTATAAAGAGATAGTGAAGGGTTTAGCTGAAGACGAAATAAGCTACAGAAATGCCAATAAAGTGAAGCGGGAAAAGAAGGAAAAAAGGGCTCGTGACTCGCTAGAATAAAACTCACACCTTCTTTATATCGAATACACTATTAGCGCGCCGATGGCGATTGCAAGAAGCCCTGCAAGGCGCATGATGATAGGCGGGCTCTTCTGAAACCATTCGAATATAGCTGATATCTTCTTAGGCCCTATAATAAATATAATCACTCCGCCTATTATCATCAGGATGCCCAATACGGATATGACCTTCGGAAACCGGCATGCGTGGGCGATGGATATGAAGAGAGCTCCGAAGATCAGCCTTATGGCGCCTGCCGCATATATATTATTACCCTTTTTCCAGAAATTCATCATATCGATAAAGACTTTTTCGCTAATTGCTATAGCGGTCCCCATAACTATTATTACGGTTCCAATGAGTTTCGCAAGTATCAGCATGGCTATCCTCCTCACTTTTTATATAAAGAGTATATCATATAATATGATATAATATTAGAGCCATTCCTAAATAAGAAAGGAGATCTATTTATGAAAAACTTTTTTAACCGCAGTGCGCTGTTTTCGTTAGTGGTTATATTTTTAATGTTAACCGCAGTAGGTTTTGCAAACGCAGGCATATTGCAGCGTAATTCAGGCCCATCCGATCTTCAAAAGCAGGAGCTTGACGACGCTTATTACAGAGGATATAACGACGCAAAAAGCGGCAGGGAAGCGATAGATTATAAAGCTACCGGCCCGGAAAATAACGGTCAAGTCGCTCGCGGAGCAGGACGAGGCGCTTTAGGCGGAGCCGCCATAGGTAGCCTAAGCGACGGCGACGCAGGTAAAGGCGCCGCATGGGGCGCAGGCGCCGGAGCGATAAAAGGCGTTATTAAGAGGAGACGCGCGGCGCAAGAAGAAGAGACATGGGCCTCCCAGCTTAGCGGCGCCTATAATAGCGGATATCGCAAAGGTATGACCGAAAGGGCCGCGCGGTAAACAACATGGTTGAAGAATTATTGTATATAGTGAAATTTATTATCGGGTTCTTACCCTGGATCCTGTTGTTGATTTTGCCGACCAATAGCTGGGGCCAGTTGCAGAGAGCGGTCGCGATATGCCTGGTTATATCCGTTATCTTCGCATGGAAAGAGCTGCGCAAGGGTTTCATTTTGCAGTGGGCTTCTGTACTGTTCTTTCTTTTTTGCACAATATCATTCTACGGCTTCAAGTGGGTCTGGCTGGCTTACCATATGGCGATTATTTCAAATGGCTTTCTGACCGGTGTTATTTTTTTCACGGTGCTGATAGGCAAGCCGTTCACATTGCAATATGCGCGAGCCGAACTGCCGAAAGAGCAATGGTATAATGAAGATATGATCCGTGGCTGTCAGTTCATCGCCATTTTCTGGGGAGTGCTACTTTCCATCCCGACAGCTTTCAATGTCTTCCGATTATTCTATCCCGTTGCTTTGCCTGGTTATGTCTATTCCTACCTCAGCCCATTATGCATCATTATAGGTGTATCTTATACCACTTTCTATAAACGTCAGAAACGAAAAGAGCGCTCAGCCGCATCGCACAGTTAATCGCATATGTTAATGGTGCCATCCCACAAAGTGCCACCTTACAAGTTTAGGGTGCCCCCAAAATGAAAAATGAGTTATGAGAGATTGTCCGAATAAGAAATTCAATATCGCTAATTGTAATTGCACTTACCCGGGATGTCCCAGGCATGGAATCTGCTGCGAATGCCTTGCATATCACAGGAGCTCCAGCGAGCTTCCCGCTTGCTATTTTGATAAAGCCGCAGAAAAGTCCTATGATCGCTCGATCGAAAATTATATACGGAAAAATAGGTAGTATAAAATTTTAAGGAGGTACGTTATGAAGATAGGAAAAATACTTATTGCCGCGGCAGCACTTTCATTATTTGGCACGATCTTTGGAGGGCTTACCTGCGGATGGCTCTTTAATTGGGTATATAAGCTTCCGCCGACAAATGTCTGGAGGCCGATGGATGGCCCGCCAGGTTTAGGATTTCAGATAGGCTCTTTCTTGCTCAATATAGTCCTGGTAGCTGTGTATGCGTTACTCCGTAAAGGTATCCCGGGAAAAAATAAATTAACCAAAGGCCTTATCTTCGGATTGTGCGTTTGGGCTGTCGGCATGTTGCCGGGGATGCTTTCGACCTATTCTTTCATGACAGTGGCCACCGGCGTTGTGATTTACTGGACTATCCTTGGTCTGATCGAAATGCCCATTAAGGGTCTTATAATTGCCGCCATATACGGCGAATAACCTTTTAAGAATGTGCTATGAAAAAGATTAAGCTAACTAATAATGGGAGCTTATGAAGCGGAATAGAAAAAAGGATAAGCCGGTTATTCCGCAGTCTCGTGGTCAGGCAACAGTTATTATGAAGCATGAGCGCAAGCCTGTGTGGCCCTCGATCGTCATGCTCAGCGTCCTGCTCTTAGTCGGTTATTTAATCTACTCGAATACGTTTTCCTGCTCATTTCATTTCGATGACATAGATTCCATAGTCGATAATAGCGCCATAAGAGATATCCATAATCCCGGATATATCTGGAATTATTGGCCGACACGCTTCTTAACCCACCTCACAATCGCCCTTAACTATCATCTTCATGGTCTTGATGTTTGGGGCTATCATTTATTTAACCTGGTAGTCCACTTAGGTTCGGCGATCTTAGTCTGGTGGCTTACCTTTTTAACTCTCTCTACGCCTGCTTTAAAAGATCAGAAGATCGCCCGGCATGTCATGGCAATCTCTTTCCTTACCGGCATGGTCTTTGTGGCGCATCCGATTCAGACTCAAGGTGTAACCTATATTATCCAGCGGGCGGTTTCTTTGACGACTTTGCTTTATCTGGCCTCTTTAAGCCTCTATGTCAAATCAAGGCTCTTAGAAGAAGAGGGAAGAAGCCGAATAGTTTCAAAATGCCTCTACGGCCTTTCACTAATAACGGCTGTCATGGCGATGTTTGCTAAAGAGGCAGCCATAACTCTTCCATTAATGATCTGCCTTTATGAGTTTAGTTTCTTGATGACCAAAAAAAGCTCAACCTGGAAACGCCTCGTCCCTTTTATCTTAACCTTGTTCATTATTCCTATTACTATGTTGCTGACCAAGTCGGTAAGCTTTGCGGGAATGCATCGTATAGCAGAGCCCGGGCCGGGGATTTCTTCATGGCATTACCTCCTGACGCAGTTCAGAGTTATAACTACTTATATCAGGCTGGTCTTTTTGCCTTTCAATCAAAACCTGGATTATGATTATCCGATCGCGAAGACATTGTTGGACTTACCTACTCTGGCCAGCCTATTCTTCCTCATCGGCGTCTTAATTCTTGCTATAAAGCTATTTCGAAATTATCGATTGATTTCATTCGGCATATTTTGGTTTTTACTCAGCCTTTTACCCGAATCCAGCGTTATCCCTATAAAAGATGTGATTTTCGAGCACAGGCTGTATCTGCCGGTGGTCGGCTATAGTATTTTTCTGGTAAGCGGGATCTATTATCTGTTCAGGGAAGAAAGAATTAAATTTAGTGTTTTAGCTATCTCTTTATTGATCATCGTTTATTCAATTCTGACCTATCAGAGGAATCAAGTCTGGAAAAATGAATTTAGCTTATGGAATGATGTAATTCGTAAATCGTCATTAAAGGCAAGGCCGTATGCTAACCGAGGAGATGCATATAATGATAAAGGCAGCTATGATCAAGCCATTTCCGACTACAACAAATCCATAGAATTAAAACCTGATTATTTCGAAGCCTACCTTCACCGAGGCAATTCATATTATGCTAAAGGCAGCTATGATCAAGCTATCTCCGACTACACCAAAGCCATAGAACTAAATCCTGGTTATGCCGAAGCCTATAGTAATCGGGCGGGCGTCTATGATGACAAGGGCAACTATGACCAGGCTATCTCTGACTACAGTAAAGCTATAGAATTTAATCCAACGCTTCCGCAAATCTACTATAACAGGGGTCTTGTTTATACCCGCAAAAATATGCTCGACCAGGCCATCGCTGATTATACCAAAGCGATCGAATTAAATCCTAATTTCACACAAGCCTACTACAGCCGGGCGATGATATATAACAGATATCCTCGGAAATAGGGGGGGCGCATAATGGAGATATGCCATGCATAATTATTATTTACCGGTAATTTTATTTATCCTTATAGGCGGATACATCTTAGACTTCATCATTGAGAAGCTGGATGTCGCGTACGCCTCTCCGGTACTACCTCGAGAATTCGAAGGATATTACGATGCCGAAAAATACCGGAAGTCCCAAAACTACCTTAAGGAGAGGGTGCGGTTCGGCCTCATCGAAAGCGCATTCTTTACTGCAGGTATAGTTATCTTTATTCTTGCCGGCTGGTTTAACCTGATAGATGGTTTTGCGCGCTCTCTTGGGCAGCCGCCTCTTATTACAGGGCTGATTTTTCTCGGGATAATGTACCTGATTCAGCATCTCTTTTCCATCCCATTCACGGCCTATCGTACATTCATTATAGAGGAGAAGTACGGTTTTAACAGGACGTCGCCCGCGACATTCATCGCAGATATCTTTAAGCACCTGATATTAATGATGCTCATCGGGGCAGTGATATTATCGGCCATATTGTGGTTCTTCAGCGTCTCCGGAAAGCCGGCGTGGCTATATTCGTGGATAGCCGTGACGGTCTTCGAGCTCTTTCTCATATTCATCGCTCCCGTCGTCATCATGCCGCTATTTAATAAATTCACGCCTCTCGAAGAGGGCGAGCTTAAGGCCGCCATCACCGATTATGCGCGTTCGCAGGATTTTAAGATAAAGGGCATATATAAGATGGACGCTTCGCGCCGCAGCGCCAAATCGAACGCTTTCTTCACGGGCCTCGGCAAGTATAAGCGGATCGTGCTCTTCGATACGCTGATAGCGAAGATGAAGACGGACGAGCTTGTGGCGGTCCTCGCGCACGAGATAGGGCATTACAAGCACAAGGATATCTTTAAAGGCCTCGCTGTCTCGGTCATAAGCACGGGGCTCATGTTCTTCGCGCTCGCGTTTTTTATTTACAATAAAGATTTCTTCGCGGCGTTTAAGATGGAGCATGTTTCCGTTTACGCAGGGCTTTTCCTATTCACGTTCCTGTACCAGCCGGTGAACGATATATTCTCCATCGGATCAAATTATCTATCAAGGCGTTTTGAGACCTCGGCCGATATATTCTCGGTCCATACCTATAAGAATCCGGAGGCGATGATAAAGGCGCTTAAGCGCCTTAGCTCCGATAACCTGTCAAACCTCACCCCGCATCCTTTGAAAGTCTTCCTGTCTTACAGCCATCCGCCCGTCCTTACGAGGATAGAGGCCATAAAGGCAAGCGGTAGCTGAAAAAAGTCAGTAAAAAGTGGATTTATGTTCATTGTATTTTTTCGTATTCCGTTATATAATATAGGTGTTTCTTTTGCCTAAAAGATAGGATCGAAATATGCCTATCGTAATTAAAAAGAACAAAGATCTTTTGTTGGAATTATTGAAGTATGCGGCGGATGCGGAGAATATGATGCATTCCTGCTGCAAGTGCCTCGCAGAGCTGACCCCTAACGGCAAGACAAGAAAATCCTTCCATACTTTTTCCGAATCCGCAAAAACGAACAGGGATCGCCTGACAAAATATTTCTCCGACCTTGGCGTGACGGATTATGTTTTAAAGAACGGATGTCAAACCTGTAAAACAGATCCGGAGGATTTCTCCATTTTGGGAGCTGTCAATTTGGGTTTGGAGCTCAATAAGATAACGATCAAATTATACAAAGACGCGGTAAGGCTTATCAGGGACAGGGAGGATAAGGAAATATTCCACGACATCCTGAATAAAAAAACCGCGGAAAAATCAGCCCTGAATAATGAAAAAAAATTTATTGCCAATGTCGAGGACAGAGCCGGCTTGATCTATTCACAATGCGTAGCCAGCATACTCTCCAAGGCCGGAGAGTAAGTTGGCGGGCCAGGAAAACGAAACCTTCGCAGGCTATTATGCGGCCGGCGGGGGTTTTTATTTTTACCTTGGAAATTGGTATAATTTCTCTTCATTTTTGCCTATCAAGGGTTTATAATTTAGGCATGATTAAAAAAATCTGCTCTTCATTATTGATCCTATGCTTATTTTTTACACCGGGATGCGACAATAAGGAAAGAGTATATTACTCTTCGCCGGGCGTGATCCCGAATACACATAGACAGATGAAGAGCGCCGGGTTCTGGATCTCCCGCCAGCCTTTTACGGATAAGGTTATCCTCGATCCTGCGGGTATCGCATCATTTAATTCCAAAACAGAAAAAGAGCTTAAGCTGACACGGGATCCGTCTAAGGTGGGCCCTCTATATTCCGGCGAAGAATTGACCTCTTCTTTGACGGAAGAGATGCGGAATATTTTTGATCAGAAACTTTATTCTCAAGACGCAAGGCGAATAGGCAAACTTTTTTACCAAAAGATGAAAGAGCGGATAAATCTTGAGGTAATTCCATCTCAGATTAATGTGCGTTACGGTCTTATTTGCCGTTATGCCGACCAGCGGACTCTGCCGACGGAGGAGATCGTAACTACCGAACCGGGTGATGTCGATTTTGACGAACTCCAGAACAGCTCTTTAGATACCGGCACTCCCTTGGCTATTTTGCATGAGACGAAAGACGGCGCCTGGGTATACGCGCATTCACCTGCAAGCTCTGGATGGATAATGAAGGACAGGATCGCTTTTTGCGGGGCCGCCGAGCTTAAGAATTATTTAGAGAAGACGCCGTTTCTTATAGTGACCGGCGCCAAGGCCGATATTTTTTTAGACAACGGATTAACGCAATATCTCGATTATGTGAGAATGGGCGCAAGGTTCCCCTGTATAGCCGGTTTTAACTCCGAAGTGATTCAGATCAGTATTCCTTTTCAGGCGGAAGGAGGGAAATTTGCCGAGAGAGCCGCCTATATAAGAAGATCGGACGTGAATTTCGGATACTTAGCATATACTTCGCGCAATATCATGCAACAGGCTTTTAAGCTGCTCAATGCTCCTTATGCCTGGGGAGGCAAGAACGGCGAACAGGATTGCTCCAGCTTCCTTCAGGAAGTCTTCTCCACGACCGGAATAGCCTTACCGAGAAATTCTTCGGATCAGGGCAAGGTCGGCCGCTCTTTAGGCGAATTTACAGAGAAGACAGGCGATGAATTGAAGATGCACGTTTTAAAAGATCAGGCTATCGCGGGAGTGGCGATCATGCAATTAAACGGCCATATATTTTTATACCTCGGGATGTATGAAGACAGGCCATATGTTATACATGAAACTCACGCATATAGGCAAAGAATGTGGTGGGGTGGTGATATAGCCCGTGAAGTTAATAGGGTGGTGGTCAGTGATCTTTCTCTGGGCAAGGGTTCTCAAAAAGGTTCTTTGCTGGAACGGATCATCTCCATACGCAATGTCAATTAGCGGACTACCCCTTTTGCAAAAAAATGGTAAAATAAGGATATAGATAAACCAAACGCTGGGAGGCGGATATGAAAACAGTACACATAGTAAAGGCAGTGTTCTCTCTTTTATGTATGGTCTTTGTATTGATGTTTTGCGTGGAGACGTCTTCATACGCTGTAAGCGCAAAGGACATAGACTCCGGAGTGGAGATAGCGCTTAAAAACCTTCGAGATATAAAGGGCGGCGATGACGTTATAAATAAGGCTAAGGGGCTTCTTATTTTTCCGGGAGTGTTTAAGGGGGCTATCGGGATAGGCGGCGAATACGGCGAAGGCGCCCTCAGGATACACGGCAAGACGGTTGATTATTACAGCACCGCCGCCGCTTCGATAGGGATTCAGCTGGGCGGACAGAAGAAGAGCATTATAATCGCGTTCATGAATGACGAGGCCTTGAAGAATTTCAGGGATAGCCAGGGCTGGAAGATAGGCGCTGATGCCTCCGTAGCTGTTATAGCGCTCGGAGCCGGCACCACGGTCAGCAGCCAGATTTCTAATAAGCCGATAGTCGCGTTTGTGTTCGGCGAAAAAGGACTGATGTACGATCTTAGCATTAACGGCGCGAAGGTCTCGAAGATCCAAAGGTAGGTATAAAAAGGATGGTAGTATGATAAAGAGCATAATAGCCCAGGCGGCAAAACTCTCCGAATTGGTCGATTATCAGGAAGGCTCTATTTTAAGCAAAGAGATTATCAAGAGCGAAAAGGGTACGGTCACGCTGTTTGCTTTCGATAAAGGGCAGGCTTTGAGCGAGCATATCGCTCCTTTCGATGCCTTAGTATATAATTTTGACGGTAAGGCGGAGGTAACGATCGAAGGGAGGCCGCATCTTTTGAAGATGGGAGAGATTATAATGATGCCGGCAAATAAGCCCCATGCCTTAAAAGCGATAGAGCGTTTTAAGATGCTTTTAATAATGATAAGGTCCCGCGTTTAAACAGAATACCTTCCCCAATAATCCGAAAAAGATTGACAACGGCGAGCCAAGGGAGTATATTAACTCCAATGATATTTAATGTAGTTAAATATCAAGGAGGTTAAAAATGTCCCAGCTGACGCTGTCGGAATTCGTGGATAAGCTGAGCGAGATGATGCCCGCGATCATGCGGGAATTTCTTAAACAGGAATCAGATAAATTTTATAATGTAAAGATCACTATTCCTCAGCTTGTGGTGCTCGAGATGCTGACGCGTGACGGCGAGTCGCGTATGACGGACCTTGCCCGTTCTATAAATGTCACAACCGCCGCGATGACCGGCATAGTCGACAGGCTTGTAAGGGATGGATACGTTACACGGACAAGCGATTTAGAGGACAGGCGCGTTATAAAGATAAAGCCTACCGCTAAAGGCGCGCGGGTCGCGAAGAGCGCGCTCGAGCATAAAAAAGCCATCTTTCGAAAGATGTTTGGGGTCATATCCCAGGATGATAGGGAAGAGTATTTAAGGATACTGACGATAATACGCGATCGTATAGGCACGCCAGGAGCAGTAACGACGTGATAAAAAGAATACTCGCTGTTATAATGATGTGCGCTCTGGCGTTAGGTTATAACCCAACCTATGTATTGAGCGAAAGCGATTCTGCGTCGCTCGCCGCGCATAAAACATCCGCTAAGGCAAGGCCGAAAAATAATGATTTGGCCCCGGCGGTCCATGAGTCCGGCTCTTTGCCTGTCCAACTTTCTCAAGTAAGGCCTGCTCTCACGCTTTCCGATTGCTACCAGATGTCCCTGGTGCAGAGCGAAATAATCGCTATCAGCGCGGATCTCATTAAAGTGACCGAGGCCCATTTCCTGCAGGCCCTGTCGATAGGATTGCCGCACGTCTCATTCCAATCGAGCGATTTTCAGCAGGCGGACGCTACCATTGAAGATACGGGAGGGGGAGCATCCTCAGCCTCTGCAAGCCTTAAGAATTCCACGCGTAACTTTAATGCTACACAGACCCTTTTTAACGGTTTTAAGGCGATAGCCGCCATGAGAGGATCAAAATATGAGCGCAGTCAGCGTACAGAAGAGAAGACACGCGCCGAGCAGCTGCTCCTGGTCGACGTATCCAACGCGTTCTATCTTCTGATCGAAAAGCGGCAGGATATTAAAGTGCTTATCATGACCAGGGACGCTCTTGCCAACCGCGTCAAAGAACTGCGGGACAGAGCGGACATCGGTAAATCGAGGCCCAGCGAAATAGTGAATGCTAAGGCTCAATTCTACAGTGTTGAGGCTGCGCTCGAAGTTTCGAGGAGCCAGGAGGTCATCGCGCGCCAGTTATTGGAATTTTTGGTGGGGCAGCCTGTCGGGGAAGTTGTTGATATGTACAGATTCCCATCGAGGTTATTATCGGAGAGCTATTATGTCGCGAAGGCCGATTATCGGCCGGATGTTGCGGCCGCAAAATACGCCTGGCAATTGAAGAAAGAGGGAATATTAGTGGCGGACAGCGGCTTCTTGCCGGAAGTGAATTTCGAGACCAATTATTATACACAGCGGACCGGGTTTGATAAAGGGACTGACTGGGATATTATGCTGACCGTGGACGTGCCCATTTTTGACGGCGGCTTGACGCTGGGTAATTCGAAGGAAGCGAATTTGCAGGCGGATCAGGCGGCGCTGTTATTTCACCGGACAAAACGGCTGGCGCCATACGATATCAAGAATACCTACGTAACCCTGAAGACCGCGATGGCTGTTTGCGACGCGCTTCGGAAAACATATACCACCGCAAAACTTAATTATCATCTGCAGAGGAAAGACTATATGCGGAATCTTGTCAATAACCTGGACGTTCTTGCCTCCATACAGACACTGCAGGATTCGGAGAGAAATTACATACATGCGCTCTATGAAGCGAAGCGCCAGTACTGGCAGCTTCGAGTGGCTATCGGCCAGAGCGGAACGGAGAGTTTAAATGACGCTTTCTGACCTATCGATTAAGAGGCCGGTATTCGGCTGGATGCTGATGATCGGTGTCATCGTCTTTGGCGCCATAGGTTTTACGCGCCTGGGAGTGAGTCAGCTCCCCGACATCGATTTTCCCGTCGTAACTGTGGCGATAACCTGGGAGGGAGCGGCCCCGGAGGTAATGGAAACAGACGTAACCGATATCGTCGAAGACGCCGTAATGAGTGTGGAAGGCGTCAAGGAAGTCACTTCGGTATCGATGCAGGGTATTACGCAGATATCGATAGAATTTGACCTTAGCCGTAATATCGACGTTGCCATGCAGGAAGTCCAGACTAAGATCTCTCAGGCGCAGAGGAACCTGCCGCGCGATATCGATCCGCCTATCGTGACCAAAACTAATCCCGAAGACCAACCGATAATGTTTGTAGGGCTTTCCGGAGACAAGCCTCTTAAAGAGCTCATTCACTATGTGAACGAAACATTAAAAGATCAATTTACCACTGTCCCGGGCGTCGGCGAAATCAGGCTGGGGGGATTTGTCGATCCCAACTTGAGAGTTTGGCTGGATGCAGGGAAGATGCAGGATAAGCAGCTTACGGTTGAAGATGTTCTGAATGCTATCGGTTTCCAGCACGCGGACCTTCCGGCGGGCTACATCGATACAGGCCTTAAGGAGGTCAATGTCCGCGTCTATGGCGAGGCCTCAACTCCGGAACAATTCGAAAATATAATAATACCTCAACGTGTGCGCGGCGGGCCCATCTGGAAGAATATGCGCATCGGGGATGTGGGTAGGGTAGAAGACGGCCTGGCGGATATCCGCAGGATCTCTCGCAGCGGAGGCAAGACCGCGATCGGGCTTGGGATAGTAAAGCAGCGCGGCACAAATGCCATGGATGTGGCTAAAGGCGTAAAGAAGAGGGCGGCGGAGCTGCAAAAAACTTTACCCTCAGGAATGCATCTGGCGGTTGTATTTGACGCGACTCAATTTATTCAGGATTCCGTAAATGAGCTGGAACGTAACCTGTTTCTTTCTATTATCCTGACCTCTCTCGTATGCTTTATATTCCTGGGCTCCTGGAGCGCGAACATTAACGTCCTACTATCGATACCATTTTCACTCGCCGGCGCCTTCCTGGTCCTGTATTTCATGGGATTCACTATTAACGTATTTACCATGCTCGGGCTTTCCCTGGTCATAGGTATAGTAGTGGATGACGCGATCATGGTACTGGAGAATATCTCGCGCTATCAGGAGCAGGGCCAGTCGCGCATGAACGCCGCGCTGACAGGTGCGCGCGAGATCACATTTGCCGCGATCGCTACGTCGGTAGCGATCCTGGCGATATTTCTGCCGGTCATCTTCATGCAGGGGATCATCGGTAAGTTCTTCTTCCAGTTCGGAGTTACTATCTCCGTAGCTGTAATGTTCTCTTTACTGGAAGCGATCACTATAACACCGATGAGATGTTCGCAATTTCTGACCGTAGGGCATACATCCGCCTTAGGGAAATTTGTCGATAAGCTCATGAAGCGGACATCCGACTGGTATCGCGCGACCCTCTCCCGTTTATTAAATATGCCGAAGCTGGTATTGACCGTGGCAGTCATCGTCTTTATAGCTTCTTTGGCCCTGACGGCGGTTTTGAAAAAAGAGTTCGTTCCCTCACAGGACCAGGGCCGTTTTCTTGCCAGGATAATGCTGCCTCTCGGCTCATCGATCGAAAAGACGAACGGTGTTTTCTTAGAAGCCGAGAAGTTCCTGATGGGGCGAAAAGATATAGAGACGTATTTCAGCGCAGTGGGCAGTTTCACGGGCGGACAGGTCAATTCGGGATTTCTATTTATCACGATGAAAGACCGGAAGAACAGGCCCTTGGTAAACGGCCATTACGAAACTCAAGCCGAATTCATGCAGATCGCCCGTAAAGCATTCGGTTCGCTGCCCGGAGTCGATCGCGCCGTAATTCAGGACCTTTCTCTATCCGGATTCACGGCGCAGCGCGGTTTTCCCATCGAATTTACGGTCAGGGGGCCGGATTGGGATAAGCTGGGAGAATACGGCCAGGAGATCATGAAACAGATGAAAGCATCCGGTTTTATGACGGATGTCGATACCGACTATCAGCTTGGTATGCCGGAGCTGCAGATCTATCCTGACCGCGAGAAGGCCGCCTCGCACGGCGTCAGTGTCCTTTCAATAGCCAACACGATCAATGCTATGATAGGAGGGGTCCGCCAGGGTAAATTCACAAGCCGTGGTAAACGCTACGATGTCCGGGTCCGGTTGCTCGAAGCCGACCGGTCAAACACGACGGATATCAATAAGATGTGGGTCCGTAATGAATTCGGAGAGGTCGTACCATTGTCGGACGTTGTAACGGCGCATGTCAAGCCTTCGTTGTTTTCGATTACCCGTAAGAACCGTGAGCGCGCTGTGAGCATTTATGGAAATCCGGCTCCGGGACACTCTCAGCAGGAAGCGCTGAACGAAGTCTTAAAAATAGGGAAGAAAGTTTTGCCCGAAGGCTACCGTATAGTATTTTCCGGTGGCGCTCAGGCCTTCAAAGAATCTTTTCAGGGCTTAGTATTTACCCTTATTCTGGGAATTTTTGTAGCGTACATGGTCTTAGGCGTTCAGTTCGACAGTTTCATCCATCCGCTTACGGTGCTTCTGGCTTTACCCTTCAGTATCACCGGCGCGTTCCTGTTCCTTTTTCTAACCGGTAACTCTCTGAATCTTTATAGCATGATCGGACTTATCCTTTTAATGGGCATAGTTAAGAAAAATTCCATCCTGCTGGTGGATTTTACGAACGAGCGCCGCAAGCAGGGGATGGGAGTGCGTGAAGCGCTTCTTGATGCCTGCCCTATACGTTTAAGGCCGATCCTCATGACGTCTATCGCTATAATCGCGGCCGCCGTACCGGAAGCGCTTTCAAAAGGTTCCGGTTCAGAGACGATGGTGCCTATGGCTGTTTCCGTTATCGGCGGAGTGGCTCTTTCCACGATCCTGACGTTGTTTGTCGTTCCATGCGCTTATGAGATATTCTCTAAATTTGAAGCTCATCGCAATCAGTTATCCGGCGATAAAAAAGAATAATTCTCACTCATGATTTTGGCGCTATCTCATAAAACTGTTTTAGGGAACTTTTTTGACACCTAGCTTGTCTAAATATGTAAAAGGAGGAAGGCATATGAAAAATCGAACTTTAGCATTTCGGGTAATAATAGGTTTGTGCCTGGCGCTGACGCTGTTTTACTCAGACGCGTTCGCGCGCGACGGAGGTCGTGATGGAGGGCATTACTACCGTGATGGTACATGGTATAGGCATGGTTTGTTGGGATTTGATATCGCCGTTTCCGCTCTTGCTATAGGAGCGCTTGTTGATTCGCTGCCGCCAAGGCATACCACTGTTATAGTCGGAGGCGTACCATACTACTATTATGACAATTATTATTACAGGCCGTATCCCGGCGGATATGTAGTCGTTCCACCGCCTTTAGTTACTCAGCCTATTGTGACTGTCCCCCCGCCGCCCCCTCCGGTCGTTATGACCGCTCCCATGCCTTCGGCGCAATATCAGGTTCAGAGTCAGGATATGGTGACAATAAATATTCCTAACTCGAGTGGTGGTTACACGGCGGTTACACTGAAAAAATCCGGCAATGGATTCGTCGGACCACAAGGCGAATATTACTCTGAAAATCCGACCGTATTACAGTTAAAAACTCTGTACGGGAAGTAAGGGTTATTACCAGAAGGCGCGTCTCTGCCCTCCGCAAGTAAAGTGCTTGCGGAGGGTTTTTGTTTAAGGTATAATTCGTCATATGAAAATAATAAAAACAACATTGGCGGTTAACGAGCTTAAGCAGATGGCTGTCGCCACCTTTGGAAACCTGGTAAAGGCAGTTATCGATGTCGAGAGAGAGCTGATTGCAGTTGATGCCGAACTTCATTCGGACCTTGAAGCGCTGCTCTTAGAGGACGGCTCAAAACAGAATAACCTTTGGGGAATAAATCTTTATACGGAAATTCAAGGCGATGATTTCATTGAATTTGATTCCATGATCAATATGCGTCCGTCTCGAGGCAATAGGAGCCGCGGCGTGGAAAATGAAATGGTGCGTAAAAAGATCATCGAAATTGTTACGAAAATGGTTAAACGATGAACTATCAGCATAAAGATCTTGCGGCAGGCCGTTGGAGTAAATTATCGTTTTTAGAGCAAATGGCAAATATCGGAAGCGAGGTAGAGCGTGCTCTCAATTGGCGCGCAAAGCATAACGCCGCCTATTGCCAACAGGCTTTCGAGCGCTCTCTTGAGTTAATAGATTTGACGCTGGATAGCGTAAGGGGGTTTGCCCGCCTTAAAGAGCTTGCCCGTTTGCGGGAATCAATCACGGATTATTTCTTCGGAACGAATCAATTCATCTCTACGGAAGAATCGCTAAAGAAATACTTTTCAAATTTCACTTACGCCGCGCGTAAAAATCATTAGCCGAATAAGACAATCATGCCAAAGACGCTATCGGTAAGAACGCTGCGCAAAACATACGGCGACACCATCGCTGTGGATGGTGTGTCCTTCGATGTTAATAGTAATGAGATAGTCGGGCTCATAGGCCCAAACGGTGCGGGAAAGACCACCATTATAAATATTATACTTGGTGTCCTCGCGCCGTCCGCGGGGACAGTTCATATCGAGGGCCTCGATATAGCCTCGCACCGTTCCCAGGCCGCCGCGCATACTAATTTTGCGGCCGTGTACACTCCTTTACCCGGGAATTTAACCGTATCCCAAAATCTGCGTATCTTTGGTCGTTTATATGGAGTAGAAGGCCTGTCGAAACGCGTCGATGAACTTCTCGAGCAGTTCGATCTTGAGGTTTTCCGCGATAAAAAGTGCGGAGTGCTATCTTCCGGTGAGCAGACGCGCGTCGGCCTTGCCAAGGCGATGCTCAATCGTCCGCGCCTTCTTCTGCTTGATGAGCCGACGACATCGCTTGATCCGGCCACCGCTCATGAAATCCGCGCTAAGATCCGCGGCTTCGCGGTACAGGGAACAGGAGGAGTGCTATGGACATCGCATAATATGTATGAGGTCGAGGATATTTGCGACCGGGTGCTCTTTCTTTCGCACGGCAAGATCCTGCTCGAAGGGGATCCGAAGACGATGCCTGCCCAACATGGCAAGAAGACGCTCGAGGAGCTTTTCATCGCGGTAGCGCGTGAACCGCTTACACTGGAGGCAGACTGAATATATGTCTTTCCGCCGTATCTTCGCGATCGTAATCCGACAATTCTATCTTATCCGCGGCAGTTTCTCGCGTGTCTTCCCGCTGTTTGCGTGGGCGGCGGTCGACATGGTCCTGTGGGGCTTTCTTACCAAATATCTCAATACCGTCGCCTCTCCCGGATTTAATTTTGTTACAGCGCTTTTAGGCGCAGTCCTTCTATGGGACTTTTTTATCCGTATCATGCAGGGCGTGACCATGGCGTTCTTCGAGGACGTCTGGTCGCGTAATTTCCTGAACATCTTCGCGACGCCGCTTTTAATATCGGAATATGTCGGCGGCCTCATCCTGTCAAGTATTGCGACGAGTATGGTCGGCCTCGGCGTAATGTTATTTATAGCCGTCACGTTTTTCAAGCTCTCTTTTTTTGTTTATGGCCTCACAGTTATACCGTCCCTTTTTGTGCTATTTTTATTCGGAATATCGCTCGGTATCTTCGGATGCGCGCTGGTGCTTCACTTTGGTCCTGCATCGGAATGGTTTATCTGGCCGATCCCGGCCCTGGTCTCGCCGTTTGTCGGCGTTCTATATCCCATTTCGACGCTCCCCCAGTGGATGCAGTTAATTTCCCGCCTATTGCCGCCGTCATATGTATTCGAAGGATTGAGAGCGATCGTATTGGGCGGTAAAGCCTCAGGAGTTATGCTTCTATTCAGCGGGTTCCTTGCCGTCGGATATATCCTTTTGGCATATTGGTTTTTTACAAAGGTCTACAGGAACGCCTTGCGTACGGGCCTCATAGCCCGCTATAGCGCGGAAAGCCTGAGTTAGCCCCTGACCAATGCCCCCGCCTTTTTCTGATATCCAAAAAATAAATATTCGTACATGCCAAAATATAGTGTATACTTACAAAAAAGGAGAAAAATATATGAGACGGGCTATAAAAAGTATTTTTGCGGCGGTCCTGTTTTTAACGCTGGCATCCTCATTTTCTTATTGTGAAACTATAAGCGTAGATGAGCTGGTCACGCGGTATGTCAATGCGACCGAAGTCCAGCGCCAGCAGATAGAGTCCGAATATAGATATAAGACGATAAGCGTCAGCGGCACAATAAAAGACGTTATAGACTGGAACACGTTTGATGAGAAGACAGACACGGCCGGACATTATTATAAAGTAATTACAGAATCGAAGACGGCCAAGGCGGGCATCTCTTATGAAATATCGATATTATATAAGGACAAGGCAAAGGTTGAGCCGCTTAGTAAAGGCCAGGAGATAAAAACAGACGGGACTTTTATAAAGATCATTAATGAGATCAACCTGCTTTCAATATTGGTATATACAGACGAGTTAACTCCCGAAGACAAAGTAATGTTTGAATTATAAAGGAGCGGCTTCTATGAGTAAAAATAAAATTCTGGTTGTGGATGATGAAGAAGATATGCTGGATTTTTTAGAACTGCGGTTAGCGGCGAACGGGTACTCTGTCGTGACGGCTAATAATGGCAATGATGCCATACGCCTTGCGAAAGAAGAGCGCCCGGATCTTATACTCCTCGATATAATGATGCCGGGGCTGGACGGAAGTGAAGTTGCCGGGATATTAAAAGACAATCCTGAAACTAAAAGTATACCGATCGTCTTTTTAACATGTCTGTACGCAAAGGAAGAAGAAAAGAAGCAGGGACATACAATACATGGCAATTTTTTTGTAGCCAAACCCTTTGATCAAAATGAGCTTTTGTCGGAAATAAAGAGGCAAATAGATAAAAAATAGCGTGGCGTCAGTTCCAATACAACGGGGAAATCGATGAATATCGGCAGGCTGCTTGATAATGAAAAAGAGAAACCAAAAGCGCGGGTCAGCTTAAGGCGAAAAATCACTGCGCTTATTTGCCTATCGATATTAATTGTTCTCCTTATCGGCTCCGCCATAGAATACTTCTGGATAATTTCCGCTATGAGCAAAACGGCTAAAGAAAATCAGCTAAAGACAGCCGAGACAGTATCAGCGTTTATCGCGGATCTGATAGATGAACAGGTTGAACAGGTCAGGGTGTTTACAACACGAATTTTAATTAAAAAGGTCGTCGGGGAAAGTAACTTAAAATATAGTCAAATGTCCCGGGAGGCCATAGGGCGTTATCTCGCGAACATGGATGTCGAGTGGATAAATGCGCCGGTTGATAGTCCCTTGGTGAAAGAATACGCCGACAATGAAACCAGCAGGAAACAGCTGATGCCGGAAATGAAGGAAAATAATGATGAAGTGGTGGAGCTGTTTATAACGGATAAGTTTGGCGGCCTCGTGGCCAGTTCGAGAAAGACTAGCGATTTCTATCAGGCAGATGAAAGATGGTGGCAGGTAGCGTTCGAAGGCAATGTATTCATCGGTGATGTGGAGCTTGATGAATCAAGCAATATGCTTGGTGTGACGATCGCCACTCCCATCATGGATGATGAACATAGGGTGATAGGAGTATGTAAAACCATATTCGATGCTCAAAAGTTATTTTCAAGCTTAAATAAATTTAAGCTTGGCCTAACAGGCCATGCCTCTATAATCAACGATAAAGGCATGATAGTATTCCATGAAGGCGTAAAGCCGCTAAGTATTAAAGCGTTAAGCGACGATGTGCTAAGCCGCATTTTAAGTAAAAACAGCAGTTTTGAGATACTGAATAAGAATATTTTGCACCACGCCAATATGTTCACAACCTTCAAAAGAGTTGAGCACCCTATACTCGCGAAGAATAATATAGTCTGGTTTGTGACTATAGCCCAGGAAGTCAAAGAGGTGTTTGCTCCTTTAAATGATCTTGCAACCGCCATGCTTATATTTTTTGGTGCGGCCATATTGACAATGATACCGATAGGGTTCATATTCGGTAGATCTATTGTAAGACCTATAACGGGAATTGTAGAGGGCGCGTTGGAGATCGGTAGAGGCAATTTGGATTATAGAATACATGTAAAGACGAATGATGAAGTGGAAGATGTGGCAGAGGCCTTAAATTCGATGACGATGAGCCTGAAATCCAAGACGACATCGATAAAACTGCTCAATCAGGAGATCGATAACCGCAAGAAGGCGGAGGAGGCGATAGTTGCCGCCGCGAAAGAATGGCAAAAGACCTTTGATTCTATAACGGATATGGTCTTCATCCAGGACAAAGATTTTACGATAATCAAGGCGAATAAAGCATTCGCGGATGCAATGAAGATGAAGGTCGGGGATATCATAGGTAAAAAGTGTTATCAGGTTGTGCATAAGGATAATGTGCCGTGGCCCAATTGCCCTTTTAAAAAAACTAAGGAGGATATGCAGGCGCATACCGAGGAAGTGGACGACCCGCATGTCGGGATACCGCTTTTGATCACAACTTCGCCTATATTTGATAAGAATGGAAACCTGACAGGCTCAGTCCATATAGCAAAAGATATATCAGGGATGAGAAAAGCCAGGGAAGAGCTGGAGAGAAAGAATGAGGAACTGCGCAAACTGGACCAGCTTAAGTCCGATTTCATCTCAACAGTGTCACACGAACTGCGAACGCCGCTTTCTATAGTCAAAGAAGGCATAAGCCTCGTCCTGGATAAGATAGCGGGCGAAGTAAACGAGAAACAGGACCATATATTAACGACCGCGAAAGATAATATCGATCGGCTGGCCCGCGTTATAGACAGCCTGCTCGATATATCCAAGATAGAGGCTGGCAAGGCGAGTCTTAATAAAACGAAGTTCAACATAAAGGACCTGGTGGTCAAAACCGCCCATTCTTTTGTTCTTAAGGCGCGGGAGAAAGAGCTCGAGATCAAGGCGATAGTTCCCGATAAAGATATATATGTTTATGCAGATGCCGACAGGATAACTCAGGTCTTCGTCAATCTTATCGGTAACGCTATAAAGTTTACAAGCGAAGGCAGCGTGAATGTCTCGCTCGAAGATAAAGGTAAGATGGTAGAATGTTCAGTCGCTGATACAGGCATAGGCATATTGGCAGAAAACCTGCCAAAGGTATTTGAGAGATTTCAGCAGTTTGGGCGCTTGGCCGGCCCCGGAGAGAAGGGCACCGGCCTTGGCCTTGCGATATCAAAGAATATAATAGAATTGCATAAAGGCCAGATATTTGTTGAGAGTAAGTCAGACAAGGGGAGTAAATTCACATTTATCCTGCCGAAAGAGTAAGTTAAAGCGAAAAAAGGTAGATATCTTTCTATTGACTTAACATATTATATGCTATAAACTATAGCTATATATGATAATCAGGCCATTGATATCTACCAGATTTATCTCTGCCGCATTAGCTATAACCTTTATAGCTACGCAGGTCTTTGCTAGCGATATCCCATCCAATTTTTCTAATGATAAGTTAAGCCCGCCTTTAGCCTCCGATCCCGACATAATTCCAGGCGAAGTCAATCCTGTCCGAACCGCAGTCGCTAGAGAAGCCAATCCGGGTGCTATTGGAGACGGTGCCCCGCTATTAGAATTGCTACGTGGAAATCCGCCACCCAGGATAATACTGCCGGAAGATGAAAATAAGATTATCATTCAAAAACTATTAAAGGCTATAGACCTGGCTATAAAGCTAAGAGTTGATAATAAAAATAATGTGGTTGCGGAGCATCAAGACAGGGTAGAAAAGACTACGGCCAATCTCATTGCCCTCCAGAATAATTTATCAAAGTACGCATATCTGTTTAATGCCGATATCAATAGCCGGAAAGATTATTTATTAGGGTTCAATTCTGGAAATGATCGCGGGTATGCGATAGAGCTCATCAATCGGCTTTCACCCGAACATCTTGCGCAATATATATTCCACATATGCATTCCGGAAGAAGGCATGGTTACCGAAAAAGATGGCCATGAAGCCGTATACAAAAGAATCAAGTCAGCTATATTCGGGCCGAAGGAGGTAAGCGCATTCGAGGAAAATTGGCGTGAAGTTATAGATGAGAAATTTCCCTTACAGGAAAAAGAGAGCTTAAAAGTTCAGGATAGCCCGCCTGCCAGATGGGGAAGCGACAGCATTCGGGCAGGCCCGGAATATAAGGCGATGTTAGGCGCGATGCGGCAACTGATAAGTTCAGGCGCTGTCGGGCCCGGGCTTAATAACGCTTATAGCTATATCCGCAACATTGCTAAAGTAGAGCTAAAGGAAAAGTTCAACGCTGATGTTGCCGATGAGGCGATTCGCGAGATAAAAGAATGGATAGCAAAGGCCCCCCTTGAACCTGCCGATAGAAAGACAGTAAGGCAGCTTATGCTGAATCAATCGAAGGAATATTTTAATTTAGTCAATGGGTTTGGTCCCATCGCCTACAATACGGCGAATGATAAAATGGAGAATCTAAAGCCGCGCGAGGAGATGCACGAAGAAGCTTTTTTTGCCAGCATGCAGGCGGCTGATACTCTGGAGAAGATGGGCGAAACGAGCGCTATAACTGAATTGCTTATGCTTGCCGAGATAGGATTAGCGGCGCATAGAGAAGAGGCGGGCCTTGAAGTGATGCAGAAACGTCTGGATAACGCGAAAAAACAGCAGAATAAAGACGTCGAGCGCAAATACGATATCGTCTTTTCGAGCAATTTTGAAGCGGTCCGAAGATGGATGGCGATGGAAAATATGATTTCGAAGTGCATAAGTAATCTGGGATTACGCGCGGAGAGTGCTAGCACGGAATACAAACAAGCCAATGACTTCTTAATTGCGGTAATGTTGAATTATCAGGCCGCGGGAGAGGCGTATTATTGGGTAAGACAGCAGGCTGCTTATCGTTTGCGCGATTATTCGACAGAAGAGACGATAGCGGCCTTAAGCGTCGCTATGGACAAGAACCGGCCTGAAGGCCGGGCTCCGCAGCCGTCCACCATTTTTTTAGCGGCGAATCTCGAAGCGGCTAACCCTAACGCTTTGACCATAGGCCTGGCTGCAGGCCAGAGCATGTTGCATATTCAACGCGTAAAGGCGGAAAAAGAGATTATCGACAATCCTGAAACGTTTAATTTCGAACAAAGGCAATACAGGTTTGTCCGCCTGGTGGC
Source organism: Candidatus Omnitrophota bacterium (assembly GCA_026387175.1). Taxonomy (NCBI): domain Bacteria; kingdom Pseudomonadati; phylum Candidatus Omnitrophota; species Candidatus Omnitrophota bacterium. The sequence goes on from JAPLME010000010.1 coordinate 225,118, forward strand.
CGCATTAGATGCACTGGGTAGTGAAGAGATAAGTAATGATATACGGATAAAAATTATGAATCGCATATCCGGTATCGAGGATGATGAAACGGCTTTTGCCGCCAATTTCCTTTTGGATGCGATGGAGGAGATGGTAAAGGGCCAGCGTAATAAATACGCCAGAATATTTCAAAATAACAAAGTCTCTAAGGATTTAAAAGACCCGCTCATACGTCAAGCGGCTCTTAAGGTGATCTCGCGTATAGCCCGCGCTGTTTTGCCAAGGCTTAAAGCAAAAAATGCGCTCTTAGCTAAAGAGTTATCTGGAGATATACTGTTTTTGGATGGGATTTCGCAGGGGAGATATGAGTATGACCTGGGAAGATTTCGAAAGGTCGGTCGTAAATTACATGTGACTTTAGGAAATTTGGACCGTCTGGATAAGCTCGAAAGTTTTAGCCAGGGGGAGGAATATCTTAATTTTAACCGCGATATCGTTATCGGCTCAGGCGGAGGAGCGTCGGCGTCCATGTCCGGAGTGACCGATCCTGCCCTTGCTATTATCGGGGCTACGGATAACGGCGGAGCTACATTGCTGGTAAGGTCATTCGAGACAATTCAGAACGGTATCTTTGTCGGCGGTTTCGGCGACCACCTTCGTTTTATGTACGAAGCGGCGGTTTTGGATGGGGCACCGGGAGCGTTAATGATCAGAGACGTCCTGAATCATCGTTTCGGCAGCCCAACGAGGACCTTGGTGGAGGAGATCAAGGCTCAACATTCCGATAAGCTTAAAAAGGCGAGACAGTCCGGGCCGGAAGAAGCGGAAAGGTTCGAAGAGATTTATAAAAAGCTATTAGAGATCGCCGCAAAGATCGACGCGGAGGGAATGAGCGGAGATTTCAACAGCGTTAAGAATATGATCCTGGAAGGCCTTATGTACCAGGCCGAAGGCATCGGTGACGGATTGATGAACCCGGACGGTATCTATGCTTCTTTCGAAGCTTTCCGGCGCCTCGTTGGCGCGAAATCGCTGGCTATCCCGGATATTCCGATCGGCAATGAAATCATTATCAAGTCGGTCGATGGCGAGGAATATATAGGCCAGTCCTATTATTCGCACGTGCCGAGAGGGTTTAACAGAGGGCGCCAGAGTCCGACTTTAAGGCCCGCGGATATTGATTATTATTATCCGGAGGTAGCTGTCCGGAGCCGTGTCATGGGCGCGATAAGCCGGGCGAAATTATTGCTATTCGGCCTCGGGAGCTGGCAGACAAGCATAGGCATATTACTTAAGAATCCATCTTTGGTCAGTGCGGTTGCGGATAACGTTAATGCCGATAAGATATTAGTTACTAATCCCGTACGTGATGGCGAAACCCGCGGTATGAGTTGGCGGGAGTCCACAGTGAGTTTTCCGGAGAATTTAATGAAGCGTCCCCTTGGCAGCGTATTTAATCGTGTCCTGGCAAATGTCAATCGTAACTTAGACAGGCTTGTTTTAGCCGCCAGGCCGCAACTCGGAACTGTAAGGCAGGTTTACAATAACCCTTCAGGCGGATATGCCGGCGAGAATACGCCGACGCCGGAGGATGTAGCTTACATGAAGCGTAATAATATAAAGATGGTCACGTCGGAGATGGCCTCGGTGAAGCTCTCTCCGACCAGGGCGGATCCTAATTCATATATTGCGGCCGTACATTATGAGCCGGAACGGTTTGCCGAAGGGTTATGGAGCTTAATCAGCGATAAAGCGAAAGACTTCTTAGGATCCGGACGCGAAGTGGATCTGATAAGAAGAGGGGCTGAGATAGAGAGATTATTACACGAAAAGGGGTTTACTCTGTCGGACATTGGCCTTGGGCAGATTCACGAAGTTATCTTTAACCCCACATTGGCTAAAGAGCTCAGCGAATGGTTAAATAGCGGTAGAACCCCAGCCTGGGCGATGGACAAGAGACCGGAGGAAACAACCTTCCAGTTTATGATCAGAAAAGCCGTGGAACGCTCCGCCGGACATCTTCCAACTGACGTGAAGATAAAATTAGACGAGGAGATAACTGTTTCTAATATTCACGGCAAAGATGTCAGAGTTGAGTTCCTGAGTCCGCACGCAACGGAGTCGATATTTCCGCCGTCCCGTATCTTCATGGCCGAGACCGGTGATATAGAAGCTCTGCGTAATGAGGAACTGCATCGCCTGGGCGTTATTCGCGGGCCTATTTACCAGAATGACAATATATTGATATTCCTTCCTTATGATCTTCTGGCCGCCGGTGATTCGCTTAAAGACAGGATAAAACGCATTGAGGTCGCGCTCTCTTTTCAACTGGAAAAAGCAAAAAATCTTTTGGAAAACGGTTTTACCGATGAAAGCTCCGCGCATGAGAAGGCTATCGAACCCCTCCGTCTTGCCTCCACAGGAGAACGCAAGGATTACAGCGCCATACTCGCCGAACTGTCCGCCGCCATCCCTTATTTAAGATTTTTGCGTTCCTCACTCGCCGTAGGTAGTATCCCCAACACTATGTTCGATATGGATGGGACATTTGCTGCTTCCGGCACCCCCCATACGCCCGAGATGGCTTACTATGCATGGAAATTTTTCAAAAGCCCCAGGAGTTTCAAGACTATAATAACAGCCCGGCAATTCGAATGGCCGCTTAAATATGTCCTGGAGGAAGTTGAGCGCGTAACAAGACGCCTGAGATGGATAGAGACCCGCTCCGGAGTAAGCTTAGAAGACGGGACCGCCGGGAACGATTTTCTGTCCCAGGTGCCGACAACCGTTTCCTCAGGCAGGGCGGTATTGTGCTATGGTAATAATCCGGATAATCCGGGATATGCGAAGGTATATCAGGAGCCGATGGACGACTTTACGGTATTGTTTATCGAGTTAGCTGCCCGTCTCACCATGCCGGATGCGGGCTATCCTGTGAATGGATATCAGGCGGAGGTCGAAGAGCCATATCCGCAGCCGGATGGCAGCACCCTATTTACAGCTATATCCATATTTTCGTCCGGCAGAGATGATAAACAGCGTACCTGGGATCCCCGCCCAGCTTGTGTTAAAAGGACGCTGCATGGTAAGCGTGTCCGGGAGTTATTGCTGGATCCCGCGAAGATTATGGCGCAGGTCGAACGCTTGCTGGCTTCGGAAGGCGGCAATGAGAAATGGCAGTTGCTGGTCAGAAACGGTTCCGGAGAAGAGAGGGTCGTTGTCCTGCCGGAACAACACGAATTTATCAGAGATCTTTATGGAAGGATCGGAGGGTTATTGTCCGAAAAACCCAAACTGAGAGAGAGGCTTAATAAACCCATAGATATCTTATATCAGCCCAGCGGAGAGACCACGATCATCTTCTCTCCTATGGGGAAAGAGCCGCACGATGTGTCGGAGAAAGAGGTTTCCGGCCCTCTCCAGGCGCCGGACCCTCTCTCTATGGGTAAGGGGGCGCAGATTCCTACAGTGGAACAGGTTATCCGGGATCATAGCGGCAGAGCAAAAGAAACAATGCCGATCGCTTTCTTTGGAGATGAGATGAGCAGTGCGATGATACCGGTAGCCAAAGACCGCGGAGAAGAAAATTTAAAGAAGATCCCAGGCAACGATTACTCCGTAGCGTATAAGGCCATCAAGGGTGATATCAGCCCTTACCTTTTGACACACGTCGGGAAGACAGGCGGAGGCATAGAGACTTTGCCAAATACCACCACTTTATATGGTAAATCCGCATTGATGCCGCACGATGTAGTCTATTTAATGGCCTATAGCGCGGTTAATACACAGAGGGGCGAGTCCTGTAAACTGATTGAAGAAAACGCGCAGATTCGACGGGAAATAGAGGCGGCATTGCGCGGCAGGCCGCTTAGTGAATTTGGTATCGCAAGTTTTCAAACTATGAATGAGCGTCAGGCGCGGGAACTGCTTCTTTGGCTGGAGCGTACTAAGGGAAGCAAGCTATCCGTGTCAGGCGTTATTACACCGCAATCAACTGAAGCGGTGGCGAGCCATAACCTGAAAACTCAAATTTCCGAAGATCTGCCCGCACGCGCCGAAAAGCTTAAGTTTAATCTTATCAAAATATTAACCAGTCATCCCGACCAAATCTTCTTTATGGGTATCGAAACTAGTCCGGATGATCATCAGGAAACTCAAACGATGATGCCTCTATGCTTAGCGGTTGATGAAATTCAGAATTTGAAAGATAGCAAAGGGAATCCCCTTTTTCCAAACCTCATTATGAAAAGAGAAGGCGCCACAAAACTTGCGGAAATGGTAAAAAATCTGAATAAAAATGGAGACGAAGAAGGCAGGAAATTAAATCTAAGCAATGCATTCATAGGCGCCAGGGAAGACAGTGTAGATAATACTACGGTATATGATGCGATAAAAGGAGAAGGTAAGGCGTGGATATCCGCTATCAATGATTCAGTGCCAGGTGATTATCTGCCCGTATTTGAAGCAATAACCCTGAATATGATGGCCTATCTAAATGCCGATACAGATGCTATCAAGCATTTCTATGACACGATAGCGGATAAGCCTATTGATCCGGATGAATTGAAAAAGATGATAAGGGACAGAATAATATATATTGTGCCTAAAGCTGCCAAATTTGATGCAGAGCAGCTTAGGGAACTATATGAACTGGCCCGAGAGGCTTACGCAGCGGCCTAATGTATGAAGATTATTGTTTTCTATCGCTGATATCCCGAATGACGGCGATTATGCGATGGTTCCCATGTATGATCGCGCGTTTCAGGCCTATGTCGACCCAGAAACATCTTCCGGCTTTATCCTTGAGCTTCCATTCGAATGTTTGCGGTTCATCCTGCGATGCCTTCCTGAAAAATTCGGAAAACTTTTCTCTGGTGTAACCCTCCTCGTCACACAATAGCTTTTCAATGCCCATTCCTTTCATCTCTTCAGATGTAGAGAGGAGCATCTCGCTTCCACGCTTGTTTATTTCAACTATGTTGAGATTATCGCCGTCATGTATTATTATCGCATCGTTTACGGAGTTGAATATGGTGCGGTAGATCGACTCTGAGTTTATCAGTGCTTCCTCAGCTTTCTTTCTCTCGGTAATGTCCCTTTCGATATGGACATACTGAAACACCTCGCCGCTTTTATTCTTAATGGGATAGGCCGTAACTTCCACAAACCTTCTATTATTTTGCCGGTCAAAATGAGTATGGGTAACAGCTGTAGATTTTCCTGTTCGCAGGACTTCCCTGATCGGGCATATATCATTTGGCGGCACGCATGGGCTATTTCTTTTATGTGTGATCTCATGGCAATGTTTGCCGATTATCTCCTCAGACAGACAGCCCGCTTTCTTCAGCATAGCTTTGTTTGCCCATATGATCTTAAAATCTTTGGAGATCAGCAGGATTCCGTCTGTTATGCCGTTAACGATAGTTTCGAGGGTTTGTTTAGTCTCGGCCAGCTCGGCCTTTGCCGTTTCATAACTGCGCTTTACGGCTTCCAGCGCTATATTCTTCAGCCGCAAATCTTCTTCATTAATTGCGGCGGGCGGTTTCTCTTTTCGATTATTTTTCATGATTCCCTTTTCCTCTCCTGAAAACAGCATTATCGCAAAAAAGCCATTTAACATCAAGCGGTTTATTTAGAGTTGTAAGTCTATAACTCGAGGCGTATAATTTAAGTAAAGAGGAGGATGATATGAGCATAAAGAAAAAGATACTGGTAATAGAAGACGATAAGGATATAAGCCGAACGATCAAGTTGTATCTGGAAGGGGAGGGATTTGAAGTTATCACGGTGTCAGACGGCAAGGAAGGACTGCAAAAAGCCAAAGCTGCCGGAGAAGATATCCTTATTCTCGATCTGATGCTGCCGGGCATGCCGGGGGAGGAGATATGCAGGGAGCTGAGGAAAGAAGAAAAATACGCGGCGCTGCCTATTATCATGTTAACAGCAAAGGGCACGGATGCCGAATGGGTAAGGGGCATGGTGCTGGGGGCGAACTATTACATAACAAAGCCTTTCGAGATGGATGATCTTCTCTCAACTATACAGTTACTGCTCAAGCATTAATATTTGGGACCGCTATTTATGAATATCCTTTCGTTAATGAGGGATTTTTTTAGAAGTCAGTATGACTATGTATATTTTTTCTATGGATTAGCCTTCTTTATCCTGGCTATCGTATGTTTTAGCCTGAGGAAGGGCAGATCCAGCAGGATATCATGGTTTATATTAGGCTTATTCAGCCTCATCCGCTGCCTTTATATATGGGTGGACATGGCTGCAATCTTTCATGCGGATATACCTCAGTTTTCTGTGATACGTTCGACTATGTTCACGGTCTCATATATCTTTCTTTTTGAATTTGCGAGGTCGAGCCTGTTTGGGCCCAAAGGAAGATGGAAGGCTATAATAATTTATGGAGCAGTTCTGGCGGCAGTTTCCTATAACCAAAAATATGACGAGGCCTGGCTCAACGCCGGAATACGATATTTTATAGGGCTCCCCGCGGGCCTTTTTGCTTCTGGCGCCGTGATCTTCGCATCCCGTTCAGAAAAAAGCGGCAGGGGCTCTCTCTTATTCCTGGGCATAATGATGGCGCTATATGCGGTGACCTCGGGGCTGGTTGTGCCGAAAACGAATCTTTGGATGGCGGATTTTTTGAACATTGAATCTTTCTACAATTTCATCGGTATTCCGGTCCAGGTTATCCGCGGGCTATTAATATTATTTTCGGCAACAGCCGTTTGGGTCTATTCGCAGGCTTCGCCTAGCCATGGACCGCAGCAGATAGGGCATAAAATTCATTTTAAGCCCTCCAAGTGGGTGACCGCGCTTACTATGCTTACACTCATATCTCTCGGCTGGGCCTTTACTAATTACATGGACTACTACGCAGGTGTCCAGATCATAAGAAACAGTAAGGTAGATCAGAATTCGCCGCTAAATCGGCTGAACAGGGAGCTGTCAAGGCTTGAAACAGCCGTCTCATCCATAAGCACGACATCGCGTATCATATATGCCCTTACGTTACCTGCACCGCGATATATAGAAAGGACGAATCGTTTACTGGAAGAACAAAGGAAAGCTTATTCGGCGCTCGATTGTTTTATCATGGATAGATATGGCACTATTCTGGCTTCGGCTGCGGGCGGCTCCGAAAAGGCCGCTGTGGGCGAGGAGTATCGTGCTATGCCGTATTTCAAGGAAGCCATGGCCGGGAGGATAGGCTATTATTTTACCCGGGGCTCGGTTTATGATGAACGTATATACTACGTCAGCGCGCCCATCAGGCAGTCGAGAGACGATATTGCGGGCGCCGTGGTTATTAAAAAGAGTATAATCGTCAAACCTATATTGCAATACCGCCTTATCAGCATAATCATAACGTTTTTTGTGTGTATGCTGGCTATCGTCTTCTTTTTTGTTTTAAAGAGAAGAGAGCGGTTCATTGCCTTCGCCGAAGAGGCGAATAAAAAATTGCAGGCTCTGGACACAATGAAGAATGATTTCATCGCTATCGTCTCGCACGATCTGAGGACGCCGCTTACTGCCATCAAGAATTCCGTTACGCTACTGTCTAAGGGCTGGCCGGATAAGAGAGTTGTGGATCCTAAACAAAAAGAATTACTGGATATAATAATGAGCAATACGAACCGCCAGATACGGATGATCAGCGATCTCCTGGACATATCCAAAATAGAGGCGGGTGTAATGAGCGTCCATGCAGAATCGATGGACATTACGGTCTTATCGACTGATATGATAAATTCTCTTAAATCACAGGCGGACGAAAAGAAGATAACCCTGAAGATGGCGCCTGATTGTAAGCCTATTGAAGCGCATGCGGATCCCGAACATACCAGGCGCGTTCTTTCGAATCTTTTAAATAACGCGATAAAATTTACGCCTGAGGGAGGCAGTATAGAATTGAAATTGAACAGCCGGCCTGATGATGTCATTGTAATTATATCCGATACAGGGGTCGGCATACCGGCCGACGATATAAATAAACTATTTAATAAATTTTACAGATCATCTTCGGTATCTCATCATAAAGAAGGCAGCGGCTTAGGGCTCGCCATATCTAAGGGCCTTATAGAGGCCCAGGGCGGCAGGATCTGGGTCGAATCTAAAGTCGGCGCGGGCAGTTCATTCTATTTTACACTTCCTCTTGCGAGAGGTATAATTAGGCGGGAAGGAGAATTTGATGACTATAATAAAAGAGTTTAGAGAGTTTGTAGTTAAGGGTAATGCCGTAGACATGGCGGTAGGTATAGTTATAGGCGCTTCATTCGGTAAAATAGTCACTTCACTGGTAAACGATGTCATAATGCCGCCTATAGGATTATTGCTGGGCGGGGTAGATTTCAAGAATTTAAAAATAATCCTTAAATCGGCAACCGCTGAAGTTCCGGCGGTCAGTCTTAATTACGGATTATTTATAAATACACTGCTCGATTTTTTAATAATAGCGTTCTGCGTATTCTTGATGGTAAAGGTTGTTAATCATTTAAGAAGGGATTAAGAGAACGGTCATATGGGCAATATAAAGATTTACAGGCGCCTGGCAAAAAGCCTGGCGCAGCTCGTATCCTTGACAAAAATGTATAACGCCCGGCATCCTATAGTCAAGGAAAAGGCCGAAATGGTTTATAAAGAGATGAGCGATTTCTTCGCAAATAATAAACAATCTATAGTATTGGCCAAATCGGTCGACATGCTGCTCATAAACAGCGAGAAGGTAGAGCCGGAGAGCCGGCTGATGGCGAAGTTCATCGAGGATTTTATAGGGTTAGAGGTAGGCTCGATAGAGATCGAACCGGCCCTCAGCGCGGAAGAGCTGGATGCTTTTTTACATATCATATGCAGGACGGAACACATAGTCGGTGTCGACAAGATAAAACAATTCTTATCCGAAAAAAAAGTCCCGCACCTGATCGTTCGCGCCGCGACTTTTAAACTTGTGCAGGAGAATGAAGATATCGTTAAGAGAGGGGAATTCGTAAAGGTCGAAGAGCTGCGGCCCGATGTCACAGAAAGATTTTTAAAGGACTTTACGGATGGAAAGGTGTCTGAAAAACTTGCCAGCGCGGATAAGGATTATAAGATCGTAGCGCATAATTCCACCTTTCTTGCAGGCATGACTTACGACCTTCTGAAAACGACGGATGAGCCTGAAGATTTAGAAAAGATCATATGGCTTTTAGCGGACTATCTTATAGATGAAATAGGCACATCAAAAGAAGAGGAGATGAACAGGCAGGTCCTCGGAGAGATCGAAAAAAAACTGCTTTCACTGTGGCAGGATAAGCCGGAGAAGAAGCGTCTGGCAGGGGGTATGGAAAAGACCTGTACCGTTATAAGCGCCGCGCTCCAGATCAAGGGCTTATTGACCCGTTATAAAAGGCACAAGAAGGCTATTGAGTCGACCGCGGGTAAGATAAAAAAGATAATGCATAGCTTGCCCGTCGACAGTCAGCTATATCGTAAGACGGCGGCTAATATCAGAGAGATCGGTCCCGTAGTGATTAACGAAAGTATCTTTAAATAGCGAAAAGAGTTACCCTTGAGACTGTTTCAATCCAAAATATTCCCAATAATTATCATCTGCTTTTTAGGGGCGGCCATATATTCGAACACTTTCACATGCTCATTTCATCTGGACGATAATAATTCGATAGTTCCCAATCTGGCCATAAGGAACGTCTACAACCTGCGTAACATCTGGGATTTCTGGCCCACCCGTTTTCTCACATACCTTACCCTGGCCGTCAATTACCATTTCCACAAGCTGGATGTATGGGGTTATCATCTCTTTAATTTAGCGGTCCACCTG
>JAPLME010000011.1 GCA_026387175.1 Candidatus Omnitrophota bacterium
AAGCACCTCAACAGTTAATCTCACAGATAACGGAATACTCAAAACCAGCCCGAACACTACAAGCTTCTACAACCTCTCCTGCGCGGCATCAGGGAAGACCACTACAGTTGCCAGGGATCCTTCTAAGAATGTGTGGGTGGCGGTGGGCACCGGTAATAACTCCCTTGCCTACTCCTCTGATGGTATTACCTGGATAGGTTTGGGCACGAGCATATTCTCAACCACTGGCAACAGCATCGCCTGGAACGGCACCCGTTTCGTAGCAGTAGGCCATGGCACTAACTCCATTGCCTATTCCTCTGATGGTATTACCTGGACCGGATTAGGCTCAAGTATGTATTCTAGCCGAGGCCAAGGCGCTGCCTGGAACGGCACCCGTTTCGTAGCAGTAGGCTATGCCCCTAACTCCATTGCCTATTCTTCCGATGGCATCACCTGGACCGGATTAGGCTCAAGCATATTCTCAAGCTATGGCTCAGGCGTCTGTTGGAACGGCACCCGCTTCGTCGCAACAGGCTACGGTACTAACACCCTTGCTTACTCTTCTGATGGCATCACCTGGACAGGCTTAGGTACAAGCGTATTATCAACCATTGGCAACGGCGCTGCCTGGAACGGCACCCGCTTTGTAGCAGGAGGTGGCGGCACTAACACCCTTGCCTACTCTTCCAATGGTATTATTTGGACAGGTTGTGGTGCAACCATATTCTCAGGCAATGGTTACGGCGCTGCCTGGAACGGCACCCGTTTCGTAGCAGCAGGCGCAGGCATAAACACTCTTGCATACTCAACTGATGGCGTTACCTGGACAGGCCTAGGCACAAGTATATTCTCCGCTGGCTACGGCATTGCCTCTTGCCTTACTCCCGAGCTTACTTCGCCCGTCCTAAGCGATGACATCCCGGTATTAAACACCCTCACCTTAGGTGGCGGCACGCTCACCCGTAACGGCACCGACCAGGTAGCCTTAACATTGCGTAAGGACACCGGCAATTTCTTAGTGTTAAATAACTCCACGATCAGTAATAACGCTATTATTAGATTCGCTCCCTTGGCTAACGCCTCTACCCCTAAGACTGTCTCTATCCCAGGAGGTGACTATGGCACCGCTCAAGTAGAAGCCTATGTCCAGACTAATAACGCTGTCGCCCAGCCTCAAGGAGCTATCAGTTATCAGCTAGTGGGGAATATAGCAGGGGCAAGCAGTTTAAACATCTACGCCGACTCTAATCTCTCCACCACCTTTGGCTTAAACAGCTACAGCCTCTATACCGCCACTCCCGGATTACTCTATTTAGGTAAAGACTGCGCTCAAGGGCCAGTTACCTTTAATTCAGGCGCAGGCGCGGTAACCTTAGCCGCAACACCTCTCTCAAGCATAGTAGCGGATAACGCAGGCACTCACACGCTCAATATGAACTCTTCCACCTGGAATATCTCCGGCGACTGGCGTCCTGAAGGCCTAATTAGTGATACATCCAGTTCACTCAGCGTAGTCCCTGGCACATCCACTCTTAATATTACCGGCACCGGCGCTACAACGATCTACGGCTCAAAGACCGCCACTCCATCGACGCCGCTTTATAACCTCTACACATCTGTCGGCGGCTTAACCGGTAAGACTATCAGTGTCAATGCAGGAAGCACACTTCAGATAGCCGGTATCCTGAGATTACAGGGGCAGAGCACAGACAATAAGCTTAATTTCCAAAGCACCACCGCAGGCACAGCAGCTAACCTTAACGTCACAGGCTCAACTGCCAACATGCAATATCTTAATGTCACAGATTCTAATGCTTCAGGCGGGAAGGCAATTCTTGCATATTCTTCCACTATTGACACCTACAGTTTAAATCATAACTGGTTTAACGGTACTGCCGGTAATGTCTACTGGACCAACGCTTCAGGTGATGGCAAATGGTCCACGGCAGCTAACTGGTCAACCGGTGTTATTCCACAGACAACAGACTCAGTTGTGTTCAATGCTACCTCGACCACAAACTGTTCAGTTAACCAGGCAGCTACGGTCACCAACCTCACTCTTGACACAGGTTACACCGGCACGGTTACCTTAGGTGCAACTTCAGGACAAGATCTTACCGTAACTAACTCTATCGCCATTAACACCAACGGCGGCATACTTGTTGACAACGGCAGAGTAGTGAACTTTAAGAATGTTGCAATTGTTTCTGAAAGTAATCACCTGAATTCTACTGGCAACTGGAAGCAAACAGCCAGCGGAAATATATCGGCTTATTATCCCGAAGCTTTTAATAGCCTTGAATTGGCAAGCGGAGTTACCGCGACCTTAACCAATAGCATAAGTGTGAGGAAAGTTATTCTTGGCAGTAATGCTACAATTACCGGAAATACAAGCTATCGTCTTTGGATATCTCCCACGGCAGATAATTTTATTACTCAGGGCACAGGCTCAAATATTTCTTTGCCAATTCATATAACTGGTATAACCAGTAATATAAACCAAGGCGCCTTGAATGTTTCCGGGGCTGTTTTCCTTCGTGATAGCAACAATAAAATTTTGACCATGACTGGGGATTGGAATATTGGCACGTTGACGATATGGGGAACCAACGCGACTGGCTCCGTAGTTACCATTGATACCAACGGAAATAACTTAACTATAACAGGCGATTTAGCTATATCAAACGGAGCCGTCAATTATGCCAATCAACAACTTGGCAAAATCCTCTTTAAAACCGGAAATCATACAATTACAGGTGATGTATATATCCTTGGCCAAGGCCAATACACCCACGGCTACATTGACTTTGGCTCAAGCACGGTGAATGTAGGGGGGAACCTTGACTTTAGATACGCCTCAGTTACTCCCGGAACATCAACTGTAAACCTTACCGGCGCTACCACTGCCAATATCTATAGTATTGTGGATTATACTTATAAAGACGCTACCTTAGATAATGCGGTATTGAATACAGCGCCGTTCTATAAATTAACCTCAACCGTAGCAGGGAAGACCGTTAAATTTGAAGCAGGGAAGACCGTAACGATAGCCAATAACCTAAACCTTGCCGGAACCGGAACAGGCATCAATCTCTTAACCTTAAACTCTACCACTTCCGGCACTGCCGCGAAACTAAATGTCGCGAGCGGCGCTACAGTTACCGGCATGAATTACTTAAGTGTCAAGGATTCCGACGCTTCGAGCGGCAAGGGTATCGTCGCATCTAATTCGACCAATGTTAGTAATAATACCAACTGGTTCTTTGGCGCCGCCGGCAGTAATTATTGGGTTAATAACTCAGGCGACGGCAAGTGGTCCACTGCCGCTAACTGGTCCACCGGTAGCGTGCCAACTTCGGCTGACAATGTTGTGCTTAACTCCGCCTCAGCTTCAAACTGCAGTTTCGATACAGGGGTGGCTAATACCACAGTCGCTAGCCTCACTCTGGACACAGGCTATACCGGCACTCTGACCTTAGCGCAAGGTATTACGGTCACCGGAACGCTTAAAGTAACCCAAGGCACATTTGACGCCGCTACCTATAATGTAAATGCCGCTAACTTCACTTCCACAGGAATATTGGCTCGAACACTTAACTTAGGGACAGGGAGTACCTGGACCATATCAGGTAACTGGGACTCTTCAGGCGGTAATATTACGGTTAATCCAGGTACCTCAACCGTTACTCTCACCGGAGACGGCACAGTTAAAGCCTGTCCCAGCGTTACTACTTTCTATAACCTCTCAGCGGCCGCATCAGGCATGACCACTACTATTGCCCGGGATCCTTCTAAGAATATGTGGGTGGCGGGGGGATGGGGCGTTAATAACTACTTTGCCTACTCTTCTGACGGGATTACTTGGACAGGCTTGGGCACAAACACATGCCTTACCACCGTCCATAACATCTGCGGGAATGGTTCTAAGTTCGTGGCGGTAGGTACTGGCCCTAGTTCCATTGCCTACTCTACTAACGGGATTACCTGGACAGGCTTGGGCACAAGTATATTCTCAGGTAATGGCGCCTTTGGCGTCTGCTGGAACGGCTCTAAGTTCGTAGCTGTAGGGCATGGCGCTAATACCATTGCCTACTCTTATGATGGCATTGCCTGGGCAGCCGCTCCAGGCAGTACAAACATATTTTCAATCAACGCAAACGGCGCCGACATCTGCTGGAACGGCTCTAAGTTCGTTGCTGTAGGAGACGGAACTAATACCATTGCCTACTCCTCTGATGGCATTAACTGGACAGGCTTGGGCACAAGTATATTCTCAAGCTATGGCAAAAGCGTTGCCTGGAACGGCACTCGCTTTATAGCAACAGGTTCTGGCAATAGTACTCTTGCCTATTCCTCTGACGGTATTACCTGGGTAGGCTTAGGCACAAGCATATTCTCAAGCTATGGCTGGGGCGTCGCCTGGAACGGCACCCGTATTATAGCAACAGGCGCTGGCACCAATACCATTGCCTACTCTTCTGATGGTATTACCTGGGTAGGCTTAGGCTCAAGTATATTCATAACCTTCGGAGGCGGCATCTGCTGGAATGGTTCTAAGTTCGTCGCTGGCGGGCAAAGCCCTGGCAGCGCCTATTCAACTGATGGGATCACCTGGACAAGCGGTGGAGTCCCAATGGCAGTCGGCTACGGCGTTTGCTCCATCCCAGCCCCCAAACTCGTTCCACCTATCCTATCAGATGACATAAAGGTCTCAAATAACCTCACATTAGGTGGAGGTACACTCACTCGTAACGGCACCGACCAGATAGCCTTAACCTTAACTAGCGCCACCCCTACAGTAACATTAGGAGGCTCTACGATTAGTAGCGGCACAATTATCAGATACGCTCCCGCAGCAGGCTCAGGCGCTACCACTGTCACTATCCCAGGAGGCGCCTACAGCGGAGCTAAGATCGAAGCCTATACTAAGCTTAATTATAGCGTCGCCCAGCCCCAAGGAGCTGTCACATATCAGTTAGGGGGGAGCATCACCTCATTAGCCAATCTAAACATCTACGCTGATGTAGGGCTACCAGCCACTACATTCAGCTTAGTAAATGGCTCTAATAATTATAACCTTACCTCTAATAGCCTTACATTAGGTAAAGATGAAGTAACTAACGGATCTGTCACATTTAATTCAGGAAGTGGCACAGTAGCTCTACCGTCACTTACAAACCTCGTTCCTTCCACTAATAATAGCGGCTTACACACTCTTAACCTTAACACATCCACCTGGAATGTGGCAGGGGACTGGGATACCTCAGGCAATAACATTATACTTAATCCAAGCACCTCAACTGTTAACCTTACCGATAACGGTATACTTAAGACTAACCCCTCTACCACAAGCTTCTATAACCTATCCTGCGCGGTCACAGGTAAGACCACAACAGTTGCCCGGGACCCTTCTAAGAATATGTGGGTAGCGGCAGGCGAAGGCACCAACTCTCTTGCCTACTCTTCTGATGGTATTACCTGGGTAGGCTTAGGCACAAGTATATTATCATACCGTGGCCGAGGCGTTGCCTGGAACGGCACCCGTTTCGTAGCAACAGGCGCTGGCGCCGACTCCCTTGCTTATTCTTCCAATGGGATTAATTGGACAGGCCTTGGCTCAAGCATATTCTCCGGCACTGGCCGCTACGTTGCCTGGAACGGCACCCGTTTCGTAACAGTAGGCACTGGCGCTAACTCCATTGCTTACTCCTCCGACGGTACTAATTGGACTGGGGTGACTACCACAAGCATATTCTCAGCCTATGGCTACGGCATTGCCTGGAACGGCACCCGCTTCGTAGCAACGGGCAGCGGCACCAACAACTCCATTGCTTACTCCTTCGATGGCATTACTTGGACAGGCCTTGGCACAAGCATATTTTCAAGCAGTGGTACCGGCATTGCTTGGAACGGCACCCGTTTCGTGGCAGTGGGTAGTGGCACCAACTCCATTACCTACTCTTCCGATGGCATTACCTGGACCGGTTTAGGTAAAAGCATATTCTCAGTCAATGGCTACGATGTTGCCTGGAACGGCACCCGTTTCGTAACAGTAGGCACTGGCACCAACTGCATTGCCTACTCTTCAGATGGCATCACCTGGACAGGTTTAGGCACAAGTGTATTCTCAAGCTATGGCTACAGCATCGGCTCTTGCCCTGCTCCTAAACTTACTCCACCCGTCCTAAGCGATGACATACCGGTCTTGAATACCCTCACCTTAGGCGGCGGCACACTCACCCGTAACGGCACCGACCAGGTAGCCTTAACATTACGTAAGGACACCGGCAATTTCTTAGTGTTAAATAACTCCACGATCAGTAATAATGCTATTATCCGCTTCGCTCCTCTGGCTAACGCCTCAAGTCCTAAGACTGTCTCTATCCCCGGAGGCGACTACGGCACAGCTCAAGTAGAAGCCTATGTCCAGACTAATAACGCTGTAGCCCAGCCTCAAGGAGCTATCAGCTATCAACTAGCGGGAAATATCGCGGGGGCAAACAGCTTAAATATCTACGCTGACTCTAATCTCTCCACAACCTTTGGCTTAAATAGCTACAATCTTTATACCGCTACTCCAGGGCTCCTCTATTTAGGTAAAGACTGTGCTCAAGGCGCAGTTACCTTTAATTCAGGTGCAGGCGCGGTAACCTTAGCCGCAACACCTCTCTCAAGCATAGTCGCGGATAACGCCGGAAGCCACACGCTCAATATGAACTCTTCCACCTGGAATATCTCCGGTGACTGGTGTCCTGAAGGTCTGACAAGCGGCACCTCCAGCTCACTCAGTGTAGCCCCCAGCACATCCACTGTCAATATCACCGGCACCGGCACTACCACAATCTATGGCTCAAAGACCGCTACTCCTTCGACACCGTTTAATAACCTGTATACTCCTGTCGGCGGCTTAACTGACAAAACTATCAAGGTCAATGCC
The DNA here is from genome assembly GCA_026387175.1 of Candidatus Omnitrophota bacterium. Lineage (NCBI taxonomy): Bacteria > Pseudomonadati > Candidatus Omnitrophota > Candidatus Omnitrophota bacterium. The sequence continues at coordinate 6,920 of JAPLME010000011.1, forward strand.
GGAAGCACACTTCAGATAGCCGGTATTCTGGGATTGCGGGGACAGGGCGAGAGCAGCCCGCTTAATTTCCAAAGCACTACCGCAGGAACTGCAGCTAATCTTAACGTTCTAGGCTCGACCGCCAATATGCAATACCTTAATGTCACAGACTCCAATGCTTCGGGCGGGAAGAAGATTCTCGCGTGTTCTTCCACTATTGACACCTACAGCTTGAATCATAACTGGGTTAACGGCATTGTCGGTAATGTCTATTGGACCAATGCCTCTGGCGACGGCTTATGGTCCACCGCGGCTAACTGGTCCACAGGAGCTGTGCCGGTTTCGACAGACTCAGTCGTATTCAACGCTACCTCGACCACACCCTGCTCGGTTAACCAAGCAGCGACGGTTACAAACCTCACTATGGACACAGGATACACCGGCACAGTGACTTTAAGCGCAACGTCAGGACAGGATTTAACCGTTACAGGCTCTATTACCATTAGTACCAACAGCGGTACGCTAGTAGATAATGGACGAACAGTTAATTTCAAGAATGTCTCTATTGCTTATGAAAACACGCCCGTGCATCTTACTTCTACGGGTAATTGGAAAATGATTTCCAGCGGAACTATTTTTGGCCCTCAAGATAGTTCTAAAATTAATAGCCTTGAGCTGGCAGCCGGAGTTACCGCGAATTTGTTGACAAATTGCACTGTTAACATAAGAAACCTTATCCTTGGAAATAATTCCGTGCTTACCGGTTATTATATGATAATTGTGCCTACAACCAATAATTTTATTACCCAGGGTACCGGAGCAACTATTTCTGCGACTTTAGAGATTTGTCCAGGTGACATGAACCAGGGCGCTCTGACTACATCCGGACCTGTAAAGATTACCTGGGGCGCTAACCGTACTTTGACCATGACCGGAGATTGGAATATTGGTGGATACCTTATGGTATTTGGTTCATCAAGTTTTGGCACAACCGGAATGATGACCCTGGACACTAACGGCAAAAATCTTACTGTAGGCGGTGACTTACAATTAGGAAATAGTGACTCTTCGTATGCCAACGATTTTCTCGGAAAAATTCTGTTTAAGAACGGTACCCACACTATCGGAGGCAAAATATTTGTTATGAACGGAAACACTCCTTCAACCTGCTACACCCATGGCTACTTTGACTTTGGCCAAAGCACGGTAAACGTAGGGGGGAACCTTGACTTTAGGTGCGCCTCAGTAACTCCCGGAACTTCAACCGTAAATCTTACCGGCACTACTGCCGCCACGATTTATTCAATAGTTGACTATGCCTATAAAGACACCATCTTAGACACTCCGGTATTGAACACAGCGCCGTTCTATAATTTAGCCTCAAGCGCGGCAAGCAAGATCATTAAATTTGAGGCAGGCAAGACCGTAACAGTAGCCAATAATCTAAGCCTTGCCGGTGCAAGCGGTAACCTCTTAACCTTAAACTCTACTACCGCGGGCACTGCAGCTAACCTGAATATTTTAGGCACAGCCACCGGTATGAACTACCTGAGTGTTAAGGACTCCAATGCTTCAGGCGGGAAAGGTATCATCACTTATAACTCCACAAATGTTAGCAACAATACCAACTGGTTCTTTGGCACCGCCGGTAATAATTACTGGCTCAATGCCTCCGGCGACGGCTTGTGGTCCACACCCGCTAACTGGTCCACAGGCATTGTGCCGGTCTCGGGCGACAATGTTTATTTCAACACGACCTCAACTTCAGACTGCAGTTTCGATACAGGAGCGACCAATACGACAGTCGCAAGCCTTACCTTAGATACAAATTACACCGGTACCCTGACCTTAGCGCAAGGTATTACAGTCACCGGAACACTTAAAGTGACCCAGGGGACATTTGACGCCGCTACCTATAATGTAAACGCCGCTAACTTCACTTCCACAGGAGCCTTAGCTCGTACACTAAACTTAGGAACAGGGAGTACTTGGACCATTGCAGGCAACTGGGACTCATCAGGAGGTAACATCACAGTTAACCCCGGTACTTCAACAGTTACTCTTACAGGAACCGGCACAGTTAAAGCCTGTCCCAGTGTCACTACTTTCTATAACCTCTCAGCGGCCGCGTCAGGCAAGACTACGACGATTGCCCGGGATCCGTCGAAGAATATATGGGTGGCGACTGGCGTTGGCGCTAACACTCTTGCCTACTCTTCTGATGGTACTAATTGGACAGGCTTGGGCTCAAGTATATTCTCAGGCAATGGTTACGGCGCTGCCTGGAACGGCACCCACTTCGTAGCAACGGGCTATGGCACCAACTCCCTTGCCCACTCTTATGACGGTATTATCTGGACTGGCCTAGGCACAAGTATATTCTCAACCCAAGGCCTTGGCATCTGTTGGAACGGCACCAAGTTTGTGGCTGTAGGAGAAGGCACTAATACAATTGCCTACTCCTCTAATGGGATTACCTGGACAGGCTTAAGCTCAAGCATATTCTCAGTCTTTGGCGATGGCGTTGCCTGGAACGGCACACGCTTCGTCGCAGTAGGCTATGGCACCAACTCCATTACCTATTCCCCCGATGGGATTACATGGACTGGGGTGACCGGCAAAAGTATATTCTCAGATTACGGCATGAACATTGCCTGGAACGGCACCCGCTTCGTCGCAGTAGGCCAAGGCACCAACTCCCTAGCTTACTCTTCTGACGGTATTATATGGATAGGTTTAGGCACAAGCATATTCTCAACTTCTGGCCGCGGCGTCGCCTGGAACGGCACCCGCTTCGTCGCAGTAGGTTGGGGCACCAATTCCATCGCTTACTCTTCTGACGGCATCACCTGGACAGGACTCGGCTATAGCGGATTATCATCCCACGGCAACAGCGTTGCCTGGAACGGCACTAGCTTTGTAGCAATAGGCTTAGGCACTAACAATATTGCCTACTCTTCCGATGGCATTACCTGGACTGGAGTAACCGGCACAAGCATATTCTCAGTCAATGGTGTTGGCGTTGCCTCTTGCCTTGCCCCCAAACTCACTCCACCCATCCTTAGCGATGGCATAAAGATCACAAATGGTCTTACACTAAACGGCGGCACACTCACTCGTAACAGCACCGACCAGGTAGCCTTATCCTTAACGAGCAATACTCCTACATTAACATTAGGCTCTTCCACTATCAGTAATAGCGCTATTATTAGATATGCCCCTGTGGCCACTTCAGGCGCTACCACCGTCACTATCCCCGGAGGCGCTTACTCAGGCGCCAAGATAGAAGCTTATTCTAAGACTAATTATGGTGTTACCCAGCCTCAAGGGTCTATAACATACAAATTAGGGGGCAGTATCACCTCAGCAGCTAATCTAAACATCTACGCAGATGTAGGACTACCTAGCACTACATTCAGCTTAGTAAATGGCGCCAGTAACTATAACCTCACCTCCACATCCCTTACAATAGGTAAGGATGAAGTAACTAACGGCACTATTACATTTAACTCTGGAAGCGGCACAGTAGCTCTTGCCTCACTTACAAACTTAGTGCCTTCCACTAATAATAGCGGTCTACACACATTAAACCTCAATACATCCACCTGGAATGTGGCAGGGGACTGGGATACATCAGGCAATAACATCATACTTAATCCAAGCACCTCAACCGTTAACCTTACAGGCTCAGGTACACTAAAGACCAGCCCGAACACTACAAGCTTCTATAACTTATCCTGCGCGGCATCAGGGAAGACCACTACAGTCGCCAGAGATCCTTCTAAGAATATATGGGTGGCGGCAGGCCAAGGCACCAACTCTCTTGCTTATTCTTATGATGGTATTAACTGGGTAGGTTTGGGCATAAATATATTCGCGATCAACGGCTATGGTGCTTGTTGGAATGGCTCTAAGTTCATTGTCGTAGGCCAAGGCACTAACACCCTTGCCTATTCCTCTGATGGCATCAACTGGACAGGCTTAGGCACAAGCATATTCTCAACCCGAGGTTATGGCATTGCCTGGAACGGCACCCGTTTCGTAGCAGGAGGCGGCGGCGTTAACTTCCTCGCCTACTCTTCTGACGGTACTACTTGGACCGGTTTAGGCACAAGCGTATTTTCAACCGCCGGCTATGGCGTCGCCTGGAACGGCACCTGTTTTGTATCAGTGGGCAGCGGCACTAATTCCATTGCTTACTCTTCCGATGGAATTACTTGGACCGGTTTAGGCACAAGCGTATTTTCAACCGCCGGCAATGGCGTCGCCTGGAACGGCACGCGTTTCGTTGCAGTAGGCTATGGCACTACCTCTCCGGGTACTAATTCCATTGCCTATTCTTCCGATGGAATTACTTGGACCGGTTTAGGCACAAGCATATTTTCGACAGGAATTGGTTACGGCGTCGCCTGGAACGGCACGCGTTTCATAGCAACTGGTGGAGGCACCAACTCCCTTGGATACTCTTCCGATGGTATTATCTGGACAGGCCAAGCCGTATTCTTAAGTCAAGGCAATGGTGTCTGCTGGAACGGCTCTAAGTTTGTAGCCGTAGGATATGCAGGCGGCACTAACTCTATCGCTTACTCCTCCGATGGTATTATCTGGACCGGCTTAGGCTCAAGCATATTCTCATACTATGGTCGTAGTGTTTGCTCCAGCTCCGCCCCGAAGCTCACTCCGCCCATCTTAAGCGACGACATCCCTGTCCTGAACACCCTCACCTTAGGCGGCGGCACACTCACTCGTAACGGCACCGACCAGGTGGCCTTAACCTTACGTAAGGACACCGGCAATTTCTTAGTCTTAAATAACTCCACAATCAGCAATAACGCTATTATCCGCTTTGCTCCTTTGGCTAACGCCACAAGCGCTAAGACCGTCTCTATCCCAGGAGGCGACTATGGCACCGCTCAATTAGAAGCCTATGTCCAGACTAATAATGCTGTCGATCAGCCTCAAGGACCTATCAGCTATCAGTTAGCGGGAAATATCGCGGGGGCAAACAGCTTAAACATTTACGCCGACTCTAACCTCTCCACCACCTTTGGCTTAAATAGCTACAATCTCTATACCGCCACTCCCGGACTCCTCTATTTAGGTAAAGACTGCGCTCGAGGCGCAGTTACCTTTAATTCAGGCGCAGGCGCGGTAACCTTAGCCGCTACACCTCTCTCAAGCATAGTCGCTGATAACGCAGGAGCTCACACACTCAATATGAATAGCTCCACCTGGAATATCTCCGGTGACTGGTGTCCTGAGAGCCAGACCAGCGGTACCTCAAGCGCTCTAAGCGTAGTCCCTGGCACATCCACTGTTAATATCACCGGCACCGGCGCCACCACAATCTATGGTTCAAAAACCGCCACTCCTTCGACGCCGCTTTATAACCTTTACACACCCAGCGGCGGCTTAGTGGATAAGGTTATCAAAGTTAATGCCGGAAGCACGCTCCAGATAGCAGGGACCTTGAGATTGCAGGGCCAGAATTCAGGCAGCCCTCTCTATTTCCAGAGCACCGCCTTAGGTACGCCCGCTAGCCTGAATCTTCAAGGCTCAGCCGTGAGTATGCAATATCTTGTTGTCAAAGATTCCGACGCCACCAGTGGAAAGAAGATCCTTGCCTACGACTCCACTATCGACACTTACAGCTTGAATCATAATTGGATCGGCGGTACAGTCGGTATCGTTTACTGGACCAATGCCTCCGGCGACGGCTTATGGTCCACGGCTGCTAACTGGTCCACGGGCGCTGTGCCGGTTTCGACAGACTCAGTCATATTTAATGTTGTCTCAGGTTCAAGCCCAACCTCAAACTGCTCGGTTAACCAGGCAGTTACGGTTGCTAACCTCACCCTTGATACCGGCTATACCGGCACAGTTATCTTAAGCTCAACTTCAGGGCAGGATTTAACTGTTACCGGTTCCATCAATATTAATACGAACGGCGGCGCACTGAATGATAACGGCAGAAATGTAAATTTTGTGAATGCTTCTATTGTCAACGAAGGAAACCGTTTATATTCCAATGGCAACTGGAAGATGACAGCCAACGGTAATATTAAAAATGCTAACGGCGGTAATATATTTAATAAAACCTTTGAGGTGGGAGCCGGAGTTACCGCGACTTTAACAAGTGATATTTGGACGAAAGGTCTCATTCTGGGGAATAACGCTGTTGTTACAGGAGGATCAACAATAGTATTTTATTATCCCCCTAATGATTTCATCGCTCAAGGCGCAGGCTCAGTTATTTCTTCTACTATAGATATCGATCTAAGTGGTAACAGAAGCCAGGGCGCTTTGACTACAACTTCAAGCGTAAACTTTTATTGGCATACTGCTACTTTAACTATGACTGATAATTGGCATATCGGTGGATATCTTTCTATTTACAGCGGTTCTTCTGGCGCAACTGCCATCTTAGATACTAACGGCAAAAATCTTACTGTAGACGGAAATTTATACTTGGGGAATACCGTTTATTATGGTCAAATTCTTTTTAAAACTGGCACGCATACAATAGGCGGAAATATGTATGTCAACCAATCAGGCAGCCCTAGCCACGGTTATTTTGATTTTGGCTCAAGCACAGTTAATGTAGCAGGTAATGTCGATTTCCGTTATGCTTCGGTAAAGCCTGGCACATCAACAATAGTGTTTACCGGTACCAATGCCGCAACTATCCGCGCGCTCACAAGCGATGATACGTCCTTTGACGCGTTAAGCCTAAACAATACAGCGCCGTTCTATAAATTAACCTCGACCGTTGCAGGCAAGACCATTAACTTTGAAGCAGGGAAGACCGTAACGGTAGCGAATAACTTAACTCTTGCCGGAACCGGGATGGGCGCTAATCTCCTGACCTTAAACTCTACCGTAGCAGGCACTACCGCTAATTTAAATGTCGCGGGCACAGCCACCGGCATGAATTACTTAAGCGTCAAAGATTCCGATGCTTCGATCGGGAAAGGTATTGTCGCTTATAATTCTACAAATGTTAGCAATAACACCAACTGGTATTTTGGCGCCTCGGGTAATAATTACTGGCTCAATGCCTCAGGCGATGGCAAGTGGTCGACGCCGACTAACTGGTCCACGGGAATTGTGCCGACCTTGGGCGACAACGTCTATTTTAACACCACCTCAACCTCAAATTGCAGTTTCGATACGGGAGTGGTTAATACGTCAGTTAATAGCCTCACTTTAGATACGGGTTACACCGGCACCCTTACTTTGGCTAAAAATATCACGGTTACAACAGCCCTCACTGTAACCCAAGGCACATTTAACGCCGCTACCTATAATGTAAACGCGGCGAACTTCACCTCCACAGGAGCCTTAGCCCGCGCATTGAATTTAGGAACAGGAAGTATCTGGACCATCTCAGGTAACTGGGATTCTTCAGGAGGCAACATTACGGTTAACCCCGGCACATCAACCGTTACTCTTACAGGAGACGGCACGGTTAAGGCTTGTCCCAGCGTTACTACTTTCTATAACCTCTCAGCCGCCGCCTCAGGCAAGACTACGACAATTGCCCGGGATCCTTCTAAGAATATATGGGTGGCAGGAGGTTATAACCCTAATAGCGCTGCTTACTCTGTTAATGAAGGAGTTAACTGGACCAAATCATCAAGTTTGGCAAGTATACTGGATCAGGCTTGTCAAGGTATCGCCTGGAACGGCACCCGCTTTGTAGCAATGGGTAGTACTTCCAATTCTATCGCCTATTCTTCTGATGGTGTTACATGGATAGCAGCGCCTAACTCAAAAAACATATTTTCAACCCGAGGCTACGGCATCGCCTGGAACGGCACCCGTTGGGTAGGAGTAGGCGGTGGCATCAATTCCATTGCCTATTCTTCTGACGGTATTATCTGGACAGGTTTAGGCACAATAAGCACAAACATATTCTCAATCTATGGCACCAATATCGCCTGGAACGGAAACCGCTTCGTAGCAGTAGGCAATGGTACGAATAACACCCTTGCTTATTCCTCTGACGGAATCACCTGGACCGGCTTAGGTACAAGCGTATTTTCGTCCAACGGCCGCGGTCTTGCCTGGAACGGCACCCGCTTCGTAGCCACGGGAAGCGGCACCAATTCCATTGCCTATTCCTCCGACGGCATTAATTGGATAGGTTTAGGTACAAGCGTATTCTCAAATAACGGCACAAGTGTCGCCTGGAACGGCACCCGCTTCGTAGCCACGGGAAGCGGCACCAATTCCATTGCCTATTCCTCCGATGGCATTAATTGGACAGGTCTGGGTACTGTAAGCACAAACATATTCTCAATCTATGGCACCAATATCGCCTGGAACGGAAATCGCTTTGTAGCGGTAGGTTACAGCGGCGGTGGCACCTCCGTTGCCTATTCTTCCGATGGCATTATCTGGACGGCAGCGACCGTGTCCGGGATATTCTCAGGTGATGGATATGCTATCGCCTCTTCTCCTGCCCCTAAACTTACTCCACCCATCCTAAGCGATGACATAAAAGTCTCAAATGCCCTCACATTAGGTGGTGGCACACTCACTCGTAACGGCACCGACGTAGTAGCTTTAACATTAACTAGCGCTACTCCTACAGTAACATTAGGCGGTTCCACCATCAGTAATAACGCGATCATAAGATACGCTCCTGTAGCCGGTGCAAGTGATACGATTGTCAATATACCAGGAGGTGCCTACAGCGGAGCCAGGATCGAAGCCTATACCAAGCGTAATGGAAGCATTACACAGCCTCAAGGAGCCCTCACGTATCGGTTAGGAGGCAGTATTACCTCGGCGGCTAGCCTAAACATCTATGCGGATGTGGGCCTGCCTGCAACCATCTTTAACCTATATGATGGCTCTAATAGCTATAATCTTGCTTCTTCCGGACTTATATTAGGTAAGGATGAAGTTACCAATGGCAATATTACTCTTAACTCAGGGACAGGTACGGTAGCTCTTAATTCACTTACAGGGCTCGTTCCTTCCACTAATAATAGCGGCTCACATATCTTAAATCTTAATTCATCCACCTGGAATGTAGCAGGGGACTGGGATACTTCAGGCAATAACATCGTACTTAATCCGGGCACTTCAACAGTTAACCTTACAGACACAGGCACTATAAAGACCAGCCCGAATACTACAAGCTTCTATAACCTCTCAGCCGCGGCAAACGGGAAGACCACCACAGTTGCTCGTGACCCTTCCAAGAATATCTGGGTGGCGGTAGGTAACGGCGCCAACACCATTGCCTATTCTTCCGACGGAATCACATGGACAGGCTTAGGCGCAGGCATATTATCAAGCTACAGCTATGGCGTCTGCTGGAACGGCTCCAAGTTCGTGGCGGTAGGGCAAGGCACCAACTCCATTGCCTACTCTTCAGACGGCATCATCTGGACAGGAGTGACCGTTCATAGCGTATTCTCAACCAACGGCCGTGGCGTCTGCTGGAACGGCTCCAAGTTCGTGGCGGTAGGGCAAGGCACCAACTCCATTGCCTACTCTTCAGACGGCATCATCTGGACAGGTTTAGGTACAAGCATATTCTCATATGGCTATAACGTCTGCTGGAACGGCTCCAAGTTCGTGGCTGTAGGAGGTAGCATTAACTCCATTGCCTACTCCTCTGACGGCATTATCTGGACAGGCTTAGGCGCAGGCATATTCTCACCCTATAGCCATGGTGTCTGCTGGAACGGCTCCAAGTTCGTGGCTGTAGGAGAAGGTAACAACACCATTGCCTACTCTTCCGATGGTATTACCTGGACCGGTTTAGGCTACAGTATATTCTCACCCTATGGCCATGGCATTGCCTGGAACGGCTCCAAGTTCGTGGCTGTAGGAGGTAGCATTAACTCCATTGCCTACTCCTCTGATGGCATTACCTGGACCGGTTTAGGCACAAGCTCATTCTTATACGGCCGTGGCGTCTGTTCTATCCTAACTCCCAAGCTTACTCCGCCTGTCTTAAGTGATGATATACCGGTCCTAAATACCCTCATCTTAGGCGGCGGCACACTCACTCGTAACGGCACCGATCAGGTAGCTTTAACCTTGCGTAACAACGATAGCGATTCCTTAGCTTTGAATAGTTCCACGATCAGTAATAACGCGATTATCCGCTTTGCTCCACCGGCTCCCGGCGCAATGGATGGAGTAGCGGAGCCTATCACTGTAACTATCCCGGCAGGTAACTATGGCACAGCGCAAGTAGAAGCTTACGCTCAGTTTAATAATAGCGTCGATCAACCTCAAGGAGTTATCAGCTATAAACTGGCAGGAGATATCACCGCGGCGGGCAGTTTAAATATCTACGCGGATGCAGGGCTCCCTGCAACCACCTTTAGCCTGAATGACGGCGCGAATAATTATAATCTTTACAGCTCTACTCCGGGGCTCATATATTTAGGTAAAGATTGCGCTCAAGGAGCCGTTACATTTAACTCCGGATCGGGCACGGTAAATGTAACATCCTTTGGTATCATTCCGAATAATGCCGGCAGCCATACCGTAAATCTTAATTCATCCACATGGAACATTTCCGGAGACTGGCAGCCGGAAGGAGAAGGGAACAGCGCTTCGAATTTGAATGCCGGGACCTCCACCTTCCACTATATCGGCACCGGCGCCGCCACCTTATATGGTCTAAAATCCGGCCCTAACATTAATACTATGCCTTTCTACAACCTGACCTCTACGGCGGCAGGCAAGACACTCAACTTTGAGGCAGGCAAGACCGTAAAGATAGCCAATAACATAAGCCTCACCGGCGGATCGAGCAAGATGCTATTACGCAGTACTAGCACCGGTTCCTACTGGAACATAAATGTCGCGCCCGCGGCCACAGCCACATTCATGAGCTATCTGGATGTTAAAGACTCCGACGCGAGTTCCGGCAATACTATCGCCGCCACAGCCTGTATCGGCAGTACACAGCATAACCTTAACTGGACCTTTAGCACAGGCGGCGCTGCGATCTGGATCGCCGATGGCGCTAAGAACTGGTCCGACGCCACCGCCTGGAGCACGGTCAGTGTTCCCACGACGACCGGAACGGCGGAGATCCTATTTACAGGCGACCATAAGGGAGCTTGCACTATAAATGCCGCGGCAAATGTAAAGAGCATTAATATCCTGAGCGGTTACACGGGAACCATCACCCAGGCCGGCACAGTTACTGCCGGGTCGGGCGGCTACGCTCAGGCAGACGGCGTATTTAACTGCGGAGGACAGGCTGTTAACGTAAACGGGCCGTTTACATTGTCCGGAGGGACATTCGACGCCGCAAACTCGACCATAGCAATAACCGGCGGTAATATCAATCTCTCGGGCGGCGCGTTCGCTCCCGTCGCCTCGACGGTGACGCTCTCCGGGACCTGTGCCATTAATTCCGATATCCCGGCCCTTAATATCATGACCTTTAATCCCGGGACATATACCATTGCCGCGGGCAAGACCATCAGCGCGCCCGCCAACAGCTTACTGAGCTTCGCCGGCACCGGCACATCGAACATGGTCACATTAAGGAGCTCCGCGCCCGGGACGAGATGGAACCTGGCTAATGCCTCAGGCTCCACAGTTACGCCTGTCTATACGGATGTTATGGATTCTAACGCTTCTAATCTTATCTCCGCCGCTAATTCCAAGGACTCCGGAAATAATATCAACTGGGTGTGCACCGGCACGCTCACTAATGCCAGTGTCCTGCCGGCATCATTGGTCGCGGGGGTAAGCGGCAATGTAACGGTGAACTTTACCACGGTAAACCCTATTCCGAATAACGGCAAGATCGTAGTTACCCTCCCCAGCAACTTTACGTTTAATTCCGGCGGCGCCACGGCAGTCTCCGGCGCCCCGACAGGCATAGATGGAAATTTCTCAGTATCAGTGGAAGGCCCATCGGCCATCATTACCAGATCGGGCGGCACATCCGCGGGCGCGGGAGCCAAGTCGATCATTCTCACTAACATAAAGAACCCGACTGCCCCTTGCACTACAGGGACGTATTCTATCGCCACCAGAACTTCCGCGGATGCTTCTATCGACAGCTTGACCGGGATCGCCGGAAGCGTTATCACTGCCGCCAGCGTGACGAGCTGGGACCTGAATATGAATGCCGGAACTCTTACGCTTAATTTCAACGCCGGTATAACCGCCGCCAGCCTTGCCGCTACAGGCATAACGATACAGAACACAATTGCTTCACCGAGCGCTTCCTATACATTAACCGACAGCACTACCGCAAGCTCAAACGGCACGGCTATCACGATCACGTTATCCGATACGGACAGAAATACGATTAAGGCTACCGCTAATCTCGCGAAAGCCCAGAACAGCAGTTGCCTCAGCATCACCTCGGCAGCCTTTATGGATCTGTATAATAACCCTATAACAGCTATCACCGGATCTTTGGCGATGAATGTCACGAACTATACGACGGATATCACGGCTCCGGGGTTGTCGAGCTGGACGCTGGATATGAATACGCATATGGTGGAGATGACCTTTAACGAACCTGTCGCCATAAGCTCATTCGATCAGACGAAATTCACGATACAGGATGACTCGGGCCATGCTTATACTTTAGCCGCGTCGAACAATACTTATATCGAGGACCCGTATGACAATATGCTGGCGGGCGGCTATGCTATAGGCTCGACTAACAACATGAAGCTGCGCATCAAGCTTACCACGAAAGATTTTAACGCGCTGGTGGACGACGCCAATATAGCCAAGGCGCGCTCATCCTCATATTTAGTTATCGCTACGGAAAGCGGTGTGCGGGACAAAGCGACTTTAGCCAACGCACTGGCCGCCATCCCGGCGACGAATGCCGCGAGCTATACCGCCAACTCCGTCGTCGCCGCCCAGTTCTACGTCACAACATCATCCTATGCGACCGCAACGACACTGACAGCCGGAACCTTTAAGGATATAGTCATAAAGGCGTATGATAACCTTGGTTACCGCACCCCGGCTTACACAGGGGACAAGACGGTGGTCTTCTCAGACGCCGGGCTTTCCGCGGATCAAATCGCGCCTAAAGCCAAAGACAAGAATAACGTGTCTATAGTTTTTGGTACCGGCACCACGATCGCCTTCACAAACGGAAGAGGCACAAGCACTATTACCCTGTATAAGAAAGAGGTGGTGCTGATAAAAGCGACCGTTGGCGCTATTACCACCGCCGATAATTATTCCCTGACGGTAACCGTTAATCCGGATGTGAAGGCTAAGCTGGTCTTCACCACACAGCCGTCCGCCACCGGCATTATCAATAGCGCTTTAACCCAGCAGCCCGTCGTAGTCATCAGGGACCAATACGGCAACCGGACCGCGGATACGGATGAAATCCAGATTAACGCGTCGACCGCCGGAATATTTTTTAATCCTGCCGCCGGCACGTTATCGGCGACTTCTAACCCGTTGGCCGCGGTAGACGGAGAAGCGGTATTCGCCGGGGTTAAATACAACATCGCGGAGACGATATATATATATGCAAGTTCCGGTAATCTTGCCGGCGCCTATTCCGGGGCTATCGAGCTTAGCTCAGGCGTGTCCACTACAGTGGAGGCTGCCGCCCAGCCGCAGGCAAGCTTCCCGCTCATTCCTACGAATGACATCGAGACCGAGAAGTTCACTGTCCTGAAATTTAAGATTAAAGACGCCGGTGATGACGGGACTCCTACTCTGATAGACAGAATAAAGATAGCCATTACCGGCACGGCCCAGCCGAGCGCGTCGACCGATATCGCCTGGGCGGAATTAAGGGCGAATAACGGGGGAGACCATCAGGTTACTTTTGTTGCCGGGCCCTCAGGTTTCGAGGTTGACGGCTCCACCACTTATATCGTTTTCGGAAACGAACCTGATGCCCGCAGCGATTCGACCCTGGGCGCAATAGCGGCCGACGGTACGATACCGGATGGCGGCGAGATAGAATATACGGTAAAGATCTATATGAAACCCTCGAAGTTGACCGCCACGGACAAACAGGGCTACAATTTCACTACGAATGAGTCGCTCATCGGTGTAGATATGGGCGTATCGTCGAGGATGACGACAGACAGCGGGAAGATAACGCCTGTTGTCGGGCAGATCACGGTGAATGTATCGAATTTTGAGATCGTGGATCAGACCCCGCCTAATAATGCCGCGATCAACGTTATCGCGGGCATCGCGTCTTATCTCCAGGTAAGGGCCACTGATAGCAATAAGAATATAGACATAGACTATGCCGGCGTGAAGAGCCTTATCTTCTCGGGATTGAGCTCGATAAACGGTTATACCCCCACGATAGGAACCACGACTAAGGTAACCTTTGGCGCCCCTACTTCAATAAATTTCGTAGCGGGCCAGTCATATAATTTAACAGGTACCGCGGTTGCCTTAACTGCTTATGCCAAAGGCACGGAAAACCTCAGGGCAGCGGATTATAATAAAACTCCGCCGCCATACGGCGTCTTCCCCTGCGCGGTGACGGTGGACAGCACCACGGCAAACAGTATAGGGCTAGCCGCAGGCAACAACCAGAGCGGATTGGGAGGGCGCGCATTGTCCAATCCTTTAGCGGCTATCGTTCGCGATCTTTACGGCAACCCCGTTAATTCCGGCACAGCCGTAACTTTCGCGGTATCGAGCGAGCCTGCCGGCACAACAACTCACGCCGGTTTGGATACACCCACGACTTCTACCGGCTCAAACGGCCAGGCTTCCACTCATCTTACTCTGGGCAACGCTAAAGGCACATATCAGGTAACGGCAACATCCGGCTCGCTTGCCGGATCTCCCGTTACCTTCAGCGCCTCCGCCCGCGTCCCGGCGACACTATACATATTTGGCGGCAATCACCAGTCGGCGGTTGTGGCCACTCAGCTGCCGCTCGCTCTTGTGGTCCAGCTTTTAGATAGCGAGACTATCCCTCAGCCTATCGCGGGTGAGACCATAAACTTCGCGATAAAGGCCCAACCCACCGGCGCGGGCTCTTTCCTGTCAAGCTCTACGGCTGTCACTGACGCGGAAGGCAAGGCTCAGGTACCTCAGATCCTATTCACATTGGGAATGATAGCGGGAACTGACGCTTATGAGGTCAGGGCGACTTACTCGAATTTAACGCCGGCTGATTTCACTGCCACCGCTGCCCCATCGCCGGCTTATAAGGCGGTTTTGGACGGCCCGGCGTCCGTGAATGCGGGTATTGTCGCCACGTTCAGTATAAATATTAAGGATACCTACGATAACGCGAGCACCATTGCCACAACACCTATGGCATTTAATATTACCGCCACTCCGTCTCTGGGGGCGTTTTACAGCGATGCCGCGTGTACGAGCGCTCCGATCACTACGATGACCGTTCCGGGCGGAAGCAGTACAGCGACGTTCTATTTCAAAAGCTCCGTAACTGGAACCGCTAACATTGCAGCTACCACTACAGATGTCAGATTGGATGCTGACCATCGGGTCGGTTCCATCACCGGCTTCACTGTTATGCCGGAAAGCCTGCATCACTTTACAGTTACCGCGGCAAATACGGACCCGATGACAGTAGGTGAGCCAAGGACGCTCAGCATAAAAGCCCGTGATATATATGATAACGTGAAAACCGATTTGAATGCCACTTTTAATGTAACATTCTCCGGTGCCACCGTCTCTCCGTCTCCCTCGAGCGCAGCGCTGGGCACGGCGCCGACCTGTTCGGGCCACGGCAGTGAAGCCGTAGGCGCTAACATAACAGGCACACCCGTGGCGTTTGGCCAGAGCACAAGCATAAGTTTCGCCAATGGCGCGGCAACCACCATATTTACGCCATATAAGGCCGAAGCAGCGCAGATCACAGCGACCTCAGGCATCACTACGCCGACTCCTTTAAGTTTAACGGTAAAACACGGCGCCGCGCACCATCTGAAATTCCATGATAATATTCTCAGCCCCCAGACCGCGGGCACAGCCTTTAATTTTGATACGACCCTGGACGCGGTGGACCTGTACTCGAATATCTGCGATGGGGCAAACCTTGCGCCGGCCTATAACGGTACCGGCAAGACCATCGGCTGGCCGCTGGTCGATGCCGCGACAGGCAATTCCGGGATAGTTAACGGCCCTGAAACCGGCACCGATGCTTACACCAACCCGGTCGACTTCACAAGCGGCCGCTCGACCACGCCGCTTAGCGCCACGCTCTATTACGCGCAGACTATTAAGATAGCTCCAAGCGTTACCGGGTTAAGCGCCGGAACCCCGTCCAATAGTATCGTCGTGCGCCCGGCTGTGCCGAACAGGATCAGATTTACCCAGCAACCGTCCACATCCTGTTTAGCTAATCAGACGCTGGGACAACAGCCATGTGTAGCCATCTCTGACCAGTATGGAAATATCTGCGTAAATACCCCTGGCCAGATAACGTTAAAGGCCTCTACTACCCGCGACTCTTATACGTCGGTTATCAATGGTGTACTCCGTCCAGCCAGCGGCCTTTTTGTAGCTACGTCAGGCGGTGTGGCGACATTCACAGGCGTGAACTATACTTACCCTGAAATAATATATCTCAGGGCCCAGGCGTCAGTATCAGGTTATCCATACATTGCCGATATCTATTCTAATGGAATAAATGTGGTCGCGGGCACGGACCTGACCGTTTCCGCGGTATCCGCCAATCCCACAGTCTCATCCATAGCAAACGCGAGCACCGATAAAACGGCGGTATTCGCGTTTAAGATCACTGACGCGGGCACTGACGGCCTGGTCGGACTGATAAAGAAGATCGTGATCAATCGTTCAGACGCTTATGAGGCGCTTGACTGGACACAATACATAAAAGACGCGGTCCTGAGCGACGGCACAGTTGAAATAGCCGGCGCTATAGAAGCGAACGCTATCACCTTCGGCACGGGAACCGCGAATATATATACTGTGCCGAATAACGCCAATAGGACATATACGCTCAGCATTACCATCAAGAACTCACTGCCCGCCGGAGCGGATGGAAAGATCCTTGGATTTACGATCAATGCCCGTGACGATATAACTCTTAATGACGCGGGCACTTCAGTGTTCGCGGACGTGGTTGACCCGGTTACCGCCGGTTCAGCCATTGATGTAGTAGCTACCAACCTTGTGATAAACGGCGACTCTAATATGGATGCCGGCACGCCCAAGAATATAACAATTACGGCCAAAGACAAGAATAATAATATAGATAAGGATTTTGATGATCACGGGGTAGGGACGAGGGTTATATTTTCGGGCGCTTCCGTAGTGCAGTCGGACAGGGACTATGGGCCAACCTGCACAGATTATACCGGATCCGGTAAAGCATTCGGCGAACCGACGAGTATATACTTTGCCTCCGGCGTCAGCACATCTACGATCACTATGTATCTATATAAGGCAGAGACCGCCACCATCTTGGCCTCGGCCGCGTATTTGGGCCACCAGGTGGTTTCCAGTTCCACCGGCCAGGGCAGGCTGATGGTTACAGTCAGAGGCGGCACCGGCTCCCAGCTCTCCTGGAGCACCAAGCCGGCAGTTAAAGCGGTAGCCGACGCCCCATGGAAAGCATTCATCGTCGCGGTAATCGACGCTTACGGCAATACCGCTTCGGATGACAGGGAGATAACAGTGAGTATTCCAGACGGCTTATCGCTCTCTCCCGGTGCTTCCAATAAGGCCACGGCCAACGGAGGGGTAGCCACCTTCGATCATTATGCTGTTCGCGCTCCCGCCGACGCGGCATATCCTAAATATTTTACCGTGACAGCTTCCGCCGGAGGTATTTCTACGCCGGAGTCCGACCAGGTCACCCTTGATAAAGAGTACAAAATTTATATAACGGTGAAGGATACAACCAACGCGACTACGCTAACCGGGTTTACTTTTACCGTTAAAGATACTAATGGCGTAGACAAGATACCTGAGACTACGCCGGCGCCGCCGTACCCATTTATGATATCTCTTCCTTATGGGACATATACCTTCATCTACAATCTGGATAAGTATGTTACCTTGAGCCCGGAGAAGGCTGTCAGCGTAGCGAGTGACGCCTCTGACGGCAAATATGACAATGTTATTAACTGGACGGAGTATATGACCAGCCTCACTGAAGCTACGGCGGACTATCGTGTAATGTCGAGTTTTGCCTACGATGAAGATAATGAGTCGCTGGCGATCAGGATATGGCTGGAACGGCGCGGCAAGCTGATAGTGAATAATGACGTAAATAAGATGGGCCCCGCCACGATCGAGGCTTATGAGCCTAATGAGACAGCGCTCAACGTGATAAATATAGGCGCTCCCGATCCTAATCCCGACTCCGATGGCAATTATTCGACCATCGGCGCCACCTATAAAACTACAGTAGACAACATCCTGCTGTCCAAAGGCCCGTCTAATTTATTCGGCAAGGCGCTGGAAGCCGGAAAGACGTATTTCGTAAAATGCAAGATAAGTTATGGCGGCCTTGGCACCGACGGCGTTTACGGAAGCACATATGAAGGCGGCACGACGTTTACCGTGACGGTCAGCCAGAAACTGACTAAACAGATAATAACCCAGTTGGGTGTGGCCGCCGGCCAAACGGTGGTCGGCGAAATAGCCAAAACGCAGACTGCGGTAGCGGCTGTCAGCACCAGAGTGGATACTAAGGCTGCCGAGGTCGGCGCTAAAGTGGAGACGGTGGGCACTCAGGTGGCCGCCGCTAACGCTAACGTTTCCAATGTTGGCTCACAGGTCACTAATGTCCAGAGTTCGGCGGCATCTATCCTGGAAGGCGTGAACACTACCTTGCCGACGAAGGTTGTGTCTGAATTGGCAAAAGGAGTCATGAGCGAGATGCTCACGCGTAATACGGTCTTAAGGGCTGACGACTCGATAAAGATAAGATACCGCACAGCGAGCGGACTGGTTCCTACAATGACTATATATAAGGAAGATGGCACCATTCTACCGGACTATAATGGTGTGAAGATGAAAGAGATAAGCAACACAGGTATATACGAATACGAGGTTACTGCCAAAGAAGATTGGGGAGCAGGCGAATTCACAGCCGCATGTTCGGAGAGCACCAAAAATTCCAAGGACAGCATGACCTTAACTATCAAGGCGCTATATACCGCTGGCGCGGGTGTGCAGGAATCCGTAGATGCCGTCGGTGATGCTGTGTCGAAAGTCTATACGAGGCAGAAAGCTATCGAAGGGTTGCTGGGAAGTTCAGTCGATACGAAGGCCGCCACCACTATATTCGGAAAGGTTAACGGCCTTAACACTACCGTGGACAGCCTGAACCTTACCACGGTCTCCGCGGACGCGAAGAACGCCAGGACGAACGCGCAGAATGTCGCTAATGAGATCGAAAATATAGTTAAGAGCGTGGGTGATATGAAGGCTCAAGCCGCGTCGCTGAAGGAGCTGTCGAACCAGCTCGAACTTATGAAGAGCAGCCTCAGTAAGATATCCCAGAACACCACCGTGATAACTTCAACCCCTGCCGCTCCCGCGACCACATCATTCGATGGCGGCGCCACTACAGCATCTTCCGGCGGCGGCACCGCTACAGCGGTATCCGGCGGCACCACTACTATAATCGCGAGCACGGCCGCCCCGGTGAGTACGACAGAGAGCGGTTCGATCATTATGCAGGGCACGCCGGGCGCGCCGCGGCCGGGTCTTTATTCCAAAAATTATCCGCCCGGCACTTATCGCACGAAGGTCTCTGTCAGCGAGGGCGCGGTCACGGTCGCGGAGTATAATGACGCGGGAAGCGTTTACAGCACAGAGCGTCGTATATACGACGGACAGAGCACGGTCGTTGTCTCGACTATAGGGAAGGCCACCGGCACGGGTACGGGCGCCGGCGGCAAGTCCGCTTCGGACATGACTAATCTTAACAACAGGGTAGAGGAGCTGACCGCGCTGGTTAAAGTTTTGACCAAGATGATTGAAACCACGAATAATAAACCGATCGTCGAGGGCTGGTTCGAGCAAGGGTAATCTAAAAACGAGGATTTATATATGACAAGACGAAGAATGAAAATCATAGGCATATTATTGCTGCTTATTTTCATCTCAAGCGCGGGTTACGCGGATGTTAAGCTGAAGATAGCCATTGTCAACCCATCCCCGACAGATAGACAGACCTCACCCATAAGGTACGACCTTCCTAAGGGTATCGGCCCGGAACAGGTTATCGATATAGGCAAGCTGGAGATGAAATATGATTTTGACAAGGGCAATTATTACCTTGCCGGCACCGTGACGCTCGAAGCGTCGGAGAGGAAGGTCCTCGAGATAGCGATCCGCGATGTCTGGGGCATCCCGGAAAAAGACCTGGATAATTTAAAGAGCCACACGGATATGTTGGTGAAAAGGCTGAAGGATACAAAGCATTTCAAAGCCGGCGCCGAACTCTCTAAAAATATTATCAAACAGCTGGACACCATGATCACGGAAGAGAAAACGGCCGGCGCGAATACGCGGGAGCGTATAAACCAGTACTATGAGAATGAGGTGGTCCTGAGCGAGGTCAAAGAAAATATAGGCATGCTCGAAAACCTGGTCCTTGACGCGGGCGGCGTCGTAGAGGACAGGGTCCAGATACCTACCACCCTCGCGATTCCTTTAAGGGGGGAATCTCTCTCGAGCGACAAAGATATTATCGAATTAAAAATAAAGGCGGTTAACCCATCGACAAAAACAAAACAGATCACGCCGGTAAGATATTCCCTGCCGGCCGAAATAAGCCCCAGATATATAATGGACAGAAACGGCCTTAATATGGCCTACGATTTTGATAAACAATGCTTTTACCTTTACCAGGACGATTTGGAGCTGGGCCCGGAGCAGTCCAAGGAGTATGTAGTAAAGATAAGAGACATATGGAATATATCAGATACAGAATTGGAAGCGCTCAGGTCGCATACCGATAATATAATGCTGCTTCTCCAGGGCACCGACTATTTAAAGCAAGCGCAGGTCTCCGCGGATAAGGTCAGCGCCAATATTGACGATATAGTCAGGACTCAAGCCGCCAAGGTTTCGGCCATGGAACATATAGCCTATTACCGCGATAATGTAAAGTTACTGCGGGACGTTAAAAAGATGATAGCCGAACTGGAAAAGCTTGTCAGCCAGAGAGGTGTGACTGCCGGCGTTACGGTGAAGTGGCCGGAAGAAGGCGGAGGAGGGCCGCTGGCAAGAAGGGCCAAGGGCTATAAAGGGTTGGACCTGATAGCTAAATCCATCTTCAGGGGGCAGGCCCCTACGGTTGCCACCACCTGGAAGGTAATTTTTGTAATAATCGGTTTCATAGGAATTATTGCCGCATTTTTCTTCGCGGTATGGTATATTCAACTGAAGAGGGCGGGGAAGAAATAATAAAGGCTGTAATGTTTAAAGCCACAATCGTAACTCCCAATAAAGTATTGTTCGATGGTGAGGCCTGGAGCGTTTTTTTGCCCGGGGCTACCGGTGAGTTTGAAATTCTGGAGATGCATAAGGCGATCGTGAGCCTTTTGCGTCAGGGAAATATTGTGATTAACTGGGATATAGAGATACCGGTAACCAGCGGCGCGGTCAGGATGTCCGGCGATGAGCTGGTGGCGATAGTAGAGTCAGATTAGAGCAGCTTTCAGCAAAAAACTGATAGCTGTAACAAGGAGTCATAAATGGTATTCCAACTAGTCGTAGTCCAGATAGTGACCTTCATCGCTATCGTCTTTGTGTTGAGGAAATTGTTATATTCCGAATCCGCCAAAGAGATGCTCCGCTTGCGGAAGATCAAGGAAGAGACCGCGGTGAAGCAGAGAGAGCTGCAGCAAAAGATCGACGAAGCGCAGGATGCTTACAGCGAAAAGATCGCCGAAGCGGAACAGAAGACGCGGGCATTCCGTATTAAAGCGGAAGAAGAGATCGAGGAATTAAAGAAGAAGATATTGAGCAAGGCCAAAGAGGATGCCGAGCAGATAGTGAAATCCGCTTTCAATGCCAAAGAGAAGATCCGCGAAGAGATCGGCGAAGAGATGCGTAAGAAGGCGCCTCTCCTTGCCTCGCGGGTTTTTAAGGAAGTCCTTTCTCCGGAGGTCCAGGAGATGATGCATAAGGAATTAGTCAGGGATGTGATAGATAAGATAAGGAATACCGAGAAGACGGCCTTTAAGTCCAAAATCGAGAAGGGGGAGATCGTTTCGGCGTATCCTTTATCGAAAAACGATAAGCTCGTGGTGGAGTCTCTTATACACGATAGCCTCGGATACCAGATCCCTTTATATGAAACAGAAGACAGCCAGCTTGTAGCGGGCGTCCTTATCAAGCTGGGCACCATTTTAATAGACGGGAGCCTGAATAACAGGCTTAAACAGGTCGAGAGGGAGTTGGAATTTTAGAGAGGCGCTGATATGCGAAATCTTATAATAATTCTGGTGATGTTCGTTACGATACTCGGGCCCTCAGCGGTCATCGCGGCCATAGGCTTTGCCTCGATAAACGCTTTGGGAAGGAACCCGTCATCCGCTCCGAAGATATTAAGCGCGATGATAGTTTCCCTGGTATTTGCCGAAGCCATCGCGGTGATCGCTCTTCTGGTATTGTTCCAGTTATTTGGGAGGTAAGGCAAACCGCTATAATGAAGACTGAATCTGTATCCATAGGGGAGATCGGGCGCATAAAGGAGATCAAGAAATCTATCGTCACGATAGAAGGCCTTCACAACTGCATGCTGGGTCAGCTGGTGACGTTTACAGACGGCACTAAAGGTTTTGTGATGGGTTTCAATGAAAACGAAGTCCTGGTGCTGCTTTTAGGAATTTCGAAGACATTAAAAGCCGGCAATGAAGTCTATTCCAGGGAAGAGTCCTTTAAGATACCGGTGGGAAATAATTTTTTGGGCCGTATCGTAAACCCGCTATGCGAGGGCCTGGACGGGAAGGGATACGTCAAGGAGGATTCTTTTGCCTATATATTCAGGGACGCGCCGGCGGTCCTCGATAGAGAGCCTGTCAATGAAATGCTGGTCACCGGGATAAGGATAGTCGATGCCACCATACCCATAGGTAAAGGACAAAGACAGCTTATCATAGGCGATAGAATGACGGGTAAGACATCGATAGCCGTCGACGCTATATTGAACCAGAAGGGTAAAGATGTCATATGCATATATTGCTGTGTGGGCCGTGACTACGCCTCGTTTGAAAAGGTCGTAGGCACTTTTAAAGAGAAGGACGCCCTCGATTATATGATAGTTGTGGCGGCTCTCGCTTCTTCTTCTATCGGAGAGCAGTATCTCGCCCCCTACGCCGCCGCGGCGTTGGGCGAATACTTCATGTACGCGGGCAAGAATGTCCTTATCGTTTTTGATGACCTTACCAAACATGCGTGGGCATACAGAGAGTTGTCCCTTCTCCTGGAAAGGCCGCCCGGCAGAGAGGCTTATCCGGGAGATATATTTTACCTGCACGCTCAGCTTATGGAGAGAGGCGCCCGCCTGTCGTCACATAACGGCGGCGGCTCCATGACATTCCTCTCGATAGCGGATACCCTGCAGGGCGATATCTCCGGGTTTATACCGACGAACCTGATCTCAATGACGGACGGGCAGATATACCTTAACTCCGCGTTATTCGGAGAGGGGTTCAAGCCCGCGATAGACATAGGGCTCTCCGTCTCGCGTATCGGCAGCAGGGTACAGTCGAAGACCTTAAGGGAATTGACGAAGAACCTCAGTTTAAAATATGTCCAGTACAGGGAGCTTCTGAAGACCACGAGATTGAAGTCGGGTATCTCCGAAGATATGACCGGCCGCCTGAAGCACGGCGAGAAGATCGAAAGGATCTTCATGCAGGATAAGAACAGCCCGTCATCTCTGGCGGAGCAGCTTATCCTGTATTTCGCGCTTGAGACCGGGGCGCTCGATATCCTGTCGAACGAAAAGTGCGACTATTTCAAAAAAAATATATTAGCTTTCGCCAGGCAGGATATTCCGGCAGTGGTTGAGAACATGGAAAAAGGCGCCGAGATGACGGCCGAGGACAGGGAAGCTATTAAAAAATGTATAATGAATTTTAACCATAAGTTGTGGGCATCCGAGGGTGAAACCGCGCCCATCTCCGCAGCCGAGGCCGCGGAATGAAGGCGCGGGAGATAAAAGAGGACCTCCTCTTCAATACCGAATTCATGGGCCTTCTCGAAGTGATGAAGAATATAGCGATTTCTCAATTCCGGTCCCTTCAGAAGAAGAGGAGCAGGTTTATCCGGTTCACCCAGCTTTTGAACGGTTTTTTTCAGATGGTGGATATCAGGCAGGCCCCGCACAAGTTAATAAACCCAAAGACAGAGAAGAGGGCGATCGTATCGATAACCTCCGACGAGGGCTTTATGGGGGACCTGAATTTTCAGGTCGTGGACGCCGCGATCATGAAAGGAGGCCCCGAATCCGCTGAGATTATCGTAGTAGGAGAGTCGGGGGTAAGGTATCTGAAAGATATGGGAAGAAAATTTACCGCGTTTAAAAACGCCGCCGACGCCGAAGCGAGACATACCGTCGCCGTGGAGCTGAAGAATTATATCATGCGAGGCATCGCTGAAGACCGTTTCGGCAGGGTGTCCGTTTACTATCCTAACCCGATCTCATTCATGATCCAGAAAGTGGAAGCCGTGGAGCTTCTTCCCCTCACTGCCTTCTTTTCGCCGCAGGCGCAAGGCCCGGGATACGATCAGCAGGTGATAGTAGAATCGCCGGCGGAGGGCATAATAGAATACCTCGCCGAGGAATTTATCGAACAAAAACTGATGGAGCTTCTCGAAGACAGCAAGCTTTCAGAGTTCGCCGCGAGAGGCGCCCACCTCGAGCGGAGCGGCCAGGAGCTCGCCGAAAAACAGAAACGGCTCAGAGCCCAGTATTTTCACGCTTATCATGAAGTCATAGACAAAAATACCAGAGAACTATTTTCCTCGCAGATTATCATAAAGCGGAAGGCCAAAGAGGTATCCGCAGCGCTGAATCTTAAAGTATAAATTATGAAGAACAATAATAAAACAAAAGGAATCGTGGTAGCGGCCCAGGGGCCTGTGGTGGATGTGGTATTCAAGACCCTGGAGGACCTTCCGGCCATCAATGAGATCGTCAAGGTCAGCGCCTTCGACGGCAGGACGATCCTTCTCGCGGTGGCCGAGCATCTTGAGAATAACATTGCCAGGTGCATATCGTTCAGTTCCACACTTAACCTCAGGCGTAATTCGGAAGTCGAATCCACAGGCACGCCATTGCAGGTTCCCATAGGTCCAGGCCTATTCGGCCGTATCATCAATGTCACCGGAGAGCCGATCGATAACAAGGGAAATATAGACTCGAAGGAGACTCGCTTAAGCGAAAAAGATATATCCAGGACATATATTAACCCTGTCAGGCTTATGAGCCAGGAGCCGCAGATTTTAGAGACAGGCATTAAAATGATAGATCTCCTTTTTCCTATGGTCAAGGGTTCAAAGACCGGTGTGATAGGCGGCGCCGGATTGGGCAAAACGGTCCTTATGCTGGAGCTCATACATAACGTCATAACAAAACACAAAGGCGTCTGCGTATTCACCGGAGCGGGAGAAAGAATAAGGGAAGGAAATGAGCTGTATCTGGAATTTGAAAAACAGAATATGCTGAACAAGATCATGTTCGCTTTCGGACAGATGAACGAGCCGCCGGGCGCGAAATTCGGCATAGCGTTTACGGGTGTAACGCTGGCGGAATATCTGCAGGAGCAGAATAACGACGTGCTCTTCTTCATAGATAACGTGTACAGGTTTGTCCAGGCGGGCGCCGAGATATCCACCCTTCTGGGGCGGGTGCCGTCCGAGACCGGCTATCAGCCAACGCTGGCGTCGGAGGTCAGCGCTTTCCAGGAGAGGATACGCTCGATGGAGGGCGGCTCCATCACCGCCATAGAAACGGTGTACGTTCCCGCGGATGACCTGACGGATCCGGCGGTAGTAACGATATTCAGTTATCTCAATTCCATCATAGTCCTGTCCAGAGAGAGGAGCCAGCTGAGGCTCCATCCTTCGATAGACCCGCTGCTTTCGTCCTGCAGCAATCTCGATTCTTCGATCGTAGGGCGGGAACATTTCAATATAACGCAGGAGATCATGAAGATATTCACCAAATATAAAGAGTTGAAGAAGATCGTGCCCGTGGTGGGTATAGAGGAGCTTTCGAAGACCGACAGGACGCTGTATGACAGGGCCAAGAAGCTGGAAAATTTTATGACGCAGCCTTTTTCCGTGGCAGAAAGCTACACAGGGAAAAAAGGCGAATATGTGCCTCTGGAGGATACACTGGAGGGGTGCGAGAAGATAGTGAGCGGTAAATTGGACAATGTTCCGGATCACAGGTTTTATTTCATAGGCAAAATAGCCGACGCGCTGAAGTAGCTTTCAGAAAAAGCTGAAAGCTGAAACAGGAGACGAACAATGGCGTTACGATTGGGAGATATTTTAGTCGAGAAGGGAATAATAACGCAGGAGGAACTCAATACCGCTCTTGCGGAGCAGCAGAGGACGAAGGAGGCCCTGGGGCAGATATTGATCAGGATGGGTTTCGTTGCGGAGAGAGATATGCTTCAGATCCTGGCGAAACAGCAGGGTATCCCGTTCGTCGAGCTGAAGATGAAAGATATTGATGATAAGGTCCTGAAGAATGTGCCCGCCAAATTTGTCTGGCACTATAAGATAATGCCGATAAGCCTCGACGGCAATATCCTTACGGCCGCCATATCCAATCCGTTCGATATGTGGCCGATCGACGACCTGGAGACGCACCTCGGGTTCAAAGTGGAGAAGGTCCTGGCTACGTCCGCGGATATAATGGAGGCGATAAAGAAATATTACGGGGTAGGAGCGGAGACGATAGACCGTATATTATCCGATGATGTGCGTCCCGCCGGAGAGACATCCACCGCGGGAGAAGAAAAAGTAGAGGACCTCGAAAAACTGGCGGAATCGGCTTCGGTGATAAAGCTGGTGAACCAGATATTGCAGGAAGCCATAACGGACAGGGCGACGGATATACATTTTGAACATTTCAGGGGTGAACTGGTCCTGCGTTACAGGATAGACGGCATACTGTATGATACGCCGGTCAGCGAGAAGATAAAATATCTCCATCCGGCGATCGTCTCCAGGATAAAGGTCATGTCGGGCCTCGATATCGTCGAACGCAGGCTGCCTCAGGACGGCCGCGCGAAGGTGAAGATAGGAAAGAGCGAATATGAGCTGCGCGTGTCGATAATGCCGACGCTCTACGGCGAGAATATAGTCATAAGGGTCCTGCCCACCACGATGCTTTTCAATATCGCGGATCTGGGTATGTCCCATAACGACAGGAGCATCATCGAGCAGCTGCTGAAAAAATCGCACGGCATAATCTTTGTCACGGGCCCGACGGGCAGCGGCAAGACCACCACCCTGTACGCCTGTCTCAGCAAGCTGAACTCGCGGGAAAGAAAGATCCTTACCATCGAGGACCCGATCGAATATGAATTGGGCGGCATCTCGCAGACGCAGGTCAACGCGAAGATAGACCTTACATTCGCCAAGATGCTCAGGAGCATGCTGAGGCACGACCCGGACGTGATGATGGTCGGAGAGGTCAGGGACCTGGAGACCGCCGAGATCACTATCCAGACGGCCCTCACGGGGCACCTGGTATTCTCCACGCTCCATACAAACGACGCGGCAAGCGGCGTGACCCGTTTAGTTGATATAGGCATAGAGCCGTATCTGGTGGCCTCTTCCGTTATAGCTTTTATCGCGCAGAGGCTCGTCAGGGTCATATGCGCTGCTTGCAAGGAGAAAGTGACGCTGGCAGAGCTGGGTTTTAAAAACGATCAGTTGAAGATCGAGGGATTCGACTCGAATCACAACACTGTTGTATATAGAGGTAAAGGCTGCAAGGCCTGCGGCGGCACCGGTTACGTAGGCAGGGCGGCCATATATGAGATCTTATTGATAAAGGATGAGATCAAGGACCTTATTTTAACTAAATCGCCGGCGCATATCATAAAAGATAAAGCCACGCAGCTCGGGATGCATACCTTAAAGCAGGATGGATGGGACAAGGTGGTGGCGGGCGTAACCACGCCGGAAGAGGTATTGAGAGTGACACAGCTGGAAGGATAACAAAAATCTACTGATGCCGATATACAGTTATACCGCAAAAAAAGGCCCGACCGAAATAGTAAAAAGCGAGATAGAGGCCGAATCTGAGGATAAGGCCGTCGTCATGATAGAGGCTATGGGGTTCTTTCCCATCAAGGTGGTTGAATTAAGACCGCCGTCGGCGACGCCAAGGGCGCCTGAGCGCGCCAAGCCGGAAGCTCCGCCAGTCGCCGCTAATAAAGAACAGGGCCTCTCTTCAGTGAAAGTCGGCGCGCATGATATGGACACCTTCATGTGGCAGCTGGCCAGCCTGATAAAATCGAGCATTCCTCTCCTGCGCGCCTTATCCCTGATAGCGCGGCAGACTAAGAATAAGTCGCTTAAGGCGGTGGCCGGCGACCTGGAGCTCAAGATAAAGCAGGGAGAGCTGCTCTCCGCGGCGATGAGCAAATACCCTAATCTCTTTAATAACCTTACCGTAAATATGATAAAGGCCGGAGAGAAGAGCGGTTCTCTCGACGAAGTGCTGTATAAGCTGGCGGAATACCGCGAGAAAGAGCAGGAGATGAAGCGCAAGATACAGTCGGCCCTTGCCTATCCGATGGTCGTTGTCGCGGTCGGTATAGGGACGATATTTATGATGTTCACGTATTTTCTGCCCAAGCTGCTGAAATTATTCGAGAATATGAAACAGGAGCTGCCGCTGCCTACGAAGCTATTGATCGCGACCAGCAAATTTATGTCCAGTTACTGGTATGTATTTGTAATAGGCATCGTTTTCGTGATCGCGGTAATCTTCAGAAATAAACCCGGAAGTAGGAAGAAGTTTATGCTCGACATGTTCTGCCTGCGCGTGCCTTTTATCAATAAATTTATAAAGACATCCGAGATAGCGCGATTTGCCAGGTCGCTGGGGCTCCTGCTTAAAAACGGCATACCCGTCTATGAGAGCCTCGATCTCGCGGCTAAGACGCTGGATAATCAGGCGCTGAAGACGCAACTGGCGCAAGCATCCGCGGTTATCGTTAACCAGGGCTGCACGATATCGGAAAGTTTCAGGCGCACAGGAGTGTTCCCGGAGTTCACGATAAATATGATAGCGGTAGGCGAGGAAGGCGGGAGACTGGAGGAATCGCTCGCCGAGATAGCCGCCTCATATGAAAAGGAAGTGGAACAGACCATAAAGGTCATGACATCGATGATAGAGCCCCTGCTGATACTGATCGTCGGGGGATTTGTCGGCTTCATCGTATTCGCGATGCTCCTTCCTATATTGAATATGGGGGGGATGGGCGGATGAGCTTGGCGCTGAAGGTATGTCTATTCCTTCTCCTCCTGTGCCCGGGGGCGCGGGCCGAGAATTGGCAGGAGTTAAAGGGTGAGCATTTCGAGATATTTTATATCGAGGATCCAGCCTTCGCGCAGGAGACGCTGACGCAGGCCGAGAAATATTACGAGAAGATAGCCTCGGACCTGGGTTATTCAAGATATGATAATTTCTGGCAATGGGATAACAGGGCGAAGATATATATTTACAAAAACCGGGAAGATTTTTTAAAGGCCACCGGTAAGAAGCCATGGATTTACGGGACCGCGATATATAATGAACGGACGATAATAAGCTACAGATGGAGCCAGGGATTCTTTGACATATTACTGCCTCACGAGCTGGGCCATCTCATATTCAGGGATTTTGTAGGGTTTAAAGGGGAGGTCCCTCTGTGGCTGGATGAGGGCATTGCTCAGTGGGAGGAGACCAACAAGCGCCAGCGGGCGATTTATATGGTCAGGAGCCTTGTCGCCAAAAAAGAATTCATACCCCTGACCGAATTGATGCGCTTCAATTCGAGCAGCGAGAATGATTTTGCTCTCTCCGCCAAACTTTACGCCCAGGCGGTCACGCTGGTAGGCTATCTTATAGAGAAGTACGGCCCGACGAGATTCGCGCAATTCTGCCGGAGTCTGCGCGATGGAAAGAGCATAGACGAGGCGCTGTCATTCGCTTATACCGATTCAATACGGAATATAAACGAACTGGAAAAAGGATGGATAAAGTACTACGGAGGAGAATAAGATGACGGGAAGAAAAAAAGGCTTCACCCTTATTGAACTTATGATAGTCGTGGTAATAATAGTGGCGCTGGCGTCGATGGTCGTGCCGCGCTTAAGCGGACGTACGGAACAGGCTAAAAAAGCCGTCGCGAAAGCGGATATCGGTTCAAACATATCGATGGCGCTGAAGTTATACGAGCTTGATAACGGGAATTTCCCCACCACGGAGCAGGGCCTGGCCGCCCTGGCCTCTTCTCCATCCTCCGCGCCCGTTCCCAGCAACTGGAACGGCCCATATCTTGAAACCATACCTGCGGATCCCTGGGGCAACCCTTATAAATATAAATGCCCGGGCAGTCATAATAAAACGACCTATGATCTCTATTCGGTAGGCAAAGACGGCTTGGAAGAAACGGATGATGATATCAAGAATTGGAAATAGGGTATCCGGCTCAAGACGCGGGTTCACGCTTCTCGAAACGCTGATGGCCATCTCCATTTTAGCCGTAGGGACGGTCAGCGTCCTTCGGGCCTATTCTACATCGGTAAGCGCCATCGAAAGGGCGCAGTATAATATAGACGCGGGTTGCCTATTGAAGTCAGTCATGGGCCTTATCGAGGAGAAGGCTATCACCGGAAAGGGGACGTCGCCGGGCGAGTCATCCGGCGAGTTAAACTCTTCATCCGGTATAAAGATGGACACGACGCAGTCGGATAAATGGGAATGGAGCGAAGAAGTGAAGGATGCCGGCCTCGAGATAAAGAAACCGAAAGAAACGCCCGCATCGGGGGAGAAGAAGCCGGAAAAAGAGGTCTATTCCTTAAACGAGGTCAAGCTTACCGTCGTGAACCACGAACGGAGCCCGTCGAATAAAGTAAGCGTGATAACGTACATGGAGAACAGCAGTGCCGCGCGCTGACGGGGCCAAAGGCTTTACGCTGGTGGAGATGATGCTGGCGGCGGGCATACTGGCGATAATAGGATTAACCATAGTCTCGACTTTTTCCGGCGGGATGAATATTTTTTACAGGATAGAGGGCCAGACCGCGGCCAAAACGGATGTGCTCGTCGCGATGGAGAAGATGGAGAGGGACCTGAGAGACACATTCTGTTACACCGGCATAGACTTCATCGGCAGCTCCAGGAAGATGGCCTTTCCCGGCCTCATAAGGGCATTCAACGATAAGGGCTTGCCCGAGGAGTCGCTGGGCTCGATCTCGTACTATCTCGACGATAGGATGAGGAAAAGGGCCCTCTCCAGAGAAGTGAAAAGATATTCTTATGCCGTCAAAAAAGAAAGTTCCCCGCCAGGCGACATTCTGCCCTTGGCGGAGATAGAGGATGTGAATTTCAAATATTATACCTACGATCCGGAATCGGAATCTTACAACTGGGCGAGTTCATGGGATAAGACCGAAAAGATAAAGAAGAAGAAAGAGGAGGGGGTCGCGACCGGCGACGTGCTCCTTAAAGACAGAGAAGAGAACATCCCTCTGGGGGTCAAGATTGAAATAAGCTATAAGGAGAACGGCAGGACTATTACGCTGAACAGGGCCGTATTTTTGCCGACGGCCGTATCATTGAACCTCGCGAAGATAAAGGCAAAGTCTAAAACGGCGAACGCGACAGGGGCGGCGAGTGAGAAGAAATAGAAGAGGGAGCGTCCTTATCGTGGTCCTGTGGAGCCTGTTCTTTATGGCGATGCTTGCCGTGGCCATAAATTCATATGTCCGGCCGCAGATGGAGTTTTCAAGCAGGTTATCGGCCAATACCAGGATGTATTATATCGCGCGCGCCGGGGTCCAGAGGGCGATCTTCGAGGTCGAGAACGATGAAACCGAAACGTACGATAGCCTGTATGACTCATGGGGCAACAACGACGCGGCTTTCAATAATGTGTCCTTTGGCGGCGGTAAGTTCAGCGTTATAAGGCCGGAGCCGCCGGGCCCCTCCGCCGGCAAGGGGACCAGCGCCGCCCAGGCGGGCGAATCCAAGCCGCAGTACGGCCTTATAGACGAGGAGAGCAAGATCAATATAAATAAGGCCCCGCATGACGTCCTGAAGAATTTATTTGAGAAGATGGCCGGGGTTGAGTCGAAGGAAGCAGACGGTATAGCGGATTGTATACTGGATTGGGTCGACAAGGACGACTCGCTTCATAAGGACGGTAAGGAAGACGACTATTACCAGTCGCTCGGCGATCCCTATCATTGCAAAAATGGCCCTTTTGAGGCCATAGAAGAGCTTCTCCTTGTAGCGGGAGTGACGCGGGAAAGTTTCGATAAGGTGAAGGATATTATTACGATATACGGCAATGGCACAGTTAATGTCAATACCGCGGACGCGCGGGTGCTGGAGGTCCTCGGCTTAACTAAGGAGGCCTCCGAAAGCATAGTAAGCTTCCGTTCCGGACGAAATTCAAAAAAAGAGGGAGAGATTCCGGACAATGTCTTTACGAATGTTTCGGCGATAGCGGGTGTGTTGAACAAGGCGGGCGCCAGTGATGGCGGCGCCAGCCTCATCAGCGCCTCGGCGATGCTCGGCGTGAAATCCGATAATTTCAGAGGCACCGTTAAGGGTTCGCTCGGGAGCTCGGGGCGATCGGAGACGATAACGTTCGTGTACGACAGAAATGATAAGATAATAAAGTACTGGAGAGAAGAATGATCGGCGGCATAAAAAGTTTCATAAATAATATAAAGATACCGCGCTTTCCGCGAAATATGAAATTCATGAAATTTGATTTTAAGGCCGGCGCCGTCGCGGTGGAGATAGGGAACGACTGGCTGAAGATATCCCAGAAGAGCCCCGCCAGGGGTAACGAGTTCATCTACCAGATCAGCCTCACCAAGCTGGCTGAGATCAAAGGCGGAGTAGCGCTCGCCATAGACGATATCTTCAAGGACCTCAAGCTTGACAGGCAGCATGTGGTAGCCTATATCCCGCGCCATCTGGTCACCGTGCGCATGCTGGACCTGCCCGCCACGGATCCCAAAGAGATAAATGATATGATCAATCTGCAGGTGGGTAAACAGACGCCCTATTCGAAGGAAGAGATAGTGTCGTCGCATAAGATAATAGAGATCGGCGCCGCCGGATATGCCAAGGTTATGCTGGTCATAGCGGCGCGCAATATCATCAACGAACGCACGGATACGCTTGTAAAGGCCGGCCTGGACATAAAGAGGGTCGCCATATCTTCCGAGGGAGTTTTCAACTGGTTTACCACCATTCACATGCCGCGCTTAAAACTGGATGATTCTCAAGGTGTGGTAGTGGTGGATATAGATTCCAACTATTCGGATTTCATAGTTATACGCAGAGGGAAGATGGTCTTTACCAGAAACATATTCATAGGCGCAAATCACCTCATGCAGGACTCGGACGAGTGGCGGGATAAGTTTGCGGAGGAATTGAAACGGTCCTTCGAACGGCACCAGAGCGAGGAAAAGAACGTAAAGATAGTAAAGATGTTTTTGAGCGGCGCGGGAGCGAATATAAAAGGGCTGGATATTGTCTTGAGCGCCGGCATCGGGCTCCCCATTGAGGGCATAGACCAGCTTAGCGATATCCGCGCGAGAAATAGCATCGAAGCTTTGCGGGCCGAGAATTTCAGGTACGTTTCGCTGACCCAGCTTCTCGGGGTGTCGATGACCGACAAGGAGCCGCAGATCGATCTCACGACCGGCGAGCAGAAGGTCCAGCATCTGATGGACACGAAGAGGAAACAGCTTACCGTAATGGGGATATTGATAGCATCGATCGTTACAATGCTGTCGTTCCTGTGCCTGACGGATATTTATAATAAGAACGCGTATCTATCGAAGCTGAAACGCATGGCGACAAAGATAGGCGCGGACGCGGATGATATCGAAAAGATGCGGGCGGTGATCAGCCTGGTGGAGAAACGCCTGGATTCCCGCGGTTCTTCGATAGAGGTGATAAATGAGATATACAAGATCACCCCTAAAGAGATATATCTTACGGATATAAATATAGACGAAAAACAGACGGTGGTTCTGAAGGGCGGGGGCCTCGCGATGTCGGACGTATTTAAATATGTCAAGAAGCTCGAAGAATCGGATATGCTCGAGAATGTCAAGACCACATACACGACGACCAAGAAAGATAAGGATACCGAATTCGCGGAGTTTGAGATATCCTGCACTTATCAAAAATAACGGGAACCGAACATGATCAATATGGAATTTTTTTATAAATTATCGAAGAAGGAAAAGATAGGGCTGATGGCGGCCATCGTAGTCATAGCGCTTATGCTCATCGACAGGCTCGTCATAAGCCCCATAGGCAACAGGATCCAGCGTATAGACCAGGAGATAAAATTCAGCGAGAAAAAATTGAGCCGCGACCTGCGTAATATGAATAATAAGGATATCATCGAAAGAGAGTATAAGAAGTATAAAAATTATGTGAAGAAGAGCTCCGTCTCGGACGA
This sequence comes from Candidatus Omnitrophota bacterium, assembly GCA_026387175.1. Classification (NCBI taxonomy): domain Bacteria; kingdom Pseudomonadati; phylum Candidatus Omnitrophota; species Candidatus Omnitrophota bacterium. The sequence continues at coordinate 41,545 of JAPLME010000011.1, forward strand.
AGAAGATGTGGCAAATATACTCGGGGAGATAGAGGGCCTGGCGCGTTCATCCAGCGTCAGCCTGGTCGATATAAAGCCGCAGGCTCCGAAGCGGGCCGATTTTTACAAAGAGTACGCTATCGAGGTGGAAGTGGAAGGCAGCATGGAACAGGTCATCACTTTCCTGCACGACCTGAATAGCTCCGCGCAGTTATTGAGAGCGGTGAAACTCCGTATCGGTCTTAAAGACAAAGAATTATCCGCTATAAAAGCGTCCCTCCTTGTGACCAAGATCTCAATATAAACCGTTTCGATATAAGCGATATAAGGACCGGGTCCTGTGCCAATAGGGGAAGTGTCCCCTTGGCCGTTTTTACCGCGGTGACGTAGCTATCTGCGAGAATTTTTCCGGGTGTTTTATGAAATGCTTTGCGCACGCGTCACAGCACAGATTGTAGATCTTGCCCTTATATTCGATTTTGATGCAGTTGGCCTTATCGATATCATCGTCTGAAACCGGGCAGCGGAAGTTCTTTACGCTTTCAGCCGTGCTGCTTACCTGTTCTTCTTTTGTCAGGATTTTAGCCTCGTCACTCTCATCCCCGCATACACCGTTTCCAGCCCCGATGCCTGCGCATAAAAGCAGGGCTAAAGCTATTATAAAGACACTTTTTTTCAATATATTAAATATATTCATATATCCTCCTTACGGTATCCTCACATCTAAAGTATATCATAAAACTCGCTATAAGGGGAACGGAGGCGAATATTGTTGAAAAATGTGAAAATGGCGTGTAAAATCAATAAAATGAAACGCGCCTTCCAAATCCTGGTGATCACTATTATAGCGATATCTCTTTATTCGCTCACTCCGATGGTATCGTTATACCTGAAAAAAGACGTCCGCCAGCCTACTAACGCGGAAATTGCCGAAAAGCTGAAGAAGAACAAGGGGGAATATTTCGGTTTCATCGTCTTCGGGGATAATCACGCGGGCTTCATATTCGATGACAGCGCTTTCCTTAAACTCATACGGACCATGAACAGAGAGGATCGCTTTAAGAAGCTGCCGATAGATTTCGCGGCTAACATGGGCGATGTCACGTTCTCGAAGGGAAAAGAGTCCGATTACATTATGTACGACCGCCTGCGCTCGATGCTAAAGTGGCCGGTGGTAAGCGTGATGGGCAATCATGACTACCAGAATGGTGGCTGGCGCAGGTTCAATAAACACATAGGAAGCGCTGATTTCTCATTTGTCGATCGAAACTCATACTTTATTATACTGGATAATAAGATCACGGATATTTCTCAGAAACAATTTGAATGGCTCGATGAAGAGCTGGCCAAGGCCTCCGCTTACAAACACAAGTTTATATTCATGCATAAGTCGCCCATCTCCCTTTATCAGCAATCATGGTTCAGGCCCGAACTGGGCCCCTGGTCATACAGGATAATGAAACTTTGCCAGAAATACGGGGTGGATATCGTATTCTCCGGACACGAACATATGTTCAGAGAGAGTGTTTTCGGGGGAGTGCGCTATGTAACATCCGGCGGCGCCGGTATGCTCACGCAGATACCGGAATCGGAGGGAGGATTTTTACATTATGTAGTGGTCAGGGTGTACGGTGACTATGTTGATTATGAAGTCAGAAAAGTCTTCCCGCCGTTCTGGGAATCCGTCACGTACTATATGTGGAAAGAAGCGTTCTATTGCCTGAAAAGAGTTTTCCTTAGGGACGGATTTCTGTTTTAACCCCACCGCCTAAACGATGAGAATATTAAGAGATTACATATTAAAAGAGTTCTTCCACTCATTCTTCCTGACGCTGGTGGTATTCACCTTTGTATTCCTGGTGGGCAACATTATCACACTCGCCAATTATATCATCAATAAAGGCGTCGATCCGTTATCGATATTAAAGCTTTTCATATACCTGATCCCATGGCTCCTGAGCTTCACTTTGCCGATAGCGGTCCTTACGGCCTCGATACTCTCCTTCGGACGGCTCTCGGCCGACGGCGAGCTGACCGCGATGAAGGCCAGCGGCGTATCGCTATTCCGCGTATCGATACCCATCATCATGGTCGGGGTGCTGTGCAGTTTCTTCGCGTTCTTTCTGAACGACCAGATATCGCCCAACGCTTCATTCGCTTCGCGGCGGGTGATAAAGGAGATAGGGATACGCTCCCCGGCGGCGGCCCTGGAGGAAGGCACTTTTATCAGGGGTTTCGAGAACTATATAATATTCATCCATGAAATAAAAGGCAATAAGCTGAAGAACATAAGGATATACCAGCCGCAGGAAGGGAAGCCCACGCGCACTATAGTAGCGGAGGCGGGCGAGATCAACTCTATACCGGCAAAAAATCTTATAGAGCTTAAGCTGTATAACGGGACCAGCGAGGAGCCTTCTCCGACCGACCCCGACAGTTTCTATAAACTCAATTTCAAGACATACTTCATGTCGCTCGACCTCAGTAAGGTATTCAAAAATGAGAAGATACAGAAGAAGACCAGGGAGATGACTATAAATGAGCTCAACGCGGAGATAAAGAATTGCGTCGACCAGAAGATCGATCCGACGCCGCTTCGCGTCGAGATATATAAGAAGATAAATATATCGATCGCGACGCTGATATTCGCGCTGATAGGCATACCTCTGGGAGTGAAGACGGAGCGCAGCGAAAAATCCGTAGGATTTGTCCTGGGGTCCGTTCTATTCGGGGTCTACTGGGCCGCTTTTTCAGGCATGATAGTCGTTGCCGCGACCTCCAAGATACCGCCGATGCTGGCCGCGGCGCTGCCTAACATTGTATTTTTCAGTATAGGGCTGATACTATTCATCTGGACAGCCAGAAAGTAGGATGAGAGATGCCGGAAATGTATGATATAGCGATAATCGGCGGAGGCCCGGCGGGCCTTACGGCAGGGCTCTATGCGTCCCGCGCCAGGATGAAGACGGTCATGATAGAAAAAATGGTGTGCGGCGGCCAGGTGCTGATAACGGACACGATAGAGAATTTTCCCGGCTTTCCCGAAGGCATAAAAGGCCCGGAGCTTGCCGACTTGATGTCCAGGCAGGCGGGCCATTTTGGACTTGAGGTGAGGCAGGCGGAAGCCTCCGGCGTGATCCTTAAGAAGAAAGAGAACGAGGCTTTCTCGGTAGAGTTTACCGATGGAATGAAGCTCGAGGCGCTCTCACTGATAGTGTCGACCGGAGCCAGATGGAATTCTCTCGGCGTGCCGGGTGAGAAAGAGCTTACCGGCAGAGGCGTGTCGTATTGCGCCACATGCGATGGGCCGCTCTTTAAGGGGAAGGAAGTGGCGGTGATAGGGGGCGGGGATACGGCCCTGGAGGACGCGCTATTCCTCACCAGGTTCGCGGATAAGGTTACAATAATCCACCGCCGTGACCGGTTCAGGGGCACAAAGATACTTCAGGAGCGGGTAGGCGCGAATAGTAAGATAGAAGTCCGTTTTAATTCTGTAGCGGTCAGTATATCAGGATCCAGGAAGTGCGAGGCCGTAGAAATAAAGGATGTCAGGACGGGAGGCACCGATTCGATCAAAGTCAGCGGTGTATTTGTCCTGATAGGCATGGCGCCGAACTCGGAAAGCTTTAAAGGCATCATCGGGATGGATGATAAAGGCTATATAATCTGCGATGACGATATGAAGACGTCCATAGACGGCATATTTGCCTGCGGCGACGTGCGCAGGAAGCTATTAAGGCAGGTCGTGACGGCCTGCGGCGACGGCGCGACGGCCGCTTTCAGCGCCCAGCATTATGTGGAGCGCCTGAAGGGCGTCGAGTACAAATGATATTGACTAAGCCCGCCATTCATGTTAGTTTAGATTTCGATATTTTGGAATATATTGTGCCGAGGTAGCTCAGCGGTAGAGCGCTGCCCTGAAAAGGCAGGCGTGGCGTGTTCGACTCACGCCCTCGGCACCATTTTATTGTCCGAAAAATCTGCTAGGGGGCGGGTAGAGAGTGAGATTGGAACAAGGAAAAACATGAAAACTGTCTTCAAGGGAAAATTATTAAAAGTGTTTGTTAAGAAGGTGAGGCTGCCGCATGGGTACCTCGCCACTTACGAGATGGTCCGGCATCCCGGGGCAGCGCTTATCGTGCCGTTTCTGACCGGCGGCAAAGTCATAATGCTGAAGCAGCTCAGGCCCGTCATCGGAAAATACATCTATGAATTGCCGGCGGGCACGCTCGGTAAGAATGAAGTGCCTCTATCATGCGCTCGACGGGAGATAGTGGAAGAGACTGGTTATTCGGCCGGTAAATTTAAGCTTCTGGGCGCTATCTATCCCGTACCGGGGTATTCCACGGAGAAGATATTTATATATAAGGCGGAGGGCCTGAAGAGGGAAGAACGTGCCCCCGAGGAAGATGAAGTGATAGAAGCCGAGGTCCTCACGCGGGCGCAAATAAAGAAGCTATTTAAATCCGGCAAGATCGTTGACGCAAAGACGATAGCGGCGCTGGCCTTCTGCGGGTGGTTATAATATTATGAAAGAGAATTCGGTAAAATTGAGAAGCGGCCGAAACGGAATATTGCGGCCAAACCATCCCTGGATATACAAAGGCCAATTGTTACATCCGGCAGAGCCGATAAAAGGCGGAAGCGTAGTGAGCGTATGGACTTCCGATAATAAATTCGCGGGCCGCGGCTATTATAACCCCACCTCCGAGATTACAGTAAGGCTGCTCACATTTAAAGACGAACCCATAGACGACGCGTTTATCGACCGGAAGATAAAAGAGGCCGTGGCCAGAAGGGTGCCTCTGAGACAGCGGACGAACGCCTATCGCGCTGTATTCAGCGAGGCCGACGGCCTCCCCGGGCTTATAGTCGATATCTACGCGGATACGGCAGTATTCCAGATATTGACGCTCGGTATGGAGCGATTCATAGAAGCGATCGCCGCGGCCATCAGGAGAAACACCGGCGCGCGGTATGTATATGAGAAGAGCGACGGGCCCTTCAGGAAGCGCGAAGGCCTGAAGGTCGTAAAGAGCTGGCATGGCGATAAGGGCAATAGATATATCACGATATCCGAAGGGAAAGCCAAATTTGTTGTCGACATATACGAGGGGCATAAGACCGGATTTTATCTCGATCAGCGTTCATCCAGGCTTGCCATGCATACGATATCGAAAGGCAAGAGCGTTCTGGACCTATTTTCGTATATAGGGGGATTTTCGATCCATGCGGCGCTTTCCGGCGCCGCCAGCGCAACAGCAGTCGATATAAAAGAGGACTGGCTGAAAACCGGCCATAGAAACGCCATCCTGAACAATGCAGCCGACAAAATAGAATTTGTAAAAGCCGATGCCTTTGAATATCTAAAGAAGACCTTCATCTCCGGAAAGAAATTTGATGTCATAATCGTCGATCCTCCGTCCTTTCTTAAAACACGCCATTCGCTCGCGAGCGCTTCGAAGGGCTATAAAGAGTTGAATTACATGGCGATAAAATGTCTTAACAAAGAAGGTGTGCTTGCGACCTTTTCATGTTCCCATAATATGCCGAATGAAGCGTTTTCCGCCCTTTTGAAAGAGGCCGCCTCCGAGGCGAGAAGGGAGTTCACCATATTGAAGAGATGTCATCAGGCGGAGGATCACCCGATAGTGCGATCGATCCCGGAAACCGAATACCTGAAGGGGTATTTTCTCAAGGTGAGTTGACCCCCTTACCCTTAGGGCCCCACTGGAGGAAGATAGGGACAGGTACAAAATTAAGATTAGACCTGTCCCCTCCCATTCTTACAATATAACCCGAATGAATAAAAAAATGGAGGGCGGGGTGGGGTAGGGGGACAGGTCTGAGATAAGATTTGTACCTGTCCCTAAAGAACTAAAGAATAAAGAACTACTACAGAGGAATAAAGATATGTGCGCTAAGCTAAATCAGGTCCTGTCGCGGCTCCTGCCGGAAGGGACGATAAAAGAGAGATTGAAGAGCTCTTACTATAGCCTTTACTATAACAGGAAGCATTTCAAAGAGAATAATTTCCGCGTTTATTATAAGGACGGGCATTTCGAATATAAATTCGACGAAGGCGTTACGTTCAGCTCATACGAAAATATGACGGATGAATTGAAACGCTCGCTTAAAGGGTATCTGGCTAAATATTCTTTGAAACCGGGCGACACTGTGATAGATTGCGGCGCGTATATAGGAGAATTTACATTATACGCCGGTGTGGCCGTGGGAGCGTCGGGTAAGGTTATCGCGTTCGAGCCGGATGCCGGAATATATAAAAAACTGCTCACCAATATCGAGCTTAACGGTTTAAAGAATGTTATAACGGTAAATAAGGGGCTGTGGAGTAAGGACGGTGTCATGAAATTCGTCGGAGATAATATAAAAGGCTATTCATTCATGTTCGCCGAAAATATCGCAGGCGCGGTGGATACGCCGGTCGTGAGCCTCGATAACGAACTTGCCAGGCTTGAGGTTACGCATGTGAATTTCATTAAGGCGGATATAGAGGGTGCGGAGCTTGAGTTTATAAAAGGAGCCGTGAAGACCCTTGGCTCCGGAGACGTCAAAATCGCGATCGCCTCGTACCACAAAATAGACGGTAGGAAGTCCTTCCTTGAACTCGAAAAGATGCTGACCCAGCTCGGCTATAATCCCGAGACCTCTCATCCCGGACACCTCACTACCTACGCAAGTAAATAGATTTTTCGGCTGCAACGCGAAGGCAGGAAACTTTCGGCACCTTGCTTCCGCTTGCCGCTCGCTCGGAATAGGCTTCCTCGCTCGCTGTTGCTAAAATTTCGATGGTGAAGCCTGTACCGCCTATAGGTATCGAAATTTTAGAAAGTCGCTCCAGCAAAGTGCCAAAAGTTCCCTGCCATCTCGCAGAGGCCGAAAAATCTCTTAGGGGAGCGGAGGCGAAAATATCCTGGCGTATAATGCGGTAGCGGGAATTTTTTAGGGGTGACGCTCTTTCCAGCCTTTTTTCGAATAAGAGGCGGTACGTAGTGGGGCTTGCCACGATCGACTAGTTCTACGTGCAAGAGTCGGACACAGCCTCGAATAGGAAAAAAGGCGAAAGAGCGGCAGGACCCCTAAAAAATTCATAAACCATGAAAGACCCGAAGGATATTTTTGCCGTAGTGAAGGATATTTTCGCTTGTGCGGGGAAAACGTATTTGATATAATCATATCCAATAATGATTAAAAAGATATTAATCATCTCCATATTGCTGTTTACGCCCGCGCTCCCTCGCCTCTATTGCGAAGAAGCCTCTAAAACCGTCGACATCAGAACTTTCACATTAAAAGATTCCATTCGCACCGCCATCATGAATAACCGCTCCATCCAGATACAGGAAGAGCAGGTTGATTATGCCAGGGCGGGCATCATGTACGCTAAAAGCGCCTTCCTGCCTCAGGTGGGAGCGGGCTATAGCTATACGCTTAATGACTCCGTCCCAACATTAGTACAGCCGTCGGCCAACTCCAGAAAAGATCCCGGCGTGTACTATGGCTTTAAGAATAATAATCTCGTCACTCTTTCCGCGAAGGAATCCATATATAACGGCGGCGCCGACATAGCCAGTTTAAAACAATCCAAGCTGACTCTCAAGGTCCAGGAAGAGACGCTCCGCGCCGCTAAACTCGACGTCGAGTTTGAGACCAGGAGGCTCTTTTACGGGCTTCTCCTGGGTTACGATACGTTGCGCATAGCGCAGGAGCTTGTCGATCAGGCCGAGGCCCATTATGAACATACTAAAACGATGTTTGATCAGGGTACGGCCTCAAAATTCGATGTCCTGCAGTCCAAGGTGCAGGTATCGAAGCTGATGCCGCAGCTTATAAGCGCGCAGAACGCGATAGACCTGATAATGGCCGACTTCAAAAAACTTCTCGTGATAAAAATGTCAGAGCCCATAGCCATTGACGGGAAACTTGATTACAAGCTTATCGAAATCACAGAAGACGCGTTTTTGAAGGAAGCTTATGGCCGTAACCCGCAGATAATATTGAAACTCCTCGGCATAGATATCAATAGGTGGGCGATCGAATACGCGAAGGCCGGCTGGCTTCCCCAGATCAGCGCGTCGGCCAATTACACCTTCCAATCCGATAGTGCCACTAATATGATCAACCCCAGGCATAGCCTGTGGAACATAGGCGCGCAGGCATCGATCGCTCTTTTCGACGGTTTCGCGACGAAAGCGAAAGTCGACCAGGCCAAGGCGCAGTATAACCAGGCGCGCCTGGCCAAAGAGGATGTCACCGACCAGGTTGCGGTCGATATAAAGCAGGCATGCCTTAACCTGAAAGAATCGAAGACCGTTATCGACTCGCAAAAAGACAGCGTTATCGAGGCGACAGAGGCCCTGAGGCTCGCGAATGTGCGTTTCGACAACGGAGTGGGAATAAACCTGGATGTTCTGGATTCACAGACATCCCTGGCGCAGGTGGAGCAGAATCTGGCCCAGGGAATTTACGATTATCTTATGGCGAAGGCCCAGGTCAACAGGGTAATGGGCCGCTTATATTCCGGAGAGGAGAATTATGGCACTGGATATTAAAGAGAAGTTAAAGGACAAGAGTCCCGGCGCGGTAAAAAAGAGAAGGAAGAACCTGGCGCTGTCACTTTTGGCGATCACGGCCCTGGTGGCCGGCGGCATTTTTATTTACAAGGCCATTACCGGCATCGAGGGCCTGCGCACTATAAAGGTCTCCGGCAATATCGAAGGCAATGAGGTCAAGATATCCTTCAGAGTCGCAGGCCTTATCCAGGAACTGCTGGCCGATGAAGGTAATGTGATCAAGGTGGGCGATTGCCTGGCGCGGCTCGACAAAACTCCTCTTATACAGCAACGCGACGAAGCGGCGGCCGCGGTGAAGCTGGCGGAGGCGCAATACGAATTTGACAGGTTTGAGTATGTGCGCGCGGAAAACCTTTACAAGGAAGGCGCCGTCTCGGCTCAGCAGCGGGACGCGGCAAAGACGAAGGCCGATACCGACAAGGCCAACGTTGATAAACTGAACGCGTCCCTGGCGCTTGCCGAACTCAACCTGACCTGGGGAGACCTGGCATCGCCGCTCAACGGCTATATAACGGTTAAGAGCGCGCTTGCCGGCGAGAATATCCAGATAGCCGGGCCCGTCTTTACGGCGATCGACCTGAATGACATCTGGGTGAGCGCATATGTGGATGAGAAGGACCTCGGAAGGATAAAATTAAACCAGAAAGCACATGTGAAGATCGACGCATATCCGCATAAAAAATATAACGGCTGGATATCGTTCATATCGCAGCAGACGGAATTCACCCCAAAATATATACAGACCACAAAGGAGAGAGTGAAGTACGTCTACAGGATAAAGGTCAAGGTCGATAATTCAAGCCTCGACCTGAAGCCAGGGATGCCCGCGGACGCGTATATAGATGTCGAGTAAAAACTCTATCTAACAAGGTGAAATGTCAGTAATAAAAGCCGTCAACCTCACGCGTAAGTTCAATGACATGACCGCGGTGAACGGGTTGAATCTCGATATTCCGGAAGGCGAGATATTCGGCCTCGTCGGCCCCGACGGCGCCGGCAAGACGACCACTATGCGGCTCCTCACAGGTATCCTCGATCCCACCTCGGGTGAGGGATGGGTCTACGGTAAACATATCCAGAAAGAGGCGGAAGAACTTAAAGATAACATCGCCTACATGTCCCAGCGGTTCGGCCTTTACGAGGACCTGACCGTGCTCGAAAATATAAATTTCTACGCGGACCTTTTCGGCGTATCCGAAAGCGATCGGCCGAAGAAGACAGAAGAGTTGCTGGGTTTCAGCAATCTGACGCCGTTCAAAGAACGCCTCGCAGGTAAACTCTCCGGCGGTATGAAACAGAAGCTGGGCCTGGCCTGCGCCCTGATACACACCCCCAAAGTGCTCTTCCTGGACGAGCCGACCAACGGCGTCGATCCTGTGTCGCGCCGCGACTTCTGGCGCATACTCCATCAATTATTGAAAGAGAAGGTTACGATACTCTATTCGACGTCGTATCTCGATGAGGCGGAGAGATGTAAGAGGGTGGGGCTCCTGCATAAAGGGCAATTATTGAGATGCGATACGCCGGAAGCCATAAAGAAGGAGCTGGGAGTCTCTACGCTTGAGCAGGCTTTTATAGCCATAGTAAATGAATATGAGTCGCATACCCTTCATAGCTTTCCTGCAAAGAAAGAGGGTGCAGGATGAGCCTTGTACCCGACACGAAATCCGATATTGCCGTAAGCGTCTCCAGCCTTGAGAAGACATTCGGGAATTTTACGGCGGTCAATAAGATCAGCTTCGAGATAAAACGCGGCGAGATCTTCGGTTTCCTGGGCCCTAACGGCGCGGGAAAGTCCACAACCATACGGATGCTCTGCGGAATACTCACTCCCACCTCAGGCTCTGGTACGGTCGGCGGTTTCGACATAATAAAAGAGCAGGAAGAGATAAAACAGAATATCGGCTACATGTCCCAGAAATTTTCCCTATACGATGACCTTACCGTAGAAGAGAATATCGACTTTTACGGCGGCATATACACGATCCCCAGGGCGACGCGGCAAGCGCGGGAAGAGAGCATAATCAAGATGGCGGGGATAGAGGAGTTCAGGACCTCGCTCACCAGGACCCTCTCCGGCGGATGGAAACAGCGCCTGGCCCTCGGCTGCGCGATAATACACGAGCCGAAGATAATATTCCTCGATGAGCCGACGTCCGGTGTTGATCCCATAACGAGGGCAAATTTCTGGGGCATAATAAAAGATATGGCGAAGCGCGGGGTCACCGTATTCGTAACTACGCATTATATGGATGAAGCGGAGAATTGCGACAGGATGACGTTGATCTATAAAGGCAATATGATCGCGATGGGAACACCGCAGGAGATGAAGACCAAGGTCATGAAGGACGAAGTACTCGAGGTGATCGTGCCGGTCGCGGAGGATTGGGTCGATAAGGTCCAAACAGCGAAAGGCGTCAAGGAGTCGGCGCTCTTTAGCACGAAGATACACGCGGTGGTCGAAGATTCACTCACTGCTATCCCGGCCATAAAAGAGATCTTCGCCGAAGGCGGTCTGGCGGATTACGATATCCGGAAGATCACGCCCTCGCTGGAAGATGTCTTTGTCTCATCCATCGAAGCGTACGATAAGGAGCATCCCTCCAAGTGAATTTAAGAAGAGTGAAGGCCATCGCCGGTAAAGAGTTCATCCAGATATGGCGCGATCCCCGGAGCCTGGGCCTCGGGATAGCCATTCCGGTCATATTGATAGTGCTCTTCGGGTACGCGCTCTCCCTCGATATCGACCATGTACCAATGGTCGTATGGGACCAGGATAAATCCAAAGAATCCGTAGACTTCCTGCTGAACTTCAAAAATTCGATATATTTCAGCATCAATGCCTACTATGATAATTACCGTGATTTAGAGCGGGACATAAATTACGGCCGCGCGATGATAGGGATGGTGATATGCAAAGATTTTTCACATTACCTTAATTCCGGCCAAAAGGCCCCTGTCCAGCTGATCCTGGACGGCAGCGATTCGAATACGGCCCAGATAGCGCTCGGCTACGTGACCGCGATCACTTCCGCGTATAATGTTAATGTCATCACAAATGCACTGGCAAAGGCCGGAGCGCCCTCCGTTAGCACGCTCGACTTCCGGCCGCGAATATGGTTCAACCAGGATTTCGAATCCAAGAACTTCATCGTCCCCGGGCTCATTGCCATAATCATGATGATCATAGCGGCGCTGCTTACGTCACTGACGGTCGCCCGGGAATGGGAACGCGGCACGATGGAACAGCTGATATCTACGCCCGTAAGGCCCGCTGAACTTATTGTCGGCAAATTCATTCCCTATTTCGCGATAGGCCTTTTAGATCTGGGGATAGCTGTTTTTATGGGCAAGTTCGTTTTTGACGTTCCGCTGCGGGGCAATGTTTTTCTCCTCTTTATATTGAGCTCGGTGTTTTTAACGGGAGCGCTTGCGCTCGGTATCTATATATCCACCGTGGCCAAAAATCAGCTCATGGCGAGCCAGATGGCGCTACTCGTATCATTCCTGCCGACGTTTCTTCTCTCGGGTTTCACGTACGAGATATTCAATATGCCTAAGATAGTCCAGGCGTTCACCTATTTTATTCCCGCGAGATATTTTATCACTATATTGCGCGGCATATACCTGAAGGGCGTCGGGATAGCCGACCTATGGTTCGAGACCTTGTGTCTATTGCTCTTTACTTATCTGGCCACCGGTGCGGCCATAAAGAAATTTAAAAAGAAGATAGTGTAAATACCCATATGCTTGACAGAGTCCTGGCGATATTAAAAAAAGAGTTTCTGCAGATCTTCCGCGACCCGAGGATGCGGATGGTGATATTTGTTTCGCCGCTCATCCAGGTGCTCGTTTTCGGATACGCGGCTACGATGGATATCACGCACGTGCCCATAGCCGTCTATGATATCGATAATACGAAAGAATCCCGGGCGCTCATCCACGATTTCTCCTACTCCCAATATTTCGACATAAAGCATTACGTCAGGGAAGAATCACAGGTTAACGCGCTCATCGATAAATCGAGGGTATTGGCCGTCCTGAAGTTCAACGCGGGATTTTCACGCGACCTTGTCGGCAATAATCCCGCGGAAGTGCAATTGGTGGTCGACGGAACGGATTCAAACGCCGCCTCCATAATACTGGGCTACGCCAATTCGATCATTACGAATTACAACCTCAGGGTCCTGTATGAACGGTCCCAGGTATATCTGGGCGGCGAACATAACCTTCCATACGTGGATTTGCGCGACAGGCGATGGTTCAATGAGAATCTGGAGTCGCGGAATTATTATCTGCCGGGCGTGATAGTACTGATCGTGACCATAATGTCGCTTCTCCTGTCGGCAATGGCGATCGTTAGGGAGAAGGAGATAGGCACGATGGAACAGCTCATAGTGAGCCCGATCAGGCCCGTCGAGCTTATCGTCGGAAAGATACTGCCGTTCGGCGTGATAGCGCTCGTCCAGGTGACGCTTATAACGCTCGTCGGCGTCCTGTGGTTTCATGTGCCGCTGCGCGGCAGTATACCACTCCTCTTCATATGCACCATCCTGTATCTTTTAACGACGCTGGGGGCGGGGCTATTCCTTTCCACCATGTGCGCGACCCAGCAGGAAGCGATGATGTCGGTCTTCCTTTTCAATTTTCCCGCCACTCTGCTCTCCGGGTTTGCCTATCCGATCGCCAATATGCCGCAGATAATACAGTATCTAACATATCTCAATCCGCAGAGATATTACCTTACTATAGTAAGGTATATATTTTTAAAAGGCGTAGGTATAGAAGTGCTATGGGACGAGATGCTGGCGCTCCTTGTTATAGGAGTTATCGTTATAACCATGAGTTCACTGCGCTTCCAGAAAAGGCTCGGATAAGCTGTTTTAATACTATTAACCCGGAGGATTTCGATGAAAAAAGCGATCTTTATAATGGCGCTGACGGCAGCGGTCTTTCTGTGCGCAGGCGCGCGGGTTTTCGCGCAAAGCACCGACGATGACGTTGCGGCTCTCAAGAGAGAGCTTGCGGTCATGAAGGAGCGCATCTCCGCGCTTGAGGCCAGGGTGGCCGAGCACAGGGAAGTGCCTACAAGTGTTGTGGAGGCCGCTTGCCCTGCGATAGCCTCCGCGGTCAAGGAGCAGGTCAAGGAAGAGACAGCGCCCGAAGTGAAACAGATGTCCAAAGAAGCCACATTGGATGTCCTGAAGAAGGCCAGCGTAGAATCGGCTCTCGATTCGCAGGAAGTCCTCATCAAACAACCCGATTACCTGCCTAACTATATCACCAAGGGCCTCGAGTTCCACGGATACTTCCGGTCCGGCTACGGCGTAAATTCTAAGGGAGGGCATATGCAGGCCTTCCAGGCGCCTACTTCGCCCACGACGGTCGCGCCCGCGAAGTACAGGCTTGGTAACGAGCAGGAGACCTACATCGAAACTGTATTCCTGAACAGGAACTGGAACCCCGATCCCGAAGGCGTCACGATCGAGACGCAGATACGTGTCGCCTATCAGACACAGCAGAACCAGACCTGGGATATAAATAATGAAGTTGTTCTGCGCGAGATGTACGCGCGGATGGGACATTTTCTGGATTGGGATCCCGGCGTAAAGGTCTGGGCGGGCCAGCGTTTCTGCCGGTTGCCCGAACTCGATATAATCGATTTCTGGTGGTATGACATGTCCGGCTACGGCGGAGGGCTCGAGGATATAGACTGTAATATAGGCAAGCTAGACGTTACATTTATAGGTTATGCCTCCAATGATATCAATCTGTCGACCCACCAGGGAAGGCTTTCCAAGAGCAATATAAATTTTAAACTGGGCGACGTCGAGGTGCCGTACGGCAAAGGCATGTTCTGGGTAAACGGCGGCTATCTGAAGGGCGGTATAGATACCGCTAATACCAATTTGAAATATCCGAGTATGGGCGGAGTGGATGTGGGTTTCATGCACTATATGCCGGGAGAGTTGAATAATAACCAGTTTGGCGCGCAGTTCGGATGCGGTTCGAACACCTCTCTTTCGGCGGGCGCTAATATACCATCCGGCTTTGATGACAGGAAGTCATGGAGGATACGCCTTACCGATATGTTTAACCGCCAGTTCACGCCTAAACTGAGCGCGCAGGTCGTGGGAGTTTATCAGTACACGGATTACGGCACTACGAGTAAGACAGGAGAGACCTGGGTGAGCTTTGGTATGAGGCCCATCTATATGCTGACCAAGCATTTTGGGATTGAAGTTGAGCCGGGCATGGATTATATTAATAGTCCACAGCAGGATTACGATACGGCTCTCTTTAAATTTACGGCCGGCATACGTATTTCGCCGGGCACCATATTCAACAGCCGTCCGGAGTTCAGGCTCTTCGCCACTTATGCCAAGTGGGGCGACGCTTTCAAGGGTAATCCCGCGCTCGGAGGAGACGCGTTCCTTACGCAGACCGAAGGCATGAATTACGGTATCCAGTGCGAAAACTGGTGGTAAATTAAATATTATAAAGGGGGGACCATGAAAAAATGCATCAGCGGTCTGGTCACGGTACTGGTGGCGTTATCATTCGTGTTTCCAGCGTATTGCGCGCAAGAAGCGCCCAAAAAGATAAAGATCGGAGTCTCTCTCCCGACGCAGCGTGATGAACGCTGGGTCAGGGACGCGCAGAAGATGAAAGATGTCGCTAAAGCCGAAGGTATAGACCTGCGCATGCAGGTCTGCGACAACGATGCGTCAAAACAGATGTCGCAGTGCGAGAACCTGATAGCCGCGGGGATAGACATACTGATACTTGCTCCGCATGACGCCACGTCGGCCGCCGCCATTGTCGATAACGCGAAGGCCGCGGGCTTAAAAGTCATATCCTATGACCGTCTTGTTCTTGACGCAGATGTCGATCTATATGTATCGTTCGATAATTTCGAGGTCGGCCGGCTGATGGGCGAATATCTTACAAAGCTCGTGCCGAAAGGCAATTATGCGGTATTCGCCGGAGCGCCGACGGACAATAATGCCAAGCTTTACAGGGATGGCGCGTTGTCGGCGATAAAGCCGTTTGTCGATAAAGGAGACGTTAAAATAGTCATGGACCAGTGGATAACCGATTGGCAGCCCACGATCGCGATGAACCTGATGCAAAACGCCTTGACCGCCAACAATAATAAGATAGACGCGATCGTCGCTCCTAACGATAACACGGCCGGAGGCATAATACAGGCGCTCGAGCAGGTCGGGTTAGCGGGCAAGGTGCCGGTTACGGGCCAGGACGCCGAGGATACGGCCGCCGAGAGGATCCTTAAAGGCACCCAGACAATGACGGTATTCAAGAATACGAAAGAGCAGGCTGCCGAAGCGATACACGCGGCAGTAAAAATGGTAAAGGGCGAGGATCCCAGCGCGACTTCGACGGTCAATAACCGGAAGAAAGACGTGCCCTCGATATTGCTTAAGCCCGTAGTAGTGGACAAGTCGAATATCGACGATGTCCTGATAAAAAGCGGTTTTATAAAAATTAAAGACACCGGCAAGAAGTAGGCAGAGCTTATGAGCGAATATATTTTACGGATGATAGGTATCACCAAGGATTTCCCCGGCGTAAAGGCCCTGGATAACGTCACATTCAGCGTCAAGCCCGGCGAGATACACGCGCTCGTAGGAGAGAACGGCGCGGGCAAGTCCACGCTGATGAAGATCCTGAGCGGCGTTTATCCGGGCGGCACCTACAGCGGCAAGATAGAGATAGATGACACGGAGAAGCGCTTTAAGAGCACCAAGGAGAGCGAGCACTCAGGCATCGCGATCATTTATCAGGAGCTGGCCCTGGTAAAGCAGCTTTCGATAGTGGAGAATATCTGCCTCGGCGGCGAGATCGCCAGGAACGGCGTTATCGACTGGGACGCGTCCTATAAGCTGGCGGAGGAGGTCCTGAAGAAGGTGGGGCTCAACGTAAATCCTGAATTTCCGATATCATATCTCGGCGTGGGCGAGCAGCAGCTTGTCGCCATCGCGAAAGCGCTCTCTAAGTCCGCGCGGATACTGGTACTGGACGAGCCCACGGCGGCCCTCTCGGAAGGAGAGAGCGCGAAACTCCTGAAGATACTGAAAGAACTGCGCTCGATCGGAGTCACCTGCATATATATCTCGCACCGCCTGAAAGAAGTTTTAGATATAGCGGACAGGATCACGATATTGAGGGACGGCCGCACCGTGGCCACTCATGACAGGAAGGATCTCGACGAGAATAAGCTGATAGCCCTGATGGTGGGCCGCGAAGTCAGCAATATATATCCGAAGAAATCCCGTGTTCCGGGAGATGTCGTTCTCGAAGTGAAGGACTGGACCGTTTACGATCCCGACATCAATAAGACGATAGCCGACGTCAGTTTCAGCCTGCGGCGCGGCGAGGTCCTCGGCATGGCGGGCCTGATAGGCGCCGGACGCACAGAGCTCGTCATGAGCTTCTTCCGCTTCTGGGGAAGGAAGGTCAAGGGGCAGATATTCCTGGAAGGCAAAGAGTTGGAGCTGAAAGACGCCGGTTCGACCATCGCCTCCGGAATAAGCCTTGCCTCGGAGGATAGGAAGCGCTACGGCCTGGTTCTCGATGAGGATATACGCAAGAATATATCCCTTGCCTCGCTCGACAGGATATCCAGATATACCGTCGTGAACGTCATAGATGAGATCCGGAGCGCCGAGCGCTATACGGCTGAGCTTAAGATCAAGACACCGTCGATAGAGCAGAAGGCCGGGAACTTGAGCGGCGGAAACCAGCAGAAGGTGGTGCTGGGCAAGTGGCTTATGACGATGCCCAAAGTGCTGATACTTGATGAGCCGACGCGCGGCATCGACGTCGGAGCGAAAGTCGAAATATATAATATCATAAACGAGCTTGTCGATAAGGGAGTCGCGGTGATAGTTATATCGTCGGACCTTCCCGAAGTGCTCGGGATCTGCGACCGCATACTCGTTATGCATGAGGGCCGTTTCACCGGGGACCTGCCGGCGAAAGAGGCGACGCAGGAAAAGATAATGCACTACGCTACCGGAGGAGAATGATGAAGATATCATTTATGCAGAATATTCGTAAGTACACGATGCTTATAGCGCTTATAGGGATATGGCTGATCTTTTCGATCATGACCCAGGGCGTATTTATAAGCCCGCGCAATCTTTCGAACCTCTTCTTACAGACGGCGGCAGTCGCCATTATCACGATCGGGATGACGCTCGTTATCGTGACACGGAATATCGACCTGTCGGTAGGTTCCGTTGCCGCGCTCGCCGGAGCCGTAGCCGCGTACCTTAACGTAAGGATGGGCCTTCCCGCCTGGACGGCAATTACGGCGGCGCTGGTCACCGGCCTGGCGATAGGCGCATGGCACGGTTTCTGGATAGCGTATCGGCTTGTGCCGGCATTTATAGTCACACTGGCCAGCATGATGATATTTCGCGGGGCCGTTCTCGGCATAACAGGCGGAGCGACGATAGCTCCTCTTTCCGCGGGCTTTAAAGGAATAGGCCAGAACTACATATCGCCTCATATAAGCGTATGGATTGGACTTGCGGTAATTTGCCTGTATGTCATCATCGGCTTCTTTAAGCGGGGAAGAAGAGCAAAAGTCGGTTTTTCGGTGCAGAAATTTCCGTTCTTCGCGGTCAAGACGGCGGCCGTATGCGCGGCGATCGTCGCGTTCTTCATGATCCTTGTCGAGAATAGAGGCATTCCGTACGCGGTGATACTTGTAATGGCCCTGGCAGCGTTATTTAATTTCATGTCCCGCCAGACGGTATTCGGCCGTCATCTCTATGCCATCGGAGGCAATCCCGACGCCGCTTCGCTCTCCGGTATCAATATACAGAAGAGGGTTATGATGCTGTATGTTATATTCGGCGCGCTCACCGCGGTCGGAGGGATGGTCCTTACGGCGCGGTTGAATGCCGCGACGACATCCGCCGGACAAGGGATGGAGCTAGATGTAATAGCGGCCGCGGTTATAGGAGGCACAAGTCTCATGGGCGGAGAGGGGACCATATGGGGTTCGGTGATCGGCGCGCTCATAATGGCGAGCCTCGACAACGGTATGAGCCTGATGGATACCAATATCACTTATCAGTATATAATTAAGGGTATGATACTCCTCTTGGCGGTATGGGTCGATATAGCTACAAGAAAGAAAACGTGAAGATCTCATTTCTCGGTACGAACGGATGGTATGATACGGCGACAGGCAATACATCATGTGTCCTGGCCGAGACAGACGCGCATTATATAATCTTCGATGCCGGTTCCGGGTTCCAGAAGGCGAGGGATATCATTACATCGGATAAGCCGGTATTCCTCTTTATAAGCCATCTGCACCTCGACCATCTGTTTGGCCTCCATACTTTGCCGCTATTCCGGATTGCGCAAGGCATCGATATATACGCCCCCCGAAATGCCGTTAAGCTTTTGCACGGATTCCTGAAGAGGCCTTTCACATCACCGCCGTTTCTCCTGAATACGAAATTGCGTTTTCATGCCCTGGAAGGAAGAGAGCGCTTTCCCTTCGATTTTGAGATGAGAAAACTGCGGCATGCCGTGCCTTGTTACGGCTATAGGATAGGCTTTCGAGGCAGGACAATCGCCTACTGCACGGATACCGGCGAGTGCCGGAACCTGGGTCGCCTTGCTTCCGAAGCGGACCTGTTGATTACCGAATGCGCGATGGCGCCGGGCGACAAATCGCGGAACTTGTTTCATCTGACACCCGAGGCCGCCGCGAAGGCCGCGTTAAACGCTTCGGCAAAAAAATTGGCGCTCTTCCATTTTGATCCGGGTAAATATCCAGCGTTCGAGAATAGAAAAAAAGCCGAAGACTCCGCAAAGAAGATATTCCCCGGCACGATTGCCGCTAATGACGGCACCGAAATTACCATATGATCAATAAGGAAAAGTTATGAAGAAGGTATTGATTGGCATATCGGTTATCCTGATCGTCGCGTTAGCCGGAATAGGAATATTCGTAGCGACGTTTGATATCGCTCCTTATAAAGGATTTATTATATCCCGGCTTGAGCGGATGACTGGCAATAAGGTAGAGATAGGCCGTCTTTCCCTGAAATGGAAGAACGGCATCCTCTTAGGGGTCGAGGATTTCAAGATGTATACGAAACCCGTAGGAAACCGGACGGCCTCATTGACATTTGATAGCGCCAATGCCCTGGTGGAGCCGGCGGCCCTCCTGATGCGCAGGGTGCCGATCTCTTCGTTAGATATATATAATGGAACGATCCGGTTTCAGGATATGGCGACGGAACCCGCATCGGATATCACTATTCGCAAGATCGAGGCTAAAATCAATAATATCTCCGACGCGGGAGCGATGCGTTTTACCGTTAAGATGGCCCCCGTAAGCGCTGACCAGAATATGCTGCTCTCAGGCACCGCAGGCGGCTTTGTTTCAGGCTCGCCATTTATAAGAGATTGCGATATAAAGGCCGATTTGGCCGCAATCGATCATAACGAACTTGAAAAGGCATTTCCGGTCCTGCAAAAACTGGGGCTCGCACCAGGCCTCGCCGGCGAGCTGGCAGTTAAGATCAGGGAACTCGAATTTTCGAAAGGTAAGATTTCGAAACTTTCCGCGGATATATCGCTTTCCCGCGGAAAGATAGTTATAGTGTCGTTAAAAGCGCCTGTGGATAATATAAATTTGTCGGTTTCCGCCGAAGGTAACAGCGCCACCGTAAATTCTTTCTCCGCGGAGCTCGCCGAAGGCTCTTTAACCCTGAGCGGGAAATCCGACGATATCTTCGTTTTGCCGAAAACAACTTTCCGGGCGGCCGTAGAAGTGCGGGGCGTAAAATCTTTCATATCTAAGGTATTGGCGCGGAAGCAGAACATGGACGGCAATATGCGCCTTACGTTCGACGGCTCCATGTCGGGCCTCTCATGGCCGGATATCTCGAAGACGCTCTCCGGAGGCGGTGAGTTCTATCTGGATAGAGGCGTTGTGATGAATACCAACATTCTGAACCAGACGCTCGGCTCGCTTACACTATTTCCCGGCCTGAGCGATATGGCCAGGGGGTATGTGCCCGAGCCGATCCAGCAGGCTTTTGCGAATAACGACACTGTGATCGAACCGCTTCGCCAGTCATATACGATAGAAGAAGGTTACGTGATGATGCCGAATTTAGACCTACGGACTGATACGTTTGATTTGCGCGGCGAGGCGAAATCCTCGCTGACCGGGGATATTTCAGGCAGCGGTGTGATACGATTTGCGCAGGATGTCTCAGCCGCTATGCTAAAAGCGGCGCCGGAGATGAAATATATAACGGACAGCCAGGGCATAGTCGAATTCCCGCTATCCTTCAAGATCGGCGAAAACGGTTTTAAAGCGATCCCGGACATGAAATACATAGGCACAAAGGTCGCTGTGCAGAAGGCAGGGGATGCTGTAGCCGGTTTTATTCAAAAGGCATCCGAGAGCTCCGCGGATCCAGGATCCGCCGGCATCTCCTCAGGCAAATTTCCGAAATTGAAAGACCTGATCAAGGGCCTTAAAGATCAATAATGGAGGGATCATGAGGTCAAAGCTGATTTTTATTATATTATGCGCGGCCCTCTCGATCCTGCCGCAGACTTCGATATTTGCCGCCGCGTCCAAATCGGCCGAAGTGCCCGATATAAAGCGCTTGAAGGCAATTCTCCCGGAATTTGAAACGTATGCCAGGAAAAGCATGGCCGAATGGAAGGTGCCCGGCATGGCCATAGCGATAGTGAAGGGTAAAGATGTTATTTATGAGAAGGCATTTGGCGTAAAGACGCTCGGTTCAAAGGACCCCGTCACTACCGATACTGTCTTTCAGATCGGCTCCACGTCCAAAGCGTTTACCGCTTTGCTGGTCGGGATGCTTGTTGATGAAGGGAAGATCGGATGGGACGACCCGGTAATGAACCATCTTAGCGGTTTTGTCATGTACGACCCATGGGTCACGAGGCAGTTTACCGTTACCGATCTTATGGCCCAGCGAAGCGGCATGCCCGAACATGCCGGCGATACCGTGGCCACCCTGGGGTTCGACCGCTCTCATGTAATCGACATGATCAGATTTGTAAAACCCGTTACAAGCTTTCGTTCGGCATACGCCTATCAAAACGGCCTGTTTCTCGTGGCAGCCGAGCTCGTCAGGAAAGAGACGGGGAAGAGCTGGGAGGATAATGTAAAAGAACGTATTTTTGAGCCGCTGGGAATGAAGTCCAGTTCGACGGATATGTCATCGCTCAAAAATGGCAAAAATGTCGCTTCTCTTCATCACCTGGCCGGAGATAAGATAGTCATGCTTCCGATGGACTGGAAATATATGGACTGGGTCTATACCGATGCTCCGGCCGGAGGCATAAATTCAAACGTGAAGGATATCGCGAAGTGGATCTCACTTCAGATGAATGGCGGTTCATTCGGTTCGAAGCAGCTGATAAAGGCGGATAGCATAAAGTATATGCAGACGCCGAAGACGATAATCCCTTCTGAAAATGGAAGCCCCCGTCAATATTATTGTCAGGGATGGGTCTACCGCGAATATAATCCGTATCCGATCATATGGCATAACGGCGGGACGAGCGGCGCGAAGACGATGATCGCATTTGTTCCTAAAGCGAAGATAGGCATAGTCGTGCTGTCGAACCTGGACGAGACGTCATTGCCTGAGTCACTTGCGTCGCGTTTCTTCGATATGTATTTCGGCGCCCGCAAGCGCGACTGGAGTAAGGAGGAGCTTAAGAGAGCTTCCAAATCTCTGGAAGATGAGAGGGCCGCTCTTCCGAAGCCGCCTGCTAAAGAGACGCCGGCATTACCGGCCGAAAGATACACAGGAAGCTATTCAAATGACATATACGGCACGGTCGCTGTTTCACAGAAAGACGGAGCCCTGATCGTGACCGCCGGGCCAAAGAAGACGCATATGGCCTTATCGCATTTTGACCGCGATACTTTTACCGCGTCGTGGAATGTCTATATCGCGCCGGAGTACGCCGGCCTGGTAAGGTTTGATATAGGACCGGATGGGTTCGCGGAATCCCTTACAGTGCAGGCGTTCGACGCCGACGGCTGCGGAGTGTTCCGAAAAATAGCCGGTAAATAAGAGCGGGGGAAAAGCAATTCCGTATGCTGCAGGACGCTCACATACATCTGCAAGATTGCCCGGAAGAGGCAATTAAGATATCCGCCGGAGCCGCCGGCCACGGGGTGGGCCGTTTTTTCTGCAATGGCACTTACCCTCGGGATTGGCCCGAAGTTATGAAGCTGGCCGGTTCCCACAGTAACATCATCCCTTTTTTCGGTGTGCATCCATGGCATATCGATAAGACGGTCGAGGGGTGGGATAAGGCGCTTATCGAGTATCTCGCTTTGCCCGGATCGCGCATAGGGGAGATAGGCCTCGACGGCGCTAAGGTAGATGTAAGCTTAGTCAGGCAGCGCGAAATCTTTACGCGGCAGCTGGACATAGCGGTTGAATTTAAAAAACCGTTCACCGTACACTGCGTACAGGCATGGGACGCTCTTTTGGAAGAGATCAGGATGCGGAAGGATAAAAAGCTCCTTTTTATGGTCCACTGGTTTTCCGGTTCGCCCGAGATAGCGGTCGAACTTATTAAGCTCGGCGGGTACATCTCATTTTCTCCGCGGCTTCTTTATGAGAGGGCCCTGAAACACCGCGCATCCTTTGACGTAACGCCGGTCGACAGAATTTTACTTGAGACCGATTATCCATATACTCCGGATTCCGGGTCCGCGGATAAGCCGGATGTGTCAAAATATTTTGAGTGGCTGCGCTCGCTGTATGGCATGGCCGCCCGGCTCAAAAAGCTGGATGAGGTAACATTCGAGCAAAAGGTATGGGATAATGGGACAGTTTTTTTGCATTGAGCTCCTTCTCGGCAAAGACAAGCTCCAGAAACTACATAATAGCTCCGTAACGGTCATAGGCATCGGTGCCGTCGGCAGCTACTGTGTCGAAGCATTGGCTCGCGCCGGGGTAGGGGCCTTAAGGCTGGTGGATTTCGATAAGGTAAAAGCGAGTAACCTGAACCGCCATCTGCTGGCGCTTAAGTCCACTATCGGCAGGCCAAAAGTAGAGCTCGCCAGGGAGAGGGTGCTTGCGATCAATCCCGCGTGTAAAGTGGAATCGCTGGAGGTTTTTGCCGACGATAAGACGATAGACTCGATACTCGATAACAGGCCGGATATCGTGATAGATGCCATAGATTCGCTGGGCCCGAAATCGCAGGTGCTTAAAACCTGCCATATGAAGAATATACCCGTCATCTCGTCAATGGGCGCGGCAACGAGAGTGGATCCTTTAGCGATCAGGATAGCGGATCTTCGTGATACGACACACTGCCCTTTGGCAAAACGCCTGAGAATTAAATTAAAGAGAGAGAATATCACGAGCGGAATAACCTGCGTCTATTCGGCGGAGACGAGGAACCTATCGGCCATCGGCGGTGAAAACGCTCTCGGGGAAGATGATTACGCGAGAGGGCGGAAGCGGTCAAAGCTCGGCAGCCTTCCTACGATAACCGGCATATTCGGCCTCGTCATCGCCCATAAGGCCATAGAGACGCTGTGCGGCGGATTCAAAGGAAAAGGAAATTAACATAAGGGGAGTAAGATGAAGAAAATATTCAGCATTATCGCAGCGGTCTTGGGCCTGGTTTTTGCCGGCATGTCGTATGCGCAAGGTAATATCAAAGCAGATAATGTAATCGATATCACAGAATCTAAAGTCAGTTATGATATTAAGACGGCCGAAGGAGAGGACCTTGTTGTCACGGCAGATTACGCTTCGGGTTCGGCGAGCCCCGAAATCGAAAATATGGATATATTCCCCCGGAATTCTATAAATGAAGGAATCAAGGCGTTTACGGTCACCACAAAAGAAGGCGTTCCTATCGAGATCCAGTACGCATATAGCGGCGGTGAGCGCGTCGGAGTAAAGATCTCCACGAAACCGTCCCATCCGTCTTCTGATTCGGAGTATGCTCAAGTCCTGTCGGTCGAAAGCAAGGGCGGATATATTATTAAGTTTATGTTTGTCTGGCAGGGTAAGGACTTAAAGGAAGTCAGGGTAGAGCCTCTAGTCAATCCATTTGCCGCATGAAGGCTACGATATCTCCCGGCGTATACGGTAGATCTTCTTCAAGGACTCCAGAAATATTACCACTACGAGCGCGATCATTATTATCGAGAGCGCCGCGTTCATGTTTCCCTGAAAGTTATGCTTGGGCAGGTAATTATCGATGACATTCATAATCCCGGCAACGATCGTTGTCACGAACATGAATATCGCCGGAACGAATGTTATGAGGCCGTAGTACCATCTCTTAGAGTGTTTCAATATATATACCGTCCCGACCGATAGCGCCAGCGTCGCCAGGAGCTGGTTCGCCACTCCGAACATCGGCCAGATAGTAGTGATATCTCCATTATAGACCAGGTAACCCCAGAGAAAGCTGATTATCCCGCCGCTTAAAATTATCGTCCACAGCCTCCGGCTGTTCCATCTGGGACTCGCGGTCTTTATCAGTTCATCGACGATATAACGCGCCACGCGCGTTCCGGTGTCAACTGTAGTCAGTATAAAGAGCGCTTCGAACATTATAGCGAAGTGATACCAGTATCCCATAAGGTGCTTCATGCCGGGTATCGATGAAAGTATCAGCGACATCCCCGCGGCGAGTGACACCGCCCCTCCGGTGCGCCCCGACAGGACCTCGCCCGTCATCTGCTCTATCTGCGGGAGCTGTGAAATACTGAGCCCCATTTTATGGAATACATCTACGGGCACATTGATGGCAAAATAATCGGCCGGTATCAGTACGGTGGCGGCGATGAGCGCCATTAACGAAACGACCGCTTCCGTGAGCATCGCCCCGAACCCGATCATGCGGATGTCGGACTCCTTGTTGATCATCTTCGGGGTGGTGCCTGAGGCTACGAGAGAATGAAATCCGCTGATCGCGCCGCAGGCTACTGTAATGCATACGAACGGCCATACTTTTCCCGGTATCACGGGCCCGCCTCCGTGGATGTAAGGGGTTATCGCCGGCATACGAAGCTGAGGGTTGACTATGAAGATGCCGAGCGCCAGAAGCAAGATCGTGCCGATCTTCATGTATGAGCTTAAATAATCCCTCGGGCAGAGAAGCAGCCATACCGGCAATATGGACGCTATCAATCCGTAAATAGGCAGCATTATAGAAAGCGCCGGTTTTGAGAACAGGAAGAAATGGCCGAATCCCGACCTGGCCAGAGGCTCCCCTAAAACTACGCCGAGGATCACGAGCGTCACGCCGATCAGAGAGGCCTCTATGACTTTGCCGGGCCTGAGCCTGTACATATATAACGCGACGAAGAATGCTACGGGGATCGTCATGGCTATGGCGAATGTGGCCCATGCGCTCTCGTTAAGCGCGTTTACCACGACTAGCGCCAGGCCTGCGAGAGCCGTGATTATAATGAAGAGTATCGCGAATCCGGTAACAAACCCCGCGGTTTTACTGACGTATTTGCGCGCGAGGCGGGTGAGCGAAAGCCCCTTGGTCCGCACCGAAGCGAAGAGTATGACCGTGTCGTGGACGGCGCCGCCGAGTACGGCGCCTATCAATATCCAGAGAAACCCCGGCAGGAAACCGAACTGCGCCGCCAGGACCGGCCCGACCAGGGGACCGGCGCCCGAGATGGCGGCGAAATGGTGGCCGAAGAGCACGAACCTGTTTGTGGGATGATAGTCGCGGCCGTCTTTGAATGTGTGAGCGGGTGTTTTCGCCTCGTCATTTGCGACGAGCACCTTGGCCATAAGGAACTTCGCGTAGAAACGGTATGCCAGGGCGAATACCAGTAGCGCGATAATGAGAAGTGTCAGGGCGTGCATAATTATATTACGATAATTTAAAAGGCTTTCAATGTCAAGGGCAGATTTTTCGGTCGCAGTGCACAAGCAGGGTGCTGTTACCCATGAATTTTTTAGGGGTCCTGCCGCTCTTTCGCCTTTTTTCCTATTCGAGGCTGTGTCCGACTCTTGCGCGTAGAACTAGTCGATCGTGACAAGCCCCACTACGTACCGCCTCTTATTCGAAAAAAGGCTGGAAAGAGCGTCACCCCTAAAAAATTCCTGCTCATGCGTCCTGCTAGGTAAGGCCGAAAAATCTCCCGGTGGGGTGAGTAGAGAGTGAGATTGGAACAGGAACCCATATAACCAGGTCTAGGCAGAGGTTGCTATGGCATCGCTATAAGCCCCTGGTAGACCGGAAGGGCAAAAGATGATACAATATGCGGACAATAGAGAAGGATGGGATTTCCTTGAAGACTATTAAGATGATATCTGTAATCTGTATTGCGATGGCGCTTGCCGCGGGACCTGCGGTATCGGAACAGGATACCGCGAAAGAGCCGCGGTTTGATTACAATAATATGAGACAGGACGAGCTGATGCAGATTATGAATGTCCTGGAAACCCAGGCCGGCACCCTGAAAAAGAACCAGGCGAAATATAAACGCGGCGTCAATCCGGAATATGAAGAGATCCAGAGTAAGATAGAGGAGCTTGAGGGAGAGCGCGAGGCGGCATACAAGAAACTGTCCGAAAGATGGCAGGAGGGCGATTTAGCGTCAGGCAAGCCCCGTAAAGATAATGCGGAGGGGTCAGCAGCCCGATGAATCTTACAAGTCTTATAATGAAGGGCCTGACCTCCAGGGCAAAAGCGTTTGAGAAAGCCACTACGGATCCTATTAAAGCCCAGGAGCGGGTGCTATTGAAATACCTTTCCCGCAATATGCGCACCGAGTATGCCTCCAAATATAATTTCTCCGCGATAAAATCAATAGAGGATTTTCGCGCGCGCCTTCCCTTAAGCGATTACGCGGCTATAAAACCGTATATAGACAGGATGAAGAAAGGCGCGAGCGGCGTCCTGACCGCGGATAAGGTAAACTTCTTCGGCATCACCAGCGGCTCCACCGGAGAACCGAAATTTATACCGGTCACGAAGTATTCACAGGCCCGTAAATCCGACCTGATGAATATATGGGCATACTATCTGACTAAAGACCATCCGAAAATATTCGATGGCAGGATACTCGGCATTATAAGCCCGGAGATAAAAAATCATACCGATGCAGGCATTCCCTACGGTCCGGAGGACGGCCATGCTTATAATAATCTACCGGAGGTTATAAAGCGCCTTTACGTATTGCCCTATGAGCTGTTCTATATCGATAGCTACGACGCGCGCTACTACTGCATCCTGCGCATCGCGATCGAACATAACATCACCACTATAGCGACATTAAATCCAAGCACGCTTACCCTTCTTTGCCAAAAGATACCGGCGCTGCAGAACGGCATAATCGATGATATTGAACGCGGTACGCTGGATGAAGGTCTGGAGATCGCTCCCGATATCCGCCGGGCGATAGAGGGCTCCCTTAAACCTAACCCCCGCAGGGCAAGCGAGCTTAAGGCGCTTCTGAATAAACAAGGGAAGCTCCTGCCCAAAGATTTTTGGCCACATCTCGATCTTATTGAGTGCTGGAAGGGCGGGACAGTGAAGGGCTACCTCTCCAGACTTCCTGATTATTTCGGAAACGTGGCCGTACGTGATTTTGGCTGTCTTTCCACTGAAGCGCGGAGCTCGGTGCCGATGAGCGACTCCGGCGCCGGCGGAGCGCTCGCGGTGCAGACCAACTTCTATGAATTTATTCCCAGGGAGGACCTGGATAAAGCTCAGAAGAGGGTATTGCTGTGCGATGAACTGGAGACAGGAAGAGAGTATCTGCTTATAGTTACCACCGCGGGGGGCCTTTATCGCTATAATATCGATGATATCGTATGCGTTAAGGGTTTCTTCAATAAGACGCCGATAATAGAGTTCATACAGAAAGGCCACAATGTCGTATCGATAACCGGAGAGAAAGTGTACGAATCCCATATAGAGGAAGCAGTGACCGGTTCGGTGGCGAAACATAAGACCGCGATACGGTCTTTTTCCGCTTCGGCAGTTACGGGAGAGATACCGCGCTATGTCTTCCTGATCGAGTTCGAAGGGACGCCGTCTCAAGGCGAGAAACGCGCGCTTCTCGTCTCTATCGAAAAGACCCTCCGCTTTCAAAATAGCGAATATGACGACCTGAGAAAGCAGCAGCTCATCGCTTTCCCGTCCCTTAGGGTTATCAGCCCGGGAGAGTTTGAGCGTTACAGGATGACACGGGTAAGAGATGGGGCGCACGATACACAGTTCAAGATGCCCAGGCTTGTCCTTTCCGGCGGATTTCTGGAAAATTTCGTTATGACTGAAGAGATCTTTGCCTTGCCCGGGGAGGAGTAGAGACAGGCTTTTTTCCATTGACAGATATACCGGGCACGGTTACAATTGTTATTAAACACGCGGAATTTATAAAGCAAATTCATAAAAAGGGAGGTGATTTAGATGAAGAAGTTCATGATGGTTGCCGTGGCGCTTGTATTAGCGGCATCTATATGTTATGCCATGGAAGGCGATAAGCCAAAGGCTACCGAACCGGTAGGTGCTGTGGTAGAGACGGGGGGCGTCATGGTCGGCAAGATAACGTCTGTTGTCGAGAAGAGCCTTGGCGGCGGAAAGACTGCTAATTCCCTTGTATTGGCCGAGGATAACGGCACTACTAAGATAATACCGATGGATAATACGGTGAAGTGTCTTGATAGCGCATTTAACGTCCTTACCCTGAACCAGCTTAAAGGTAAAAAGGTGGCAGTTGAAGTTTCAAAAGAGGGCGGAAAAGCCACAAAAGTTCAAGAGCTGAAGTAGCTCTCAATAAATAGGGACACGGCCGCTTTGTAATAAGAAGGCGTGTCCCTATTTACTAACCAGACAAAATATGAAAATAGCCGCTAAAATTAATCTCTCTTTCCTTGCGACAATCATCATCCTCATCACTATTACCACCCTTGTTTTTTATACGACATCCAAAAATAGTCTCAGAAACGAGATAATCGCGCGTTTGGAGGTGACGGCGAAATCGAGAGAGAACCATATAAAGACCTATATCAAGATGGTCAGGATGTCGGTCCTGGAATTCTCCCAGAGCGCTATACTGGAAGTTTTCCTGGAGACCGCTAAGGATGATCCGAAGAGAAGCGAAGCTTTTGAACGGGCGATGACGAGGCTTAAGAGGACGAAAGAGGCCAACCCCTCCATACATGAGTTTATGGTCCTGGATACGTCCGGAAATGTGGTTGTCTCCAGCGACCGGATGAGCATAGGCAAAAATAGAAGCGCGGAGGACTACTTCACCGAAGGCCGGCAAGGCGTTTATTTTAAAGACGCCTATTACTCCGAGAATTACTCTATGCCTCTATTTGGCGTATCCGCGCCTATAACGGATTCCGACACAGGAGAGCTGCGCGGGGTGCTCATCGCGAAGGTCAAATTAGATGAACTAAATAAAATAACCACGGATGCGACCGGCATGGGCAAGACCGGCGAAATATATATTGTGAATAAAGACGGTTATATGGTCACCCCCTCCCGTTTTAAGAAAGACACATTCTTAAAATTGAAAGTCGATACCGAAAATTTCAGGCTGTGCGCTCTTCACGCGGGCAACGAAGAGATATGCGCGCCGGTGAGCGCCTTCAGGAACTATATGGGAGAGATGACACTGGGATTACACGACTTTATACCCGAAACGAAATGGTCGCTTCTTACGGAGATCGGCACCGGAGAGATCTTCGCGCCGCTTGGGAGAATATTACTTATATGCGCGGCGATACTGTTTTTTACACCCATAGCGGCCTGGTTGATAGGCACGGCCGTTGCCGGGGCTATTACGCGTCCTATCTACCAGTTGCGTAAAGGAATAGAGGTTATCGGCACCGGCGATCTTAATCATAAAGTTGGGACCTCGGCCGGAGACGAAATAGGGCAGCTCTCCAGGGCGTTCGACAAGATGACCGAGGACCTGAAAGGACGGACTTCTGAACTTGAGGAGCTGAATAAGGCGCTAAGGAGGTCTTCCGGCGAAGTAAAGCATGCCCTGCAGGTAAAGTCCGAGTTTTTGGCCAATATGTCGCATGAGCTAAGGACTCCGCTTAACTCCATTATCGGTTTTTCCGAAGTGCTATCCATGGAAACTTATGGAACGCTCAACAAGAAACAGAAGGATTACATTAATTATGTATTGGGCGGCGGAAGGCATCTATTGTCGCTTATAAATGATGTCCTGGATCTTGCTAAGATGGAAGCGGCGAAGGCAGAGCTTATGATAACCACTTTATCGCTGAAAGATTTATTAAGGGAAGCTTTGATACTTGTGAAAGAGATGGCATTTAAAAAGAATATCGAGTTGTCCGTGGAAGCGGACGAGAAGATCGGCAATATCGATGCCGATGAACGAAAGTTAAAACAGATAGTCTATAACCTTCTCTCGAACGCGGTAAAATTTACTCCAAAAGACGGTAAGGTAGGCATTAAGGCTAAGAGCTCAGGCACGAATATCGAGATAGAGGTATGGGATACGGGCGTAGGTATAGCGCCGGAAAACCTTGAAAAGATTTTTGAGGCATTCACCAGCATTAAGACTCCGGATGTTAAAACGGCAGAAGGCACGGGGTTGGGCCTGGCGCTCTCCAGAAAATTGGTTGAACTGCATGGCGGAAAAATATGGGCGGAATCGAAAGGGCTGAAGGCCGGCGCTGTGTTTAAGTTCGTCATACCCGCTAAAGCCATTAAAAAAATAAAAGCATAGAGAGATAGCAATGGCGAAAATTTTAATTGTGGATGATGAGGATAGGGTACGAAAGCTGTACGGTGATATCTTATCCGCGGAAGGATTTGAAGTATTGCTTGCCGATAATGGCCTGGACTGTATGAGGCTTGCCGTAGAAGAATACCCCGATTTAATACTCCTCGATTTAATAATGCCTCCGCCGGACGGCGCGGAGACTGCTCAGCGTTTATTAGAGAATGATGATACTAAAAATATACCCATAATATTTTTAACGAGCGCCATTACTGCGGAAGAAAGCCAGGTGGAAACAGGACAGATCGGCGGCCGCCTGTTCATGTCCAAGTCTCTCCGCATAGGTGAGGTTATTAAAATGGTAAGGAAAGTTCTGGATGCAAAACATAGATAGGATAAAAACCAGGATATTGATCATCGAGGATAACGAGATGAACCGCATACTCGAGAAAGATCTCCTGGAGCAGGCCGGCCTGGAAGTCCTGGAGGCTGAGGATGCCGAGAGCGGGCTTATATTAGCCCGGAGAGAGAAACCCGATGCGATAGTCATGGATCTGCGCCTTCCCGATATGCTCGGTATAGAACTGGCAAAAATATTGCGTCAGGATAAGGAGACCGGCGCTATCCCGATTATCTTTGTTACCGCTGATATCATAGGAAAGAACATGAACGATCTGAAGGCGTCAGGCTTTAAAGAATACGTGGCTAAACCGATAGACACGCGTACCTTCGTGGACCAGATAAAGAAATATATATGTAGGTGTTAAAGCGCAGCGCAAAAAATGGAGGTCAATGGTGGGAACTTCAAGATGCTGGCAGGAAGATGTTGTTCAGGGATTCAATCAAAGAAAAAAAAGGAAAACAGTGGCAGCGAGAAAGAAGGCCAGAAGGCTCGAGGTAAGGAAGATAGTTAAGAAACTGAAAGCCGCCGGCAAGACAGTCGATCTACAGGCTATTAACACAGAGGTATTGAATAAGTTCCGTAGAAAGAGGCAGAGTATAAAACAAAGGCATGCTGTGCTGGCAGTTAAGTGATGTAGGCAGATTCGGGGAATGGTTTATGCGTAACCTGGAAGAAAAATTTAAGATAACGGTAATGGCAGGCCTTCTGATAGCCGCCTTCGCGCTC
The DNA here is from genome assembly GCA_026387175.1 of Candidatus Omnitrophota bacterium. Lineage (NCBI taxonomy): Bacteria > Pseudomonadati > Candidatus Omnitrophota > Candidatus Omnitrophota bacterium. The sequence continues at coordinate 74,009 of JAPLME010000011.1, forward strand.
ACATGCTATTTCCTGATAGTGGTTAAAACGGATGTTATTTACACTCATCTCTTCTATATTCCCATTATTTTATCGGCCATGTGGTGGGGAAGAAGAGGTGTTCTGGTGGCCGTTTTCCTGGCAATCCAGTTATTAATTGTCCGTTTTTCAGTCGATAAAAGCCCACAGGCAATTCTGCATGACAGCATCCGGTCCTTCATGTTTATATTTATGGGGTTTTTTATAAGCGTGTTAAGCGACAGGATACAAAAGAGCAAAGAGCTGCTGGAAAGAGCATATAATGAGTTAGAGGCTAAGGTCAAAGAGCGGACAGAAGAGCTTTCAAAATCTAATCTGCTTCTGTGGAATGAAGTCGCCAGCCGTAAGAAGGCGCAAGGTGCACTCCAGGAAGCGTACAGTAAATTGAAAGAGACGCAGAATGAGCTGATACAGTCCGAAAAAGAGGCGGCCTTAGGACGGTTTTCGTTAGGCATCTCCCACGAGGTTAAGAACCCTTTATCGCTGATACTGGGCGGGGCGGAGTATCTTGAGACGAAGCTGGCAAATAGCGACGAGAATATAAAGGCCAACATAGTGATGATAAAAAAATCGACACTGCGGGCCAATGATATTCTGGAGGGTATATTGCAATATTTACGTCCGTCTTCATTTAAAGTTTATAATATGGGTCTTAACGGCCTGGTCGGCGAGATCATGTCATTATTTAAGCTGCAGTCCTCTTTGATCAAGATGGAGATAACGGCTGAATTGAGCACCGAGGATATCCGCGTCAATGTCAACAAAAACCAGATGCATCAGGTCATCTTCAACATAGTAAAGAACGCTATAGAGGCGTCGCAAGAAGGCGGTAAGATCGCTATAAAGACGGACGCTTCAGAAGGATTCGGCGTTATCAGCGTTATCGATAACGGAAGCGGAATGTCGAAAGAGACATTAGCGAATATGTTCGAGCCGTTCTTTACTACAAAACGCCCGGGGAAGGGGACGGGGTTGGGGCTCGTAATAGTAAAGACGATTATCGATAGGCATAATGGCAAACTACTTATAGAAAGCGAAGAGGGCAAGGGCACCACCGTAAAGATAATGCTGCCGCTCGCGAAATGATGAAATACCGTTTAGGCAAGCCCCGCAAAGACCATTTGTCTTGCCTAAACCGGCCGTATTCGATAAAATAAGCGACATTGAAGCCCATGTAGCTCAGTTGGCAGAGCAGCGGTTTCGTAAACCGCAGGTCGGTGGTTCGAATCCACTCGTGGGCTCCACTATGGTATAACTGTCGGTGCAGGAGTCTGCTATTGGCCCGCTTCAGGGAAGTATTATCTAACCGCAATTTCCTGTTTCTATGGCTGGGACAGCTCGTCTCGAACTTCGGCGACCGGCTTAACCAGATGGCCCTTGTCGCGCTTGTCTATCAGCGGAACCCCGGCTCCGAAGTTGCTCTCGCCAAGCTAATATCGTTTACCATTATACCCGTCTTCATAGTCGGCCCGATAGCCGGCGTCTGGGTCGACAGGCTCGACCGGAAGAACGTGATGATAATCTCAGACGTTTTAAGAGGAGCCCTGGTCCTTGCTATACCGCTATTCATAATAACGAAACAGATCCTGCCGATCTACCTGGTCATATTTCTGGCATTTTCCATCTCGCGCTTCTTTATCCCTTCGAAGATGGCGATAATACCGGATCTTGTAACCAAGGATAAGCTTTTGGTGGCCAATACTCTGCAGGATACGACGCACTTAATAGGCAATGTCGTAGGCCTCCTGGTCGCGGGCTTCATAGTGAATATAAGATACGTGGGGGCCATAGGAGGTTTCTATATAGACAGTGCCACATTTTTCGTATCGGCCGTCCTGATAGCCATGATCGCGATGAAAGACGGTAAGGGGCATGATGTGAGAGAGGATCTTAAAGCCACCGGAGAGGCCCTTAAGAATTCTCTTAAAAGATCCCTGGTCCATGAAATAAAAGAAGGGTTGACGCTATTGACCAAACACAGCAATATGCGGTTCGTGATCTATGTGTCTTCTCTTCTTCTCGCCGGCATGGGGGCCATATCGTGCGTCATCATCGTATTTGTGCAGAACGCTTTCGGGACATCGACCAGGCATTTGGGGTTTCTTGGGACGTATCTTGTATGCGGGCTGTTCCTGGGGACCGTCTTATACGGTAAATTGGGGCAGAAGGCCGAGAAGAGGAAGGTGATAAATTTAAGTTTTGCCCTGACAGGCATATCGATAATAGCCTTTGCGATAGCTGTTAACAGGATCCCGAATATATTTCTCGCCGGGTTTCTTGCCGGGCTCCTGGGCGTCATGGTCAGCCCGATAATGGTCTCGATGAACACTCTCACTCATGAGACCATACCCGGGGATGCAAGGGGAAGGATATTCAGTTCACTGGAGGGCGTGATACATCTCGCGTTCCTGGTATTCATGTTCGTGGCCGCGTATGCGGCAAAATTCGTGGACAGGTTCTGGATACTTGTTGCGGTAGGGACAGTATTTACTCTGTGCGGGATAATCGGTATATCAGTTAAATTCGGAGACGAGACTACTTGCTCTTAGAAATGCTGTTTTTATTCGCCGCTTTGTCCAGGCAGACCTTATAGTAGTTACAGATCGGGCAGCAGATGTTCTCCGCGCCCTTTTCGCCCCTGTACCATTTCGTCTCGCATGTCCAGTATACCTGACACATTTCGCAGCAATTGATCTTGGGCTGGGCCATTTTTCATTCCTCCTGCATTCTAAAATACAGCATCTCGTAATAATTGTCAATAGAGGATATTTTTCGTGGAATATTTTTTACCCATAATGTATAATGGCTTCCATGCGATACAGGTTTCAGGGCGGGGTTCATCCGCTCACGTTTAAAAGTCTCGCCTCGGACAGGCCCATTAAGAAATCTTTTATCCCCAAGAGAGTCACGCTTCCGCTTTCACAGCATATCGGATCTCCGGCCCAAGCCGTAGTCTCCGTGGGCATGAATGTAAAGGTAGGGGACCTTATAGGTGAGCCTTCCGGTTATATCTCGAGCGCTGTACATGCCTCCATAGCGGGTAAAATTACGAAGATCGCTTATCTTCCCACATACAATCAGGCCAGAGTGCTCTCGGTAGTGATCGAGGCCGGCGTGGATGAGGATCAGGATTTCAGGGTGGTGACGGCCGCTTCCGACGTAAATTTTTTATCCAAAGAAGAGCTTCTCAAGCTTATACGCGATGCCGGCGTGGTGGGCCTCGGCGGCGCCGCGTTTCCTACGGATGTAAAATTGTCCCCGCCGGGCAATAAGAAGATAGACACCGTAATATTGAACGGCGCGGAATGCGAGCCGTATCTCACCTGCGATCACCGCCTGATGCTGGAGAAGACAGAGGGGATATTGAAGGGTCTTGGAATAATAGTGAAGATACTGGGAGTCAGGCGGGCCTATATAGCTATCGAGAATAATAAGATGTCGGCCATTTACGCCATGGAGAGAGCGCTAAAATTATACGGCCACAAATTCGCCGAGTGGACCGGCCTGGGCCGGGGCTGGACGCCGAAGCTCGCGGTATTGAATGAGAAATATCCTCAAGGCGCCGAAAAGCAGATCATAAAAGCTATACTGAACAGAATAGTGCCGGCAGGGGGCCTTCCTATGGACGTAGGGTGCATTGCCAACAATGTAGGCACGGCATACGCCATATATGAATCGGTCTATCTGAGAAAGCCGCTGATCGAAAGGGCCATCACGATAACCGGCTCATGCGTCAAGGAGCCGGTCAACACATGGGTCAGGACAGGGACCTTATTGAGCGACCTGAAGGATGTCTTCGGCGGGTTTACGAAAGAGCCGAAGAAGGTAATAATAGGCGGCCCGATGATGGGCCTCGCCCAGTACTCTATGGATATACCAATATCGAAAGGCGCCGGCGGTGTGGTCTTCCTGACAAAGGATGAGATAGACTCTAATGAAGAGGGCGTCTGTATAAGGTGCGGCCGCTGCGTGGACGCCTGCCCCATAGGGCTCGTTCCCACTACCCTTATGTACCGTGTCAAGAAGGAGCAGTTTCAGGATGCAAAGAGCCTCGGGATAGCGTATTGTTATGAATGCGGCTCGTGCGCTTACACATGCCCGGCCAAGATACCGCTCTTGGATTATTTGAAGTTCGGCAAAGCAAAGATCCAGACAGTATAGGCCGATGTCAGGGACATCGGCACTTAGCCTGCGATACGGCTGAATAACCTAGGAAATCGAAATGAGCGACTCGTTAATAGTGTCGATAGGGCCCCATATAAAGGATAAGGTTTCCACGAAACGCATAATGTGGGCGGTGACGCTTTCCCTGCTGCCTGCGGGGCTGGCAGGGATATTCATTTTCGGAATGAATTCCCTATTCGTGATAATCACAAGCATAGCGACAGCAGTCATCACGGAAGCGCTGACGCTTGCCGTCAGAAAGAAGGATATGGGCGCTGTGTGGGACGGAAGCGCGGTGCTTACGGGGCTCCTCCTGGCGTACAACCTGCCGCCACAGTCACCTCTGTGGTTACCTATGGCCGGCTCGTTCTTCGCGATAGCGATAGGGAAACAGGCCTTCGGCGGGCTCGGACATAATATATTTAACCCGGCTCTCGCGGGAAGAGCGTTTCTGATGATATCGTGGCCTTTATACATGACGACGTGGCAGCTTCCTCGATGGAGGGCGGATGCTGTGGCAGGCGCGACGCCTCTGGCGTTATATAAAGAGGGGGAAGCCTTTGTCATGAAGAGCTCCTCCTATTGTGATCTCCTGATCGGAAATAGAGGAGGCTGTATCGGCGAGGTATGTGTCATAGCACTGCTGGCCGGGGCGGCTTATCTATTGATAAAGAAATATATCAGCTGGCATATACCGGTTACTTTCATCGCGACTGTCGCGCTGATGAGCTGGATATTTAACGGCAGAGCCGGACTATTTACCGGCGACGCGCTATTCTTTACTCTGGCGGGCGGGCTCATATTGGGCGCGTTCTTCATGGCTACTGATTATGTTACGAGCCCTTTAAGCTCGCGGGGTAAACTGATCTTTGGGACGCTCTGCGGGGTCCTGACATTTTTGATCAGAAAATTCGCCGGATATCCGGAAGGCGTTTCGTACGCGATCCTTATCATGAATGCGGCCACGCCGATAATAGACAGGTACACATTTCCGAAATGGTTCGGATGGAGGAGAGAATGAACCAGATGGTGAAGTTCGGCCTCATACTGGGCGTCATATGCCTTGCGGCGACGCTTGTGCTTGCGGTCACTTACGAGGTTACCAAGCCGAGGATAGACGCCGCCATGAACGCCGAGGAAGAAGCCGCGCTTAAGACCGTAATGCCGGAAGCCGATTTCTTTAAGAAAGATACGGCCGGCGAGATAGAATATTTCGAGGCTTTGAAAAGGACCGCCCTTATTGGATATTGCGTTAAGGTGACAGGTTCGGGCTACGGCGGCTATATGCGCATTATAGTCGGTATCGATACCCTCGGCACGATAAAGGGCGTGCGCATCCTGGAAAATCAGGAGACTCCGGGCCTGGGCTCGAAGATAAATGAGGTGCGACCAGGAGAGGACGAACCTTATTTTTTAAAACAGTTCAAAGGTAAGCCCGCCGCCGCGGTGGCGGTGAATAAAGATATCGACGCTATAGCCGGCGCCACGATATCGTCGAAAGCCGTCACGGACGCCATAAGGAAGACGGTCGCCGAATTCATGGAGAAACGCCCGCGATGAAGATGATGGGTGAATTTGTAAAAGGCCTCTGGAGGGAGAATCCCACTTTCAGGATCGTCCTCGGGCTCTGTCCGACGCTTGCGGTATCGACGAGCGTATCTAACGGCATAGGGATGGGTACGGCCGCCACATTCGTCCTGGTCGGTTCCAATATCTTCGTATCGCTTGTCAGAAATATCGTGCCGGAGAAGGTGCGGATACCGTGCTTTATAGTTATCATCGCGACATTTGTGACGATAGCCGACCTTTTCATGAAGGCGTATGCGCCGGCGCTCTCGCGCTCGCTGGGGATGTTCGTCCCGCTTATAGTCGTGAACTGCATAGTTCTGGGCCGCGCGGAGGCGTTCTCGTCTAAAGAGCCGCCGCTTAAGTCCATTCTTGACGCCCTGGGGATGGGGATAGGATTTACATGGGCGCTTACGCTTATCTCGGCCATAAGAGAATCGCTTGGAAACGGCACCATCCTCGGATTTGCGATAAACAGGAGCTTCGAGCCGCCGCTATTTATGATACTCGCTCCCGGCGCGCTCCTGACGATAGGCGTATTGATAGCGCTTATAAATTATCTTACTATGAAATGGGTAAAATAGCGTGGATCTCGCCAGCTACATAACTATAATAATCAGCACGGTATTCATAAATAATTTTATACTCTCCCGTTTTCTGGGGCTCTGTTCATTCATAGGGGTCTCGAAGAATACGGGGCCATCCGTCTCAATGGGCATTGCGGTGACGTTCGTCACGACCATGGCTTCGCTGATCACATGGCTCATATATAATTATATCCTGCTGCCGTATAATCTGGAATATCTCAGAACTATAAGTTTTATCCTGGTGATCGCCTCATTCGTCCAGTTCACCGAGATAGTCATACAGAAGAAGGCTCCCGCTTTATATAAGATCTTCGGCATATACCTGCCGCTCATAACGGTAAATTGCGCGGTCTTTGGCGTGGCGGTCCTGAATACCGACACATTTTTTCTTCATGGCCATGCCGTGCCGGGAAGTTTCATGAAGGCGCTCGTCCAAGGTTTCGGCGCGGGCGCAGGCTATACGCTGGCGATGTTCATCATGTCGGGGATAAGGGAGAGGCTGGAATACGCGGATGTGCCGCGCAGCATGAAGGATGTGCCTATAACATTCATAATAGCGAGCCTTATGTCGATGGCATTCTTAGGTTTCAGCGGGTTTAAAATATAAACAGGACAAACGCATGGTAATGATCGCAAAGATAATCACTCCGGTCGCCGCGATGGCGGCGCTGGGACTTATCTTCGGTGTGGGATTGGCATACGCGCTCAAGATATTCGGGATAGAGATAGACCCGAAGGTATTTAAATTACTCTCTATGCTGCCCGGATCGAATTGCGGCGCGTGCGGAAAAGCCGGGTGCGCCGGATTCGCGGAGGCCCTTGTAAAAGGAGAGGCGATTCCCGCAGGATGTGTTGTCAGTAACGAAGAGGCACGCAGGTCGATCGCCGAACTCCTCGGGCTCTCTCACGAAGAGAAGACGCGCACAGTGGCGACGGTCTTCTGTAACGGCGGCTCCCGCGCCAATGATAAATATACGTACAGGGGAATAAAGAGCTGTAAAGCGGCCACACTTCTTTTCGGGGGCCATAAGGCCTGCAGCTTCGGGTGCCTGGGCCTGGGAGATTGCGTAGACGAGTGCCCGTTCGGCGCGATAAAGATGGGCGTTGACGGCGTCCCTGTAGTCGATGCTAAAATATGCACTTCATGCGGTAAGTGCGTTAAGGCCTGCCCGAAGAACCTGTACGCGGTCATACCGGAGGCCTGCAATTATTACGTGAAATGCAGTTCCACCGACGCGGGTGCCGCGACGGCCAAGGTATGTAAATCCGGCTGCATAGCGTGCCTCCGCTGCGAAAAAGCTTGCCCGGTTGGCGCTGTCAAGGTAGAATCTAACCTGTCAAAGATAGACCCGCTCAAGTGCAAGAACATAGGGAAATGTTTTGAGGTTTGCCCGACAAAAGTAATAGTAAAGAGAGGATAGGAAGATGCTGGAGATAACGGTTGAGAATTTTAATAAAGAGGTATTGAAGTCCGATAAACTGGTCCTGGTCGATTTCTGGGCCCCGTGGTGCATGCCGTGCAAAATGCTCGCGCCTACCGTGGAGAAGCTTGCGGAAGAACTTAAAGGCAGAGTCAGCGTCTCCAAATGCAATGTCGATGAGAGCCCGGCCCTGGCTACGGATCTTGCCGTATTGAACATACCGACGCTTCTCCTCTTCAAGGACGGGGAAGAGGTCGCCCGCTTGGTAGGAATTAATTCAAAGGCAGCCATAGAATCGAAGATACAATCGCTGATGGGTTAAGATGTACATATTGGGAATATCTTGTTTCTACCATGACTCGGCAGCCGCTTTAGTAAAAGATGGAGATATAATCGCCGCGGCTCAGGAAGAGCGCTTTACCAGGAAGCGGCACGACCATTCCTTCCCATCCAACGCAGTGTCATACTGCCTGCGCGAAGCCGGAATAACCATTAAAGATATAAATTACGTTTCCTTTTACGACAAGCCTTTTGTAAAATTCGAAAGGATCCTCGAGACGTACCTGGCGTATGCGCCATTGGGCCTGCGTTCGTTCATAAAAGCGGTCCCTCTATGGATAAAGAAGAAGCTATGGATGAAGGAGATGATAAAGGAAGAGCTGGGGTATGATGGGGAGATACTCTTCCCCGAGCACCATGAGTCGCATGCCGCGAGCGCGTTCTTCCCATCCCCTTACAGGGAGGCGGCCGTGCTTACGATGGACGGCGTCGGAGAGTGGACTACCGCGAGCTTCGGCGTAGGAGAAGACAATACCTTATCGCTCAAGGCCGAGATACGGTTCCCGCACTCCCTGGGGCTTCTCTACTCCGCGTTTACCTATTATACCGGTTTCAAAGTGAATTCGGGCGAGTATAAAGTGATGGGGCTTGCTCCTTATGGCAAGCCGGTATATAAAGACCTTATATTGAATGAGCTCATGGATATTAAAGAGGACGGCTCGTTCAAGCTCAACATGAAGTATTTTAATTACTGCGCCGGGCTTACGATGACCAATGATAAATTTCATAAGTTGTTCGGCGGCCTTCCGAGAAAGCGGGAATCCAAGATAACCGCCAGGGAGATGGACCTGGCCGCGTCTATCCAGCAGGTGACGGAGGAGGTGCTGATAAGGACAGCTAAACATATACATAGAGTCACCGGCAAGAAATATCTCGTTCTCGCCGGCGGTGTGGCGTTGAACTGCGTCGCGAACGGCCGCATCATTCGCGAGACGCCTTTCAAGGAGATCTGGATACAGCCCGCGGCGGGCGACGCCGGGGCCGCGCTTGGGGCCGCGCTCTTCGTATGGTATCAATATCTGGGCAACGAACGAAAAGCCGATGATAAGAACGATTTTATGAAAGCGTCTCTCCTTGGGTCGCATTACAGCGATGGTGAGGTCGAAAAATTCCTGAAGGAGAAGGAGATACCTTATACAAAGCTTGCGCAGGGCGAGGTCCCGGAAAGAATAGCGGACCTGCTGGCCCAGGAGAAGGTCATCGGATGGTTCGAAGGCAGGATGGAATTCGGTCCTCGCGCGCTCGGCGCCCGCAGTATAATAGGAGATGCCCGAAGCGCCAAGATGCAGGAGACGATGAATCTCAAGATAAAGTTCAGGGAGAGCTTCAGGCCGTTTGCCCCATCCGTCCTGGAGGAGAAGGCGGCGGAATATTTCGAATTGAATATAAAGAGCCCATATATGCTGCTGGTCGCCCCCGTAAAAGAATCCAAAAGGCGCGCTATGACCGAGAGGGAAGAATCATTATTCGGGATCGATAAATTGAATGTGGTAAGGAGCGAGATACCTGCTGTCACGCATGTGGACTATTCGGCCCGCGTCCAGACGGTCGGCGAAAACTTGAATCCTTTATATTACGGCATGATAAAAAAGTTTTATGAAAAATACGGCTGCCCTGTTATAATAAATACCTCTTTCAATGTGAGGGGAGAGCCGATAGTGGAAAGCCCGGAGGATGCATTCCGGTGTTTTATGCGCACCAATATGGACTATCTGATCATCGGCAATGTCCTGCTCGATAAAAAGCATCAGAAGCTTTCCGACAGGGATACTGATTGGCTGAAAGAGTACGAACTTGATTAGCGTTCTCGAAGATATCAGGAATATAAAAAGCGGCAGAAAAGAACTGCGCGAATTCGGCCTGACGATAGGCGCGGTCCTTCTGCTTATCTCAGGCCTCGCGCTATGGCGCGGTAAAGGATCCGGCGTCTATTTTCTCATATCCGGCCTTATCTTTATAGGTTTTGGCGCGGCGGCCCCTGCGCCGTTAAAGCCTTTTCAGAAAGTCTGGATGGCCTTCTCGGCGGTGATAGGTTTTTTTATGAGCCGCGTGATCCTTACGGCGCTATTTTACGTTATTCTAACCCCCATAGGGGTATTGATGAAACTTTTTGGTAAAGACGTATTGGACGAGCGCATATCAAAGAGCTGTCCGTCGTATTGGCGCGAACGTTCCGCCTTGGTAAAGGCTAAAGAGAGTTACAAAAACCAGTATTAAAGGCTAGAGAGGGTTATGGCAGTGAAGATAGGCATATTGAAAGAGTTCTGGGGATTCATGAAAGAGCGTAAAAAATGGTGGCTCCTGCCCATAGTTATAATGCTTGTCCTTCTGGGGCTCGTCATAGTGCTTACGGAAGGCAGCGCCGTGGCCCCGTTTATTTATACGCTCTTCTGATAAGGATACCGAATGAAGATCGCGGTTCTGTGCTCAGGCAGCGGTACCAACCTGCAGGCTATTATCGATAGCGTGAAGTCAGGATATGTACCCGTTGAGATCGCGATAGTCATAAGCGATAAAAAGGATGCCCGCGCGCTCATCCGGGCCAAAGAGGCCGGCATAGAGACGCTCCTTCTGAATGTTAAGGATTTTAAGTCGCGGGAAGATTTCGATAAAGAGATCATTAGGCATTTAAAGAAGAGGAACGTTGCCCTTGTAGTGCTCGCTGGATATATGAGGCTACTCAGCCCGTATTTTATCCGGGAGTACAGGGACAGGATAATCAATATCCACCCGGCGCTCTTACCGTCGTTTAAAGGAACGCATGCAATAAAGGACGCTTTGGAGCATGGAGCGAAGGTGACCGGTGTCACGGTCCATTTCGTTAATGAAAAACTTGACGACGGTCCGATAATATTGCAGAAGCCGGTCGATATAAATGATGATGATAATGAGGAGACGCTTTTGGAACGCGTCCATAAAGAGGAACACAGGCTATACCCGGAAGCGATAAGGTTATTTGCCGCTGGGAGACTGAAAACAGAGGGAAGGAGAGTCAGAGTAAAATGAAGACAGGCATTAAGAGCACCATTGGCAGGGAGATACTGGACTCAAGAGGAAATCCGACCGTCGAGGTCGATGTAGTTTTGCAGGACGGTTCTTTCGGAAGGGCGGCTGTGCCGAGCGGCGCATCCACCGGCGAGCATGAGGCGGTTGAGCTCAGGGACGGCGATAAGGCCAGGTATTCCGGCAAAGGGGTCCGGATGGCGGTATCGAACGTGAACGGCGAGATAAGTAAGGCGGTTAAGGGAAAGGACGCGCTGAAACAGGGCGAGATCGACCAGCTCATGATAGATCTAGACGGCACGCCTAATAAAGGCAGGCTCGGAGCGAACGCGATCCTCGGCGTCTCTCTGGCGGTCGCGAAGGCCGCAAGCGTCTCAAAAGGTATGCCTCTATATAAATATATAGGCGGAACCAAGGCCCATATGCTTCCGATACCGATGATGAATATATTGAACGGCGGCTCGCATGCCGACAATAATGTGGATCTTCAGGAGTTTATGATAATGCCGATAGGCGCCGGCTCTTTCAAGGAGGCCTTAAGATGGGGCGCGGAGGTATTTCATAGCCTGAAGAAGATACTGCATGACAAGAAGCTTTCTACCTCCGTAGGGGATGAAGGCGGGTTTGCGCCGAATCTGAAGTCGAACGAAGAGGCCGTCGAAGCTATTCTCGCGGCTATAGATAAGGCGGGATACAAGGCAGGCAAAGATATCTCTATAGCGCTCGATCCGGCTTCCAGCTCTTTCTACGAGAACGGGAAATACATACTGGAGGCGGAGCCGAAAGTGGAGAACTCCTCGAAGGATATGATCGAGTTTTACGCCCGTTGGGTTTCCGAATATCCTATAGTCTCTATCGAGGACGGCCTGGCCGAAGACGATTGGGACGGCTGGAAGGGCCTGACCGACAGGCTCGGCGGTAAGATCCAGCTCGTCGGCGACGATCTATTCGTAACGAACGTCAAACGCCTCAGAATGGGCATAGAGAAGAAAGTCGCGAACTCGATACTGATCAAGGTGAACCAGATCGGGACCCTGTCGGAAACGCTCGACACAATGGATCTCGCCAAAAAGCATGGTTATACCGCGGTCGTCTCTCATCGGAGCGGCGAGACAGAGGATACGACGATAGCGCATCTTGTCGTAGCCATGAATACAGGGCAGATAAAGACCGGCTCCGTCTGCAGGACCGACAGGATATGTAAATATAACGAGCTCTTAAGGATAGAAGAGGACCTCGGCAAAAAGGCCGTATATGGTAAAGCGATATGGCCTCCTTCGCTCGCCTAATAGACGGCAGGGTGCAGTAGAATGGCGAAAAAAGCGTACAAGACAAAAGTATTGCTTGTAATAGTGGTGCTTATTATAATATTTTTGCCGTCGTTCGCCAGATATCAGGAATTGAATTATAAAAATAAGAGGCTCGACGAGCGTATTAAGTTCCTGAAGAGCGAAAATAAGCGCCTGGAAGAGGAGAAGGCGCGGCTCGAGACCGATATAACGTATATAGAGAAGAGCGCCCGCGAAAAGCTCGGCGTTGTGCGAAAAGGCGAGATAGTGTTGAAAGACATGTCGCCCAAACGATAACTTTAATTAAAAAGGCCCGACCTGAGGATATATGGAAGAAAAAAATACCACATTACCGGTATCTGCGGATGTACAGCTTAAAAATTATCTGGCCCTTGAGGATGAGTATTCCAGTTTTAAGAAGTCCAAGGCCGTTATTCTTCAGGCTCCGTATGACAAGACCACCACATATATTCACGGCGCTGTGAACGGTCCTGCAGCCATAATCGACGCATCCAGGTATATGGAGCGCTTCGATGATGAGCTGAATCAGGAGACGTTCAAGATAGGCATACACACGATGGAACCTCTTGCCATACAGGACCTCTCTCCCGAAAATATGGTCGATAAAGTTTATGCCCAGACCCTGGAATTATTGAAGGCCGGCAAGTTTCCCATGATGCTGGGAGGAGAGCACACCGTGTCGGTCGGCGCGGTAAAGGCTTTTAAGGAAATATATCCCACCATATCGGTGCTGCAGCTCGATGCCCATTACGATCTAAGGGATGTATATTTCGGATCCAGGTTCAATCACGGCTGTGTCGCAAGACGGATCTCGGAGATGTGCCCTATAGTGCAGGCTGGCACCAGGAGTATGTCGAAAGAAGATAGGGAGTATCTGTCCGGAGGCGCGAACGGCAAAGTAAAGGCCATCAGCGTCTATGATATTCTCGAGATGCCTCTATGGAAAGACGCGGTTTCGAATGCCTTGAGCGAGAATGTCTATATCACGATCGATCTTGACGTATTCGATCCGGCGCTTGTTCCCGCCACAGGCACTCCTGAGCCGGGCGGGTTCGGCTGGTATGAGACATTGTCGTTATTGAGAGAGGTCACTAAAGACAAGAAGGTCGTCGGTTTCGATGTCGTCGAATTGTGCCCGATAAAGGGCAATATAGCCTCGGACTTTCTGGCCGCGAAACTTATATACAGGCTCTTGGGCTATATATTCCCGGCCAAGAAATAGTTAAGGATAAATATGATACTCACTCCCCGGAATAACCTGCTGGTGCCGAAGAAGATATTCTTCACCAAAGGCGTCGGCACCCATAAGGCGGAGCTCAGGAGTTTCGAGTTCGCGCTCCGTGACGCCGGCATAGAAAAGTGCAACCTCGTCCATGTATCGAGCATATTGCCTCCCGGATGCAAGGTGATACCCAAGAACGAAGGGCTTAAGGAGTTGTACCCGGGCATGATCACATTCGCTGTCATGTCCAGGTGCACGGGCAATGAGCCGCACCGGCTTATCGCCGCCAGCATAGGCTGCGCGGTCCCGGCGGACCGTAACGCGTATGGCTATCTCAGTGAACATCACGCGTTCGGGCAGAATGAGAAAGTCTCCGGCGACCTCGCCGAAGATCTCGCGGTGGAAATGTTAGCGTCCACGCTCGGTCTCGAATTCGACGAGGATAAGTCATGGGACGAGAACAAGGCCATCTACCAGCTGAGCGATAAGATAGTCCGCACCTCGAACACCACCCAGTCCGCGGTCATCGGCTCGGACGGCAATTACTCCACCGTCATCGCCGCCGCCGTCTTTTTATTCTAATTATTAGCCGTATTTTCGATAAAGATGGTATAATATTTATGTAAGGGATGGAGATTGATTTAATAGTGGCGCTCTTCGCAGCGAAAGGGGGCAGCCATGAAGAAAATAATAGGGCAGTTATTAGGGCTTGTTTTAGGTGTCATAATCATCTCGCAAGTATTCTTCGAATATGGGGCGGTCAAGGCTGTAGACGAAGACCCCTCATCCGCATCGCAAGAAAAATCCGCTGAACTTGTCACGCCGCGAGGCACCATCTATGTAGGGATGAAAAAGGAGGACCTGGAAGATATCCTCCAGGAATGGAATCGCAAGTTCGCGCCCAATTATGTCCTTAATAAAGGATGGCTGATCTATCGGGACATCACATCCAACAATCCAAATGACACGATAACTATCTATACCACCTCCGGCAAGGTGACCGGATGGGATAGAAGCTATGTTCCGTCGCCCGAAAACAAGGGCTCAAAGTATGAATACAGAGAGGGGGAGCGCATAGATGTGTGGTTCTTCCCCAAAGAGAAGTCGAGGTGGAACGGATACGAATTGAATATACTGGACTGGAACAAGCTCATCAGGCTCCAAAAAGTTATGTTTTTACTCGAATATGTGAAGCAATTAAACGAGGAATATAAAACAGACATAAGCGTGGATATCAATAAATACATCCTGGCTATGGATTTCTATGCCAGCAATTTCCCCGAAGCGGGCAAAGGGGTCGCCGCCGTTAGCGGCGTTAACAGTTTATTGATAAGCGACGGCAAGGCCAAACCTTTGCCGAAGACACAAACCCAATAATACAAAAAATACCGATAAACTTTAAGCTTGCAATTGACGGCGGATGCTGTATAATCGAGTCATATTGCGGGGTGGAGCAGCCTGGTAGCTCGTTGGGCTCAATATGGATACAAAGCTCAAAGCTGATATTGCAGAGTCTGCTGTTGTAACCGCGCTTTTGAAAAAGGGTTTCCGGGTATTAAAGCCAGTAGGCGATCGATTGCCGTACGATTTGGCGGTCGATGTAAACGGGAGGCTTATCCGGATACAAGTAAAAAGTGCGTGGCACTATAACGGCAGTTATACGGTTGACACCCGCAGAACAAAGACGAATCGCCGAAATATGCGTCGCGCATATTATGGCGATAACGACTTTGACTTTGCAATAGTATACATTGACAAATTGAGTGTGTTTTACGTAATTCCGCTGTCCGCTTTTTCCACGTACAAGAGTGGTATTACATTAGTGGAAAATGTGAAGCGGCAACGTAAACCTCGATCGGCGATGTATAGAGAGAGATGGGATTTGTTATCCGCGTGGGCTGTTCAGCCGGAGACGGCTGAATGAAACCTGTCAAATTCGGTGAAGCCTGAAATGGTAACGCCGAGCCAAGCTATGAACTATTCATCATTAAGGGTTCATAGAAGGTGTAGAGACTAGACGGCAGGCATCCTAGAAAATAGGATGAAGGCATAGTCCGGACTACGAATCTACAGGATGATCTGTAGAGCAGCGAAAGCTGAAGTAGTATGCATAACCCAAAGGTCGTCCGTTCGAATCGGACCCCCGCTACCAAATTTCGGCCTCACTACGACCCCTGAGCTAACTACTCAGCAGGTCTTGTGAGGCCTCAATTTTTAAAGGGGAAAACCTAAGGTTTTCCCCTTTAATGTATCCCTTTTCCTTAAAGGAATATCGGTCAAAACGGCAAGCATTACTTTACATAAGAGGATGGAAAACATTTCCCTTCTCTTAAGATCTCATCCCTTTAAATTGGAAGTTATTTGTTGATATGTATAACTTTGGCGGGAGGGAAGCCGTTGAAGTAAGTGCTTGAGGCGTGAGAGTACGCTCCTATATTCTCGGCATAGACAAGGTCGCCTATCTCCAGCTCCGGAAGCTCTTCAGCTATCGAGATCGTATCGAGCGCGTCGCAGGTCGGCCCGAATACGGCCGAGACCTTCTTCTCGCCGTCCTTGAATGCCTTTATCGGATATGTGCAGTGGTCGAATATGACTCCCGAGAAGGTGTGATAGATGCCGTCGTCGATATAGTAACATTTCTTTCCGTCGCGGACGGCCTTGCCTATTACTTTGGCTACCAGAGTGGCGGCGGTGGCTATCATGAACCGCCCCGGCTCTGCCAGTATCTCAATATCTTCGGGGAAGAGCCTCTCTATCTCAGTATTCAGCATTTTGGCCAAAATCTTAAAGGACTTTGACTTATTGTTGTAACGGACCGGGAAACCCCCTCCGATATCGAGTATCTTTATTTTATGGCCGCGCGACTCCGATTCTTTGAATATGGATGCGGAAAGCTGCAGCGCCTGCATGTAGTTCTCGAAATTATTGCACTGGCTTCCGACATGGAAGCTGATGCCCTCGACGACTAGGCCCGCCTTGAACGCCTCCAGGATCAGATCGACCGCTTCGCCGGGATGAGCCCCGAATTTAGAGGATAGCTCCACCATCGAGCCCGTGTTAGGCACTCTTATTCTCAGGCACAGCCCCGCATGAGGGCAATGAATTTTTATCTTGCGCAATTCCATAATATTATCATAAGTTACCAGCGGCTTGAACTGGTCGAGCTTGTGAAGTGTCTCGATCTGCTTTATGGTATTTGCGTAGATGATCTTATCCCAGATGAAGTCCTGGCGCTTCTTGGCCGGCAGATTTTTTATATTATCATAGACGATCATGAACTCCGGGAAGGATGCCACGTCGAAGCTGGCGCCCATCTTATAGAGGGTCTTTACGATCTCAGGAAGGGAATTGGCCTTAACGGCATAGTATGCCTGGACACGGGGCAGGCTCTCTGTAAATTCTCTGTAATTCTGCCTTATCTTTTCATGGTCCACAATGAATACGGGCGTGCCGTGTTTTTCAGCGATCCTTTTAAGGCTGTTTATATATCGGGTAGATCCTTTTGCCATCTTAATATCCATCCTTAAGTCTGTTATGGTTTAAACAGGAAATTCTGGAAACACCAGATGTTTTTAACGTCAAGCTGGGCCGCTTTATTTTCTTTAAAGAATACCTGGTAGTTCGATAGCGGCGTCCAATCGGAAGCCTCCGAGACCAGCTTGCCCAGGTATGGTTCCGCTATATTAAGCACGAATTTGTGCGGAAGATCGTCGGGTATGCAGATGCTCTTTTTCGGATTGCCTATCATCCACATGACGGCGGATACAACGCCTATCGCTACCTGCATTGTGGTGGCGTTCTGGTGGGGGACGAGGCGCCTCGATTCATCGATCGAGAGCACGCTTCCCGTCCACCATGAATTATACTTGTGCCCCATCAGCAGGGCGCCGAGTATGTCATCGCCGCAGACTATCTCATCGTTCATGATCCTCCATTTCGGCTGGAGCTCATAGTTCCTGGCGCGAAGTTCATGCAGAGACGAGATCGTCTCATGACACGGCATATACGCATAGTGGACGGTCGGCCTGTAAACGGCCTTTTCATCTTTCCATACGGTGAGGCGGTCGGATATCCCGAATGCCTCACCATGCCGTATGACCATTCCGATTATTTCCTCATGAGGTATCCAGGACCTCACCCAGGTATTTATTCCCATCTGCGCCAGGAATATCTGATTCTTAGGCCCGTAGTGCGGAATATGGGCAAGGGCGGGAAGCTTTTTTTCATGGGTGCCCCACCCCATTTCGGCAGGGGATATGCCCTCCTCCCTTAATCCTTCGATGGACCATGTGCCTACGAACTCATCGACCTCTTTAGGTTTGTTGGCTATCTGGGTATCGCGCTCACTGCAGTGAATGGTCTTGACGCCAAGCTCCATCGCCAGATGAGCGAAGTCATCGCCCTCGAGATATTTCTCGAGAGCTTTTACGGACCCTTTCGGAGTCGTCTTATCCTTTACCGCCCTGCCGGCGATATCGACAAGGCCCTTCTTCGTAAAATGCGATATCAGTCCCGGGTTCGCCCCGTGGTCTACGACCGCTGTTGTGGCATCGCCGTTCCATTTAGACGCCATATCGCGGATCACCATCTGCCTGTAATAGAGGGATTTCTGAAGAGGCGTCTTTTCGTGTATATCCGCGTATGGATCCCAATCCTCGACGGAGGTATTTACATACAGCACCTTGTTGTCATGGCACCATGTAAGGATATCGGTGCAGCCGATGTTCCAGGCCAGGTCTATGATAAGGCCGCCTGTCCCGACGTGTTTTGCGAACTCCTGGGCCATGTTCATAGGAGTGATCTTTGTCCGGAAATACTTCACACCCTTATCGGTCCACTCTTTGATGGCGCCGGTATGATCGGCGAAATCTATAACGGTGACATTTGCGTAAGGAATTTTGATATGTTTAAACAGGATCGGCAGCGTGCATTTTGAAACAGAGCCATAACCTATCACAAGAACTTTGTTTCCGAACTCTATCATCATTCCCCCTTAGATAATTTTAAAAATATCAATGAATAGATTTATATGCGCTACATTTTACATTGATAAGCGCCGCTATGTCAATAGCGAATACGGCTGTTTTCTTTAATTGACACGCTAATTTTTATACTATAAAATATTATATCTAAAACAAAAAGGGACAATATGATAGAGAGATATTCATTGCCAAGGATGGCCGCGATATGGAGTGATGAGAGCCGCTTCCAAAAGATGCTCGACGTAGAGATATTCGCCTGCGAGGCGCAGGCCCGGCTCGGCAGGATCCCGAAAGCGTCTTTAGCCGAGATACGGAGGAAGGCGCGGTTCGATGTAGAGAGGATAAAGGATATAGAGGCCTCGACCAACCACGACGTGATCGCCTTTATAAAATGCGTATCCGAATACGTAGGAGAAGACGCTAAATACATACATATGGGGCTCACCTCCAGCGATGTGCTGGATACCGCCTTATCCGCACAGATGCAAGGCGCCTGCGATATTCTGATCGACGATGTGAAGAAGCTGATGCGCATCTTAAGAGGCAAGGCGCACCGCCACAAGAAGACGCTTATGATAGGCCGCACCCATTCGGTGCATGCGGAGCCGATGACGTTCGGCCTGAAGATGGCGCTCTACTACGATGAGATGGGCCGCAACCTGGACAGGCTGAAAAGAGCGCGCGACATAGTAAGCGTCGGAAAAATATCGGGCGCCGTCGGGACCTATGCCAACATAGACCCGTTGGTCGAAGCATACGTCTGTAAGAAGCTCAGGCTTAAACCCGCCCGTATCTCCACCCAGATACTGCAGCGCGACCGTCACGCGGAATTCCTGACAGTCATCGCTATCACGGGGACCTCTCTCGAAAAGTTCGCTACGGAATTCAGGAACCTGCAGCATACCGAAATAGGAGAGGTGGAGGAGTATTTCTCCAAGGGCCAGAAAGGCTCGAGCGCGATGCCGCACAAGAAGAATCCGATCACCTGCGAACGCATCGCCGGGCTCGCGCGGGTCCTGCGCGCCAATTCCATGGCGGCCATGGAGGATATGGTGCTATGGCATGAACGCGACATATCGCACTCTTCCGCGGAGAGGATCATCCTCCCGGACTCTACGGTGCTTCTGGACTATATGCTGAACAAGTTCATAGACATAACGGCTCACCTTGTCGTGAACGCGGACAGGATGCTGGAGAATATGAATAAATCGGGCGGCATCGTATTCTCCGGAAAGCTTCTTTTGGAGCTGATAAATAAAGGCCTCACCAGGAATGAGGCTTATGACAAGGTCCAGGCGGTAGCATTTGTCGCCAAGCGCGATAACAAGACCTTTAAAGAGGCCCTCTTAAATGATGAAGGTATCCGCTCGATACTGTCAATGGGTGAGATAGAGGATATATTTGATTTCAGATATCACGTGAAGAATGTGGATAAGATATTCAGGCGGGTGGGAATTTGAACGGCAGCGGAGGGTTATGGAAAAATTAAAGCAGATCTATGAAGGCAAGGCCAAAAAGTTATTCGAGACAAAAGATCCTGACCTTCTGATCCAGGAGTTCAAGGACGATGCTACGGCATTCGATGCCACGAAGCGCGGCACCATAATGAATAAAGGGGTGATTAATAACAAGCTTTCAGAAAAGATATTCGCTCTCCTCGAGAAGAAGGGCGTGCCCACGCATTTCGTGAAGAGGCTCAACGACCGCGATATGCTCGTCAAAAGGGTGAAGATAGTGCCGATAGAAGTGACTATGAGGAATATAGTCGCCGGCGGGATGTCGAGGCTGTTAGGGATAGAAGAGGGCATTATACTAAAAGAGCCCGTCCTAGAATATCATTATAAAGAAGATAAATTACATGATCCGCTGATAAATGAGTATCATGTGAAGGCGCTCGGGATAGCTACCGATAAGGAGCTTAAGACGATCGATAAATATTCGTTCAAGATAAATGATGAGCTGAAGAAGTTCTTCGATTCGAAAGGGCTGATCCTCGTAGATTTTAAGCTCGAATTCGGCCGCTATAAAAATAGTATAATACTGGCGGACGAGATATCGCCCGATACATGCAGGCTCTGGGACAAGACGACGAAAGAGAAGCTCGATAAGGACCGGTTCCGCCGCGACATGGGCAACGTCGAGGAAGCGTATCAGGAAGTCCTCCGTAGAGTAATGGAGTAAGCGAAGGGGATTATGAAGCGGATCACTTATAAGACAGCGGGAGTAGATATTGATAAGGCTAATAAGCTTGTGACGGACTACAAGCGCTTTGCCGCCGCCACGAAGATAAAGGGCGTAATGAGCGGTATCGGATCTTTCGGTGCGCTATTCAGGCCCGATTTCAGAAAGTTCAGGGACCCTCTCCTTGTCTCCTCCACCGACGGCGTAGGCACAAAACTTAAGATAGCGTTCCTTGCCGATAAACATGACACGGTCGGAATAGACCTTGTCGCTATGAGCGTGAACGATATCCTGTGTTCGGGCGCCAGAGGATTATTCTTTCTCGATTATATCGCGACCGGCAAGATCCGCTCGAACGTGCTGAAGGACGTTGTTAAAGGTATCTCAGTTGGCTGTAAAGAGGCGGGCTATGCGCTCGTCGGCGGCGAGACAGCGGAGATGCCGGGCATGTATGCTGAGGACGAGTATGATCTGGCCGGATTTGGAGTGGGCATTGTGGATAAGAAGGACGTGATCGACGGCACAGGGACCAGGCCGGGCGATGTGGTCCTGGGGCTGGAGTCAAGCGGCCTGCACTCGAACGGATATTCTCTTGTCCGTAAAGTGTTGAGTCAAAAAGAGCTGAAATTATATTCCAGGGAACTGCTTAAACCCACACGGCTTTATGCCAGACATGTGCTTGCGCTTGCCGGGAAAGTGAAGATAAAGGGTATAGCCAATATAACGGGCGGCGCGTTCTATGATAAGATCCCGAGAATAATACCGTCGGGCATGGCCATCGAAATATCGAAAGATTCCTGGAAGACGCCCTGGATATTCGACCTGATAAAGAAGAGGGGCGGCATAGATGACAGGGAGATGTACAGGGCACTCAATATGGGAATAGGCATGGTCCTCGTAGTAGACCGGCAGTCCGTCGATAAGGCGCAGGCGTCGCTTGGCAATACCGGATTGAGGTCCCACGTTATAGGAAGAGTCCTGAAGGGCGACGGAAAAGTAGAGATATTATGAGGATCCTCTTAATCGGTTCCGGCGGAAGAGAGCATGCGCTTGCCTGGAAGATAGCCAAAAGCCCGAAATGTGAAAAGCTATATGCCTCCCCCGGAAGCGACGGAATGTCCGGCATAGCGGAGAGCGTCAACATAAAAGCGGATGACATTAACGCCCTTTTGAATTTTGCGAGAACCAATAAGATAGACCTGACGGTAGTCGGTCCCGAAGCGCCCCTTGTGGCGGGTATCGCGGATCTTTTCCAAAAAGCGGGCTTAAAGATATTCGGCCCGACAAAAGAGCTTGCGCGGCTTGAAGGCAGTAAGGTCTTCGCTAAAGAGTTAATGAAGAAACTCGGAGTCCCAACGGCGGACTTTAAAATTTTCGATAAATATGAGGACGCGCTCGATTATCTGACGGCAAAGGGCGCGCCGGTCGTTATAAAGGCGGATGGCCTTGCCGCGGGTAAAGGCGTGATGGTCTGTAAGACGATCGCGGACGCGAAGGCCGCTTTAAAGACAATAATGGTCGACAGGGCCTTTGGCTCTTCCGGCGATAAAGTGATAATCGAAGATTGCCTGGCCGGCGAAGAGGCGTCTATAATAGTTGTGTCCGACGGAAATAATGTCGCCGCGCTTGCTTCTAGCCAGGACCATAAGAGAGTATTTGACGGTGACAAGGGGCCAAACACCGGAGGTATGGGAGCGTATTCTCCGGCGCCTATAATTACGGATGACCTGTTTAAGAAGATAATGGATACGGTGATCAATCCTGTGATAAGCTATCTGGCGCGTGAAGGCAAACCGTATAAAGGCGCCTTGTATGCCGGTATCATGATCACCGATAAAGGGCCCTATGCGCTGGAGTTCAATGTTCGTTTCGGGGACCCCGAGACCCAGGCTATTATGCCGAGGCTTAAGTCGGACCTGGTAGAGCTGATCGAGAGAGCAGTCGACGGGAATCTCGGCTCTTACAAGCTGGAATGGGATCCGAGGCCGTGCGTTTCTGTGGTGGCAGTCTCGGGCGGTTATCCGGGAGACTACGCGAAAGGTATGGAGATAAAGGGCCTGGACCAGGTTTCCGGGATGAAAGATATAGTCGTGTTCCACGCCGGCACGAAATTGGGTAAACGCGCCACCGACGGCAAAAGCCTCTTTATTACCACGGGGGGGCGTGTATTAAATATCACGGCGCTAGGCGGCGATTATGAATCCGCCATAGGCCGTTGTTATGAAGCCGTCAGGACCGTACATTTTGACAGGATGCACTATCGCACCGATATTGCTTCCAAAGCCGTTAGAATAAGGAGATGACCATATATGAAAAAGAGGCCGCTTGTAGCGATAATAATGGGAAGCGATTCTGACTTAAGCGTTATGAGCGAGGCGGTGAAGGTGCTGAAGGAGAACAGGATATCATACACTGTAAAGATCCTGTCGGCGCACCGCTCGCCTGAAGATACGGCTAAGTTTGCGCGTTCGGCGCGCAAGAGCGGTTTTAAGGTCATAATCGCGGGCGCGGGCGGCGCGGCCCACCTGGCGGGAGTCATAGCGAGCCTCACGACGCTGCCGGTAATAGGCGTCCCGATGGAGACGAAAGAATTAAAGGGTATAGATTCATTGTTTTCGATAGTCCAGATGCCATCGGGCATTCCCGTCGCCGCCGTGACCATAGGGAAGACCGGCGCGAAGAATGCCGCTATACTTGCGCTGGAGATATTAAGCTTAAGCGACGCCAGGATCGAAAAGGGTCTGGCGAAATTTAAAAGGTCCCTGGCCGATAATGTGCGGAAGAAGAACTCGAGCCTGAAATTTTAATGGTTTCGTCCAGGACGCTGGTAATAAAGATAGATCCTGATAAACCGGATAAAGATGTGATCGCCTACAGCGCGGGGGTCATCCGAAGCGGCGGCATAGTGGCTTTCCCTACGGAGACGGTATACGGCCTCGCCGTGAACATGCTGGACGATAAGGCGATAAAGAAGCTGTACAGGATCAAGTCGCGTTCGCGCGGTAAGCCTTTCACGGTCCATATAGCGGATGTGGGGCTCATAAAGAAGATGGGGTGCCGCGTCACTGGAACCGTGGGCCGGCTCATTAAAAAATTCTGGCCGGGGCCCCTTACGATAATATTGAATTCGAAGGGCGGAAAATCTGTGGGCTTCAGGATGCCGGCGAATACTGCGGCTCTCGAGCTGATATCGGCTTCGGGCGTACCGGTGGCAGCGCCCAGCGCCAATATAAGCGGCAGAAAGCCTCCGACTAGCGCCAGAGGCGCGTTAAAGGACCTGGATGGCAAGATAGACATAGTCCTGGACGCCGGGCGCACAAAGGTCGGCATAGAGTCTACAGTTATAGATATGACCGTGTCTCCTCCCGCGATATTGAGAGAGGGAGCGATAAGTTCCAGGATGTTGCGGAAGGTATTAAATTCCAGATGAAAAAGTCCGTATTATTCGTTTGCACGGGTAACACATGCCGCTCTGTAATGGCAGAGGCCATTTTACGCAAGCGTCTCGATGAGCTGGGCAAGAAAGAGATCGAGGCGCACTCGGCCGGCATAAGGGCATTGAACGGCCTCTCTCCGTCCGAAGAGACTATTGAGGTCATGAAGGAAGAGGGCGTTGACGTTTCAGGTTTCAGGACCAAGAATATCACGGTGGATATGATAAAGAAGGCCGACCTTATCCTTGCGATGGAAGACGCGCATAAAGATGAGATATTAGCCCTTGCGCCGGCGGCCAGATCCAAGACGTATCTATTAAAGGAATACGGAAGTTCGCACGCGTTTAATTCCAGGGGTCACGGCATTGACGATCCGATAGGGAAACATGTCGAAGAATACAGGATCATCCGGGACGAGATAAAAAGGGAAATAGAAAGGTTCGTGGGAAAATTATGAAAATCGCAATCGGCAGTGACCATGGCGGTTATGAATTGAAAGAGGGCCTGATAAAGTTTATGAAGGGCGAAGGCTATGAAGTGATCGATTTTGGCGCGCACTCTAAGGATCCTTGTGATTATCCTCTGATAGGTTTTGAGGTCGCCAAAGCTGTGGGTGAAGGAAAGGCCGCGCGCGGAGTGCTGATATGCAAGACCGCTATAGGCATGGTGATTATAGCGAATAAGGTCCACGGCGTGCGCGCGGCGGCCTGTTACGATGTCGAGATGGCGAAGTCGGCGAAGGAACATAATGACGTTAATGTGCTGGCGCTCGGGTCAAACTATATGGATCTCGCCAAGGCCAAAGAGATATTAAAGGCATGGCTTGCCGCAAAACATTCCGAAGAACGCCACGCCAGGCGCGTGAAACAGATAAAAGATATAGAGTCAAAAATAAAGGGGCATTAAAATGGACGGTTTAAAGAAGAGAGATCCCGAGATCTACAGGGCCATTCTCGACGAGACGAAGCGCCAGAACGGGAACCTGGAATTGATAGCGAGCGAGAACTTTGTCAGCGAGGAAGTCCTTGAGGCCCAGGGCTCTACCCTCACCAATAAATACGCCGAAGGCTATCCTCATGCCAGATGGTATAACGGCTGTCATAACGTAGATATAGTGGAAGAGCTGGCGATAGAGCGCGCGAAAAAGCTATTCGGCGCCGAGCACGTTAACGTGCAGCCGCATTCCGGCACTCAGGCCAATATGGTCATATATTTCGCGATGCTCAACCCCGGAGATACGGTCCTGGCGATGGATCTCGCCTGCGGAGGCCATCTGTCGCACGGCCACCCCCACAATTTTTCCGGCAAGTTTTATAAGATGGTGCCTTATGGCGTAGACCGCAAAACAGAGATGCTCGATTACGATCAGATAGAGGCTCTCGCGAAAGAGCATAGACCCAGGATGATACTTGCCGGCGCCTCGGCCTACCCGAGGACGCTTGATTTTAAACGATTCCGGCAGATAGCGGATTCTGTCGGGGCGTTCCTATTCGTGGATATCGCCCATATAGCGGGACCCGTGGCGGCGGGGCTCCATCAGAATCCCATTAATTACGCCGAATTCGTTACCTCGACGACGCACAAGACGCTGCGCGGCCCGCGCGGCGGTTTTGTCATGTGCAGAAAAGAATTTGCCAAGAAGATCGACTCAGAGGTATTCCCGGGCCTCCAGGGCGGTCCGCTGATGCATGTGATCGCGGCCAAAGCGGTGTGCTTTAAAGAGGCGCTTGCTCCGGAATTCAAAGTTTACCAGCAGCAGATACTTAAGAACTCCAAGACGCTCTCCGGAGAGATGGCGAAGCTGGGATATCGGATAGTGGCCGGCGGTACGGATACCCATCTCTTTCTCGTGGATCTCACGAACAAGAATATCACGGGCAAGGAAGCCGCGACCGTCCTGGACAAGGCCGGCATCACCGTTAATAAGAATCTGATACCCTATGATACGAAGTCGCCTTTTATCGCAAGCGGAGTGCGTATCGGCACGCCTGCTGTCACTACGCGCGGCATGAAGGAACCCGAGATGGAGACGATAGCTCATCTGATCGATCAGGTCTTATCGGCTCCCAGCGACGAGAGCGTTATAGTGAAGGTCCGTAAAGAGGTAAAACGCCTGGTGGATGAATTCCCCCTGTATAAAAATAGGCTAAAGGCCATGGAGCGATAATGGAGAAGAGAACGCGCAGCTTAAGACCGGCAGCCGTCAGGCCGACATGGGATGAATATTTTCTGGAGATCGCGGATCTTATATCGCGAAGGAGCACCTGTTTAAGGCGCCGGGTGGGCGCTGTTCTCGTAAAAGACAAGAGGATACTTGCGACAGGTTACAACGGAGTGCCGTCGAAGATACGCCACTGCGCCGAGGTCGGGTGCATACGCGAAAAATTGAACGTGCCTTCCGGCGAGCGTCATGAGCTCTGTCGAGGGCTGCATGCGGAGCAGAATGCGTTCCTGCAGGCCGCGCTCCACGGGACGAGCGTTAAAGACGCTTCTCTCTACTCCACTACACAGCCGTGCGTCATATGCGCTAAGATGATCATAAATGCCGGTATTAAAGAGATCGTGATATGCGGCGATTACCCCGATAAGATGTCTAAGGACCTGCTCCGTGAGGCGAAGATAAAGATTCGGGTGGTAAAGCAGTTATAAGGCCGATGTCAGAGACATCGGCACTTAGCCTGCAATACGGCTGAATAAACTAGGCCGATATCAGAGATATCGGCACTTAGCCGACAATACGGCTGAATAAACTAGGAGGCAGTTATGAGAGGTATTATATTTCTAGTAGGCGTGGCTTTTGCGGTGATATTTCTAATGGGAATAAGGATCGTGAGACCTACGCGCCGCGGGCTCATAGAAGTGCTCGGTAAATACGCCGGATTTGCCCAACCCGGATTTCATTGGATAATGCCGGGGATATCCAAGATGTATCTTGTCAACACTACCGAGCAGATGATGAACGCGGAGCCTCAGGAGATAATAACGTTCGATAACCTGAACGCGAGAGTCGATGCTCAGGTGTATTTCAAGGTAAAACAGGACGAGGAAAATGTAAAAAAGTCCCAGTATAATGTAAATAATTACGAATACCAGATAGTTAATCTGGCCAGGACGACCTTAAGGAATATAATAGGCACCCTGACCCTGAAATCCGCGAATAGCGAGAGGGACAGGATAAATAAAGAATTATTGAGAACGCTCACGGCCGAGACCGCCAGCTGGGGGATAGATATAGTAAGGACCGAACTCAAAGAGATAGATCCGCCGAAGGATGTACAGGAGACGATGAATAAAGTGGTAAAGGCGGAGAATGAGAAGATAGCGGCCGTGGATTTCGCGACTGCGGCTGAGACATTCGCCGACGGCACAAAGAGAGCGGAGATCAAGAAAGCCGAGGGCATAAGGCAGGCGAGGATACTGGACGCTGAAGGCGAGGCCAAGGCCATAGCGTTGGTCAACGAGGCGGCCGAGAAATATTTCATCGGGAACGCGCAGCTATTAAGGAAGCTGGAGGCGATGGAGAAGGCGCTCCAGAATAACACGAAGATCATAGTCCCGTCCGGCTCCGACCTGGTGAACGTCGTCAGCGAGCTCGCGGGCGTACTACCTGTAAAGAAGCCCGCAAAAGAATAGAATCGAGTGAGTTATGCGATGTCCCTATTGCGGTAACAGGAACGACGGAGTGATCGATTCGCGCGTGGCCAGGAACGGCTCAAGCGTGCGGCGCCGGCGCGAGTGCCTGAAATGTAAGAAACGTTTCACGACATATGAGTATGTGGAGCGCGTGCCGCTCATGGTCATAAAGAAGGATGGCCGGCGCGAAGGTTTCGAGCGCGAGAAGCTGATAAAGGGCATACTCGTGGCCTGCGAAAAGCGCCCCGTGAGCATGAAGCGCATCGAGAAGCTCGTGGATGATATAGAGAAATATATCGAACGCAAGCACGACCGCGAGGTCGCGTCGCGCGAAATAGGCGAGCTGGTCATGCAGAAGCTGCACGAGCTCGATGAGATAGCATACGTCAGGTTCGCTTCGGTCTACAGGCAGTTCAGGGATGTGGGCCAATTCATGAAAGAGCTTAAACGATTTTTGAAATAGGGCCGATGTCGGAGACATCGGCACTTAGCCTGCAATTCGGCTGAATAAACTTGGAGGGGGCTTCCTTGAAAGAGGCGCTCTACTATGAAAAGCTCGGGTCTGGTAAAGTCCACTGCCACCTTTGCCCTACAGAATGCGTAATAGCGCCCGATAAACGGGGCGCTTGCGGCGTGCGAGTAAATAGGGACGGTACCCTCTATTCCGAGATATACGGCAGAATAACCTCCGCCTCGCTCGATCCCATAGAGAAGAAACCCCTCTACCATTACCATCCCGGAGAATATATATTTTCAATCGGCACAAAAGGTTGTAATTTTCACTGCGACTTTTGCCAAAACTGGCAGATATCCCAGGATCCCGACGCGCGCACAGATGGCATTACTTCGGAAGAAGCGGTAACCAGGGCAAAGGAGAGCAGCTCGTTCGGAATAGCTTATACATACAATGAACCCTTTATCTGGTATGAGTTTGTCTTCGAAACGGCAAAACTGGCGAAGAGCAGTAATTTAGAGAACGTCCTCGTAACGAACGGCTATGTGAACATGGAGCCTCTGGAGGCGATGCTTCCCTATATAGACGCGATGAACATAGACCTGAAGGCATTCAATGAGGGTTTTTACAGGAAGATATGCGGAGGGAGGCTCGAGAAGGTGCTCGAGGTTATAAAGCGCGCTAGCCGCGATTGCCATGTAGAGCTTACTACGTTGATCATACCGGGATTAAACGATTCGGATGAAGAGATGAGGAAAGAGGCGGAATGGATCCGCGATAATGTCGGCCCCGAAACCCCGCTACACTTGTCGAGATATTTCCCCTGCTACAAAATGAAACTTCCGCCCACACCAGTGAAGACGCTGGAACGCGCGCGGGAGATAGCCATGGCCAGCCTGAAATATGTGTATCTGGGCAATGTCTAACGGTAATACTTATCGTAATCCTTAAAGTCTATATTGACCGTGCTGGCCTTTTCGAGGCCTCTCAGCCAGTTTTCGATATATCGTGTCTTCTTTAATTCGATAAGTTTTTTCGAATAACCATCTTTTTCTTTCTTGAATTTCTCTTCATCGAACTTCTCTCTTCCGGAAACCCTGAATATTATCGCGCCTTTCTCCATTTCGATAGGGGTGGAAACTTCATCAGGTTTTAGCGTGCTTGCGGTCTCTATCAAGGGGCCGACCTCTCCGATACCTTCGATAGTTTCGCCTTTGGAGAAGAATGCGGATTCTTTAACATTGAGGGCAAGTTTTGCCGCGGCCGCTTCAAAGCTCAATTTTTCTTTTGCCATAAGGTCTTTAAGTTTACTGTACCCTTCGCCGGCAGCCGGCGCTGCGGGAAAATCGATATAGGAGATCTTGAGTTTGTCGTTTATTTTTCCGTATGACTCCGCGATCTCCTGGTCGGTCACTTTGATATCTTTAGTGAGCCGGTCGTTAAATTTCTGGATCTCGAGGTTACCCCTCATCATCTCTTCGAACATTCTCGGTTCAAGGGCCATATTGTTTCTCAGTATATAGCCGTACATCCTGTCATCGAAATAACCGCCTCTTAGGAATAAAGGCTGGCTCCGTATAAAATTTATAACTTCAGCATTTGAGACCTTCATCTTTGCCTTCCGGGCTTCTTTGGCCATGATCAACCTGTCCCACGCGAGTTTTCCGAGAAAAGCGTTTGACTTCAAAAATGTATCCATAACTTTCGGCTGGTTGAAATAATTCAATATTATCTGGCACCTTATTGCGGCAATGCTTTCCGCGAAGTCGCCGAAAGATATCTTTTTGCCATCGATGAGCCCGACAAATTTGGGCCCCTTATCTTTTGATCCTCCGCCTGCGCCTGTGCCCCATAGGACGAACGCGGGGAGTATGAGTATCAAAAGTCCCCAAAGCACTATTTTAGCCACATTTTTATGCCTGAATAGCTTAAGCATCTGTTTCTCCTTATCGGTTGGATACGATTATATTTTATTTCGCCCCTTTCTTCAAGATAAAAGACGGGACGAACTTACCTTGACTTTTATATCCGTATTATGTAGAATTAATCAAAATAGGAAATTATATGAAACAGACGAAGACTAAGCTTAAACTCGGCCTGCCCAAGGGAAGCCTGCAGGATTCCACTGTGAAGATGTTCAGGAAGGCGGGTTTTTACGTCAATATCAGCGAGAGGTCCTATTTCCCGTCAATCGATGACAGCGAAATAGAATGCGTGCTCTTTAGGGCCCAGGAGATGGCCAGATATGTCGAGGACGGGATCCTCGATGTCGGTATAACAGGTAATGACTGGATACTGGAGAACGGTTCGGACGTGGTAAGGGTTGCCGAGCTTATATATTCGAAACAGTCGATGCGCCCGGTGAGATGGGTGCTGGCGGTTCCGGAAGCTTCGAAGATAAATAGTGTAAAGGACCTGAACGGCAAGTCCGTGGCGACCGAGCTCGTCGGAGTTACGAAGAGATACCTTAAGAAGAACAAAGTCAAGGCGCGGGTGGAATTCAGCTGGGGGGCGACAGAGGTTAAGGCCATAATGGGTGTAGACGCTATAGTTGAGGTCACCGAGACGGGATCGTCCTTAAGGGCCAATAAACTGAGAGAGGTGGCCACCATTTGCGAGTCCACCACACAGCTCATAGCCAATCGCAAGAGCTGGATGAACCCATGGAAGCGGAATAAGATAGAGAATCTGGCCCTTCTTCTGAAGGGCGCGATACTCGCCGAAGATAAGGTGGGCTTAAAGATGAACGTCGCCAAGAGAAATCTGAAGGCGGTGCTCAGCCTTCTACCGGCGATGAAGAAGCCCACTATAGCAAACCTTACGGATCCGGACTGGGTAGATGTCGAGACCATAATAGACGAGAAGGTGGTCAAGCATCTTATACCTGACTTAAAGAGAGCGGGCGCGGAAGGCATTATCGAATACCCGCTTAATAAAGTCATATATTAAATCGACCGTTAGGGGGTGATCACGAAATGCCTTGCGGTAGAAAACGCAAAAGAGCCAAGATGGCGAAGCATAAGAGAAAAAAGAGAATGAGAAGAGATCGCCATAAGAAAAAATAAACCCCGTTAGAAAGGGCGGGTAGAGTCCCGCCCTTTCTGATTGGGTTAATTACCGAATAAGAGTGTAAAAATTGTTTTCACGTAAAGCCCTGTTTACTTTAGCCGCGGCGGTTGCTCTATCGGCATTCGCGATAAAGAATCTGGATGCGGTAGCGGATATATATTCACGAAGCCGCTCTTTCTCGATAGGCCCGCGGGCTTCCGAGGGGCGTTCCTCGACGGGTTTCGCGAAATCGCTTGCCCATTATACGATGGGCATTATTTATGATAATGAGCTCAAGAGCGCGGAAGCCATTAAAGAATTTGAAGCGGCCGTTCTTCTCGAGCCGGATATAAGTTACGTTCACACGCGCCTTGCGGCCGATTATTTCCTGCTAAAGGATACTAAGAAAGCTCTAGAGGAATTGAAGGCCGCCAAGTCGCTGGACCCGGCGGATGCGAAACCGTTTTTTATAGCGGCGCTTATCTACACATCGTTAAATAAGTACGAAGATGCCCGGAAGGAATATCAGGAGGTCATGCGCCTCGCCCCTGATTCGATGTGGGCTCTCAGCTCTTTGGCAGATATCTATGTGCTTCAGGAAAGGATGGCGGACGCGGCAAGCGTCTATGAAAAGCTTATCGATAAGGATAAGGAGTCGGACCTGTTATATTTTAACCTCGGCGTGATATACTCGAGGATGGGTAAGACCGACAAGGGGATAGAGGCTTTAAACCAGGCGGTACAGCTGAATCCGGAATATCTGGAGGCGTATATAGGCCTGGGCGCCATGTACGAACTGAAGAAAGATCTTGACGGCGCGATCCTCAATTTTGAAAAAGCGCTGGAGATAGATCCGTCGAATATAGTCATCTACCGTCATCTCGGGGGTCTATTCCTTAGAGTGAAACGGTACGATGAGGCTCTCCGGCAATACGAGACTATCTCGAAACTGGACCCTAAAGACGCTTACGCTTATATCGAACGGGCCAATATTTATATTATCGAGAAGAAGTTGGATGAGGCTACGGCGGTCCTGGAAGCCGCTGTAAAGCTGGGCCTGAAAGAAGCCGATGTTTATCTCGCGCTCGGATATTCCTACGCGCTCGCGGGTGATAAAGCCCGCGCGCTCAAATATTATAATACCGCGCTTGAGGCCTCGCCGGATAATGCCGGAGCGCATTTTTATCTGGGATCTTTTTACGAGAGTATAAACGAGAAAGAGATGGCGGTAAAGCATTTAAGGGACGCCATCAGGCTCGATCCGGAATTTGCCGACGCTTATAATTATCTCGGCTATATGTTTGCCGAGGAAGGCGTCGAGCTTGACGAGGCCTTGGAGCTGACCAGAAAAGCGGTTGCGCTGGATCCGGAGAACGGCGCGTTCCTGGATTCTCTCGGATGGGTTCTCTTTAAAAAGGGCATGACGGATGAGGCCCTCCTTCAGATCGAGAAGGCGCTCAAAACAGATCCCGATGATCCGGTGATAAGGGACCATCTCGGTGACATATATTTTAAGAAAGGACTGCGCGATAGAGCGCGGGAAGAGTGGAGTAAGTCATTGAAATTTGATCCGAAACAGGATAAGGTCAGAGAGAAAGTGCGAAGCCTCCCCGCAAGGGGATTAAAAGGAAGATAAAATAGAAAAATGAAACGACCAGACATTACAGAGCTCGAGAAGAAGGCGATAGAGATAAGGAAAGATATCCTGAAGATGCTTATGATGGCCGGTTCAGGGCATACCGGGGGAAGCCTTTCCATTGTAGATATATTGGTTGCCTTATATTATTACAAATTGAAGAACAATCCGTCCGATCCTAAATGGAAAGAGCGCGACAGGTTTTTGCTCTCAAAAGGCCATGCTTGTCCTGCCCTTTACACTGTGCTGGCTCATAAGGGATATTTTTCCAAGGACCTGTTATGGACCTTACGAAAATTCGGCAGCCCCCTGCAGGGGCACCCGCAGATGGGCCTGGCCGGTGTGGAGATATCGAGCGGTTCTCTCGGCCAAGGTTTATCGATAGCCGACGGTATCGCGCTCGCTTCGCGTATGGATGGACTTGATATAAGGGTATATTGTTTAATGGGCGACGGCGAAACTAACGAGGGCCAGATCTGGGAAGCCGCGATGACAGCCGCTCACTACAAACTTGATAATATATGCGGTATAATAGATTATAATAAACTGCAGATAGACGGTTTCTGCTGCGATATAAAAGACCCTGGCGCGTATAAACACAAATGGCAGGACTTCGGCTGGAACGCTATAGAAACAAACGGCCATGATATTAAGAGCTTGATGGATGCCTTTGATGAAGCGGAAAAAACGAAGGGAAAGCCCACGATGATAATAGCGCACACTGTAAAGGGCAAGGGCGTCTCTTTCATCGAGAATAAGGCGGAATGGCACGGGATCGCTCCTAACAAAGAAGAGTACGAGAGGGCGGTCCTGGAATTGGATAAGGCTTTAAAACAGTTAAAATAAGCGTACACTACTTCCGGAGGTTATGATGAAATATTTCGTTACGATAGAGCTTTTGTTGTATCTGGCCATTTTATTGACGCTCGGGGGAGGGCTTATCTTTTCCCGCAAATTCAGGATGCTATTTAAGTTCAACTGGGCCAAATACGCGATAATAATAGCTGTATATGCTTTAGTCAGGCTCGCCGTATGGGGAATGATGTCTCTCGAGTCATTCTACATGAAGCTCACCCTGGCTCAGCTCCCGATGCAGATATTGCTGGTCGGGGTGAACGCCGCTATATTCGTCTACTTTTATTCAACGGTCCTGGGAAGAGGTTTCTCCAAGAGCGGCAAGAAGTCCAGCATCAGAGGCGAGTTGGTCAATGTTAAATGGTCCGACGTTATAGGGATGGATAACGTTAAGGCTGAAGCAAGAGAGGTTGTAGAGCTGATCAAAGACCGGACGCGCGTTAAAAAGATAGGCGGCAAGATCCTGCGGGGCATTCTCATGCTGGGGCCCCCGGGCTGCGGCAAGACCTATCTGGCAAAGGCCGTCGCGACGGAGACGGGACTGCCGTTCCTGGCGATGTCCGGAAGCGAATTCGTCGAGGTCTTCGTCGGAGTCGGCGCGTCAAGAGTGAGGGAGCTATTTAAGAAAGCGCGTGAGCTGGCTTACGGTAATGGCGGCTGTATTATATTCATAGACGAGCTTGACGCTATAGCGAGAAAGAGGGTCTTTTCGGCTTTCGGCGGTACAGAAGAGACGAACTCCACGCAGAACCAGCTTCTGGCGGAGATGGACGGCCTTCAGGAGAGAGAGTTGAAGTCGGGCGAAATGGCCCCCGAGCAGAATATCATAGTTATAGGCGCGACGAACTCCCCCGAGGATAACCTCGACAGGGCGCTCCTGCGGCCCGGAAGATTCGACAGAAAGCTTTATATAGATCTCCCGACGCTGGACGACAGAGAAAAACTGTTTACGTATTATCTGGGCAAGATCCTGCACGATCCGGCGATAGATGTGGCGCGCCTTGCCAGAAAAGCTGTATATAAGTCGCCCGCGGATATAGAGAATATAATCAGGGAGGCCGCTCTTATCGCCACAAGAGAAAAACGCGACAGCATAACGCTCAATGATATATCCGAGGCCATGGAGAGGGTGGACCTGGGGCTGAAGCATAAATTGAATATAACGCCGAAGGAAAGAGAGAAGACCGCCTATCATGAGGCCGGGCATCTCGTCGTCCTTTATATACTGCATCCGACGGACGACGTCTTTAAAGCGTCGATCATACCCAGGCGCGGCACACTCGGTGTGGTTCATCACCAGCCGAGGGAGGAAGTATTCACTCATGATAAGAACAGGTTATTGGCCGACATAAAGGCTGATCTGGCAGGATACGTTGCCGAGAAGATGAAATTCGGCACCACTTCGAGCGGCGTTGCGATGGATTTTAAGCAGGCTATGGCGATCGCGCATAATATGGTCTGGAGATATGGGATGGCCGATAAGAGTTTTCTCGGCGACTACACGGTAATCCCTGAGTCCCAGATATCTGAAAAGGTTAAAGAAGAACTGAACGCGGAGACCAGTAAGCTATTCCAGCAATGCCTGAAAGACGTCGAAGACCTGCTTACCAAGGAGCGGGTGATCCTTGACAGGTTCGCTAAAGAGCTTCTGGACAAAGAAGAGCTCGATTACGACGAGATAGACGCGATCTTTAAGGAGTACGGCAAATTCGGTATGTTTAAGGGTGTATGAAATTCCGGTGGGCGGGATATTTTTTCGCGATCGCGGTCCTGATAGTCTCTATGGCAGGATGCGCTCCGACCTATCCCAAGGAGAAGCTTAAAGAGTCGATAATAAGGCTCTGCAAAAACGAATATAATATCGATGTCAAGGTGAGGACCTCCGGCAAGACGGTGGCCATATACATGCCGCTCGACGACCTTATGGATTTCACGTTCTCGCTTACGCCCTCGGCCACCGAAAAACTGAATGACGTTATAATGAGCGTCACGCGCGTAGTGCTTTCCACCGACGCTAATTATGATTTTTACTGCATAATAGCGCATGACGTGCGTGTCCCCGAGATCCAGGTCATAATAATCAAGTATGTGGACGACGTCAAGAGGGTCTTTCTCGGGGATATCTCAAGAGGCGAATTCGGGAAGAGGATGATCATAGATATGAGGCTCAATCCTCAGTCCCAGAAAGAGCGCTCGATAAAAGAGGTCTTCCAGAAGATGGGCCTCGATCCGAAGTGGCAGGATCAGGTGATGAACGACTTCTTCCGTTCCGAGCCGGCGGGTTTGGGCGACATAGGTTACTGGAACGGCCGGTTCTACATAAAAGACATAACATTGCCGGAATTTCTGGCGGAAGAGATCGTCGGCCGCGTTAAGATGGAATTCAGGGATGATAAGACCCTGGCAGCCGGCTTTACGCTTAAGGCGATAA
Source organism: Candidatus Omnitrophota bacterium (assembly GCA_026387175.1). Taxonomy (NCBI): domain Bacteria; kingdom Pseudomonadati; phylum Candidatus Omnitrophota; species Candidatus Omnitrophota bacterium. Next base: position 110,293 of record JAPLME010000011.1, read on the forward strand.
AAGGGACTTATCACGCGCTTCCGGATAAGCCTTATTTCAAAATAGAATTTTTGGCCGCTCCGCGTGACCTCAAAGAGACTGAAGCCGCGCATATTTATGACGATTTTATCAAAGCGATTTTAAAAGTTATGCTAGAGGTGACGCATGGTTACACATTCAATGCTTTCGACCACATTGAGATCGTGAATCAGGCCGACGGAAGAGATTTAAAGATATCCAGGGATGCTCTGGAAAAATACAGGACCAGAAAGCTTAAATTCGAGGAGATGGTGAATTAAAAATGGCTGAAGAAAAGATGAAGATGGTCCCTACGAGGGACGGGTTCGGGCGGGGGCTATTGCAATTAGGCAAAGAGAACAAGGACGTCGTAGTGCTCTCGGCCGATCTCACGGAATCTACCAGGGCGGCATGGTTCCAGAAAGATTACCCCGAACGCTTCTTCGGCATGGGCGTCGCCGAGCAGGATATGTTCGGTACCGCCGCGGGGCTTGCCCTGATGGGCAAGATACCTTTTGCCTGCACGTTCGGCGTGTTCGCCTCAGGCAGGGCATGGGACCAGATAAGAGTGTCTATAGCCTATATGAATCTGGGCGTGAAGATCGTAGGAACTCATGCGGGAATATCGGTCGGCCCGGATGGCGCGACGCACCAGGCATTAGAAGAGATAGCGTTAATGAGGATACTTCCGAATATGACGGTAGTCGTGCCGTGCGACGCGCTCGAGGCCCAGAAAGCGACGGTCGAGGCGGCTAAGATAAAAGGACCGGTTTATTTGAGGTTTGGCAGGGCGCCAATACCGGTGATAACAAAAGAAGGGAATTCGTTTAAGATCGGCAAGGCCAATATACTTAAGGCGGGCAAGGATATAACGATATTCGCCTGCGGCCAGATGGTCTATGAGGCGATGCTTGCATGCAATGAGCTGGAGAAAGAAGGGATAAGCGCGCGCCTTGTGAACCTTCATACGCCGAAACCGATAGACAAAGACGCCATTATAAGCGCGGCATATGAGACGGGCGCGATAGTCACAGTGGAGGAGCATACGGTGCTCGGCGGATTGGGCTCGGCTATAGCCGAGGTCGTCATCCAGGCCTGTCCGGTGCCGATGAAGATGGTGGGCGTACAGGACAGGTTCGGCGTCTCGGGCGATCCCGGCGAGCTCTTCAAACATTTCGGACTGACACCAAATAACATAGTCCTCGCCGCTAAGGAAGCCCTAAGTATGAAGAAGTAGTATGAACTCCATCGAACTGACAGCGCCGGCTAAGGTAAATCTGGTCCTTAAAGTTTTAAATAAACGCAAGGATTCCTACCATAACCTCTTTACTCTCTTCGAACGCATATCGCTTGCCGACCGAATAAAGATATCCAGAATAGATAAAGGGATAATTGTCACATGCGATCGGCATGTTACCGATAGGCCTCAGGATAATATAGCTTATAAAGCGGCCGAGCTTATCTTGAAGACCGCTAAGGCAGATATGGGCGTTAAGATCCATATAAAGAAGAGAATTCCGATAGCCGCCGGCCTTGGAGGGGGCAGCTCTGACGCAGCCGCGGTGTTAACAGGCATTAATAAGCTCTTCAAGCTTAATATAAGTAAGGATAAATTGATACGATTAGGAGCAAAACTCGGCGCAGATGTGCCATTTTTTATGTTTGACGCGCCTTTTGCTATAGGCAGAGGCATAGGCGATAGGCTTGAAAAGTCCAATTTAAATACGAAATTATATCATATAATCATATATCCCGGTTTTAAGGTGGCCACTAAAGATATCTATCAGGCGCTCGATCTCTCGAGGCGCTTGACAAACAGCCACCGCGATGATAGAATTACACTCCCTAAGGATTGGGATGGCTTCGAAGGGTTGCTACGCAACGACTTAGAGACGATCGTAACGGCGAAAAGACCGGTTGTCGGCAAGGTTATAAGATGCTTGGCCTCTTCACTACTGGGCAGGAAAGCTATGGTTTCGGGAAGCGGGCCAAGCGTATTTTGTCTATGCAGGACCGGAAAGGAGGCGATAGAGGTTAAGAATAGGCTGTTAAATAGCGTGCCGGAGCGTTCAAGAAAGCGCTGGCAGGTATTCATCGCTTGGACCAGGATGTAAAGCAGAGGCAGATCTGATCACAAACTTGAGGAGTACGCAATGGAGATCACTGAAGTTAAAATTTTTATGAAAGAGGGGCAGGATAAGAAATTAAAGGCTTACGCGACGCTGACATTCGACAACATGTTTGTGGTAAGGAACGTCAAAGTCATAGAAGGCACCAAGGGATTGTTTGTCGCGATGCCGTCCAGAAAACTGAAAGAACCTTGCCCGAAATGTAATTTCAGGAATGTGGTAAGGTCAAAGCACTGCAATAATTGCGGCGCCGCCCTTCCGATGACCGAGCATAAGATGCCGGCCCCCGGAGCCGAGGGTATGCCGAGAGAGTCCGAGCATAAGGATATAGCGCACCCGATAACAGCGGAGTGCAGAGATTATATACAGAAGAAGGTTTTGGAGGCGTTCGACAAAGAGAAGAAGTCGCCTTCTGCCGCGCAATCACATTCGGCGCATGCTCAAGCTTCGCCGGCATCATCTGCTCCGCAATCTTCCGCCCCGGCAAAGCCGTCCGTAACGGTGGAAGACGAGGATATAGAACTGTAAAGGGCCATACATTATTGCCCGGTGGTGTAATGGTAGCACATCAGATTTTGGATCTGATTGTCTAGGTTCGAATCCTAGCTGGGCAGCCAGTAGTTAGACCGTAGTAACTGTGCTAGGATTCGAAGCGAGGCCGCGCCGAGCTGAGGAACCAGATAGAACAAACAAGGACAGTAAATTGAAAGATACAGTTGCGATAGTGCTCGCGGCAGGCCGCGGGACCAGGATGAAGTCGGAAACTCCGAAAGTCCTGCATAATATATTCGGTAAGCCGATAATCTCGTACGTGCTGGATTCACTCAAGAATGCGGGCATCACCCGTATTATTACAGTGGCCGGGTACGGCAGCGACGACTTACGTAAAACGATAGATACTAAGATCGTTATCCAGAAGAAGCTTCTCGGTTCCGGCGACGCTGTCCAGACAGCAAAAAAACTTCTGGGCAGCTACAGTGGTAATGTTATCGTTATTTGCGGCGATACGCCGCTGGTGACGAGTGAAACGATAAAGAAGCTCATCTCAAAGCATAGGGCCTCCGGCTCAAGCGCCACTCTGACTACGATAAGACTTAAGGATCCGGCAGAGTATGGCAGGATAGTCAGGGGCTCGTCCGGAGACATAGTGAAGATAGCCGAAGAGATAGGCGCCAGCGATTTCGAGAAAACCATAGACGAAGTGAATGTGGGGACTTACTGTTTCAAGGCAAAAGACTTATTCGGCGCGCTTAAACATATAAAGCCGGACCAGCGAAAAAAGGAATTATTTCTTACGGACACCATTGAAATATTGAACAAGGCAGGCAAGGTGGTAGAGTCCGTTACACTTACAGATGCCGATGAGATGATCGGCATAAATTCACGGAAAGATCTTGCGGAGGCGACCCGGTTCCTGAAGAACAAGATCATCGATGAAATGATGTTAAGCGGCGTAACTGTCGAAGACCCCCTTACTACTACGATATATCCGGACGCGAAGATAGGCCAGGATACTATAATACATCCCAATACATTTATCGGGCCCAATGTAAAGATCGGGAAGCGCTGCCACATAGGCCCATTCGCCAGGTTGACGGCTAATGTCAGAGTAGGCCAGGATGTCATGGTGGGAAATTTCGTTGAGCTTGTCAGGACGAAGATAGGCGACGGTTGCAGGGTGAAACATCACACGTACCTCGGAGACACCTCGCTTGGCAGGAAGGTGAACATAGGCGCCGGGACCATTACAGCAAATTACGACGGAAAGAATAAAAACAAGACGGTCGTAAAAGACAATGCGTTTATAGGTGTCAGTTCGGTATTGATAGCTCCTATAACGATAGGAAAGAACGCGACGGTCGGAGCGGGCTGCGTTGTCTTAAGAGGGCGCAATGTGCCTGACGGCAAGACGGTGGTAGGTGTCCCGGCGAAAATTTTAGAAAAGAGATCGGGGAAAGCAAGGAGGGAGTCAGATGAAAAACGGCTTATTAATATTCAGCGGTAACGCCAATAAGGACCTTGCGCTCAAGATCTGCAAATTTCTGAAGATCGAGCTGGGAGACGCGTCGGTGGATAAATTTTCCGACGGTGAAATACGCGTCAAGATCAATGAGAATGTGCGAGGCCATGATGTATTCGTGATCCAATCCACATCATGCCCTTCGAACGATAATCTGATGGAGCTATTGATAATGATCGACGCGCTGAAGAGGGCCTCCGCCCAGCGGATAACGGCGGTCCTGCCTTACTTCGGATACGCGCGGCAGGATAGAAAAGATCAGCCCAGGGTGCCGATAACCGCGAAGCTCGTCGCGAATGTCTTAACCGTCGCCGGAGCGGACAGGATACTCACGGTGGACTTGCACGCCGGACAGATCCAGGGATTTTTCGATATCCCGCTGGATCATCTGTACGCGTTCACCATATTTGCCGATTACATAAAGGAACTTGAGCTGGATAAAAATATGGTAATAGTCTCGCCGGATGTCGGCGGAATTAAGACCGCCAGGGCATATGCCAAGAAGATGCATTGCGATCTCGCGATAGTCGATAAAAGGCGCATCAACGATAAACAGGCGGAGGCAATGCATATCATGGGAGACGTTGCGGGCAAGAATGTTGTCATAATAGATGACATGGTCGCTACAGCTGGATCCCTCGTCGAAGCGGTGGCCGCCCTGAAGAAGGCGGGCGCTCTTGAAGTCTACGCCAGTATTACGCATCCGGTGCTCGCCGGTCCTGCGGTAGAGAGATTGAAAGATTCACAGATCAAAGAGCTTGTGGTAACAGATACCATACCGATTCCGAAGGAGAAGATGATCCCGCGGATAAAGGTCCTATCGGTTGCTTCCCTGCTGGGAGAAGCTATAATGAGGATCCATAATGAAAAATCCATCAGTGTGTTGTTCGATTAGATAAGGAGAATGCGGTAATATGGAAAAAGTGATAATAAAAGCCCATGTTCGAACAGAGACAGGTAAAAGAGTTGCGAAGGATCTGCGCGCCAAAGGATTGGTCCCGGCGAATGTTTACAGATCCGGCGAAGGCGCCACCAGTATTCAGGTCCCGATAGGCGAACTAGCTGAAGCTCTGCATACAAAAGCGGGCGAGAACGTGCTGATAACGCTCAAGGTATCGGGCGGTAAAAGCGCTATAAAAGACAAGACCGTTCTGATAAAAGAGATCCAGAGGGAACCGATAAGGGACGGGATCCTGCATGTCGATTTTAACGAGATATCGCTCACAGAGACCCTGAAGATCAATGTGCCGCTCTCCTCCAAAGGCGATCCGATCGGAGTCAAAGTAGATGGCGGAATACTCGAGCACATCATGTGGGAAATACAGGTGGAGTGTCTGCCTACAGATATACCGGAAAAGATAGAGGTCGATGTCTCCAATCTTAAGCTGGGAGAGTCGCTCCATGTGAAAGATATAGTGCCTCCGGAGGGCGTTAAGTTTTTGAACGACCCCGAGCTCATCACTATGATAGTGAAGGCGCCTAAGGTGGAAGTGCCGAAGGAAGAGGTGCCGGCAGAAGGCGCTGAGGAGCCCGAACTCATAAGGAAGAAGAAGGAAGAGGAAGAGGCCGAAGGCGCGCCTGGCGCAGCTCCAGCGGAAGCTCCTAAGGAAGCTCCAAAAGAGGCCAAGAAAGAATAACGGCAAAAGATGAAATTCATAATCGGCCTCGGCAATCCCGGAGCGGAGTACAAAGGGACAAAGCATAATATAGGCTTCGCCGTTGTAGAAAAACTGGCCAAGGATAATAAGATAAAGATAAAAGAGAAGCTTCATTTCTCTCTTATTGGCCGCGGCAAGATCGAAGGCGAGGATGTGGTGCTTGCGCTTCCGCAGACTTTTATGAATCTTTCCGGTAACGCGGTCGGCGAGATTATGACGCGCTACAAGAGCAATGTCGAGGATATGCTGGTAGTATGCGACGATATCAACCTCGAGCTTGGAAAGATCAGGCTTAAGAAGCAAGGCTCATCGGGCGGCCATAAGGGCCTGGGGTCCATAACGCATGTTCTCAAGAGGGATGATTTCGCCCGTCTTAAGGTCGGCATAGCCACAGAAGTGCATAAGGGCGATATCACCAGATATGTGCTGAGCCCGTTTAAAAGAAGGCTCCTGCGTAATGTCACCCACGTTATAAGGCTGGCCGAGGAGGCAGTATCATCGATGCTCACAGACGGTATCGATATGGCTATGAACAAGTACAATAGGAGAAAAGTGGGCACCTCCTAAATGGTTGATTTATTGTATATATTATGGTAACCTAAATTGAAAATTACCGAAGGATCGAAAGGAAAGATAAGAGAATGAACAATTATGAGGGAATATTCATACTAAAGCCGGATATTAAGGAAGACGACCTGAAGGCCGCATATAAGGTTATCGGCGATTTAGTGGTCAAAAATGGCGGAAATGTGAAGAAGGAAGACACATGGGGCAAGAGGCCTCTTTCCTACCCGATCAATAAATTCAAAGAAGCGTATTATTATAAGCTCGATTTCGAGGCGCCGTCCGATGCCGTGGCCAAGCTCGAAGGCGCGTGCAAGATGAACGCTGAAATATTGAGGCTGATGGTGACAAGGAGATAAATGGCAAGCCTTAACAAAGTATTATTAATAGGAAACCTCACCAGGGACCCGGAACTCCGGTATATCCCGAGCGGATCAGCCGTCGCCACTTTCACGCTGGGCGTAAACCGTTTCTATACCACACAGACCGGAGAGAAGAAGGAACAGTCCTCGTTTATACGCATCGTAGTCTGGGGGCGCAGGGCGGAGGTCTGCGGGGAGTACCTCTCGAAGGGCAGCCCGGTATTCGTAGAGGGGCGATTGCAGTCAAGAGACTGGCAGACTCAGGACGGCCAGAAGCGCAATACGGTCGAGGTGATAGCCGATAATATACAGTTTTTAAGAGCGGGCGCTAAACAGGGCGCGCCCGCATCCGCAGGTAAACAGACCGCCCCGGTCCCGGAAGAGATGGGTACAATAGACCTGAATGATGAGGGCGCCATGCCGCAGTCCGAGCCCGGCAAGGCCCCGAGCGGCGCGGACGAAGAAGCGCCATTCTGATAAAGTATACACTAAAGCGATAAAGAAGGCCGATATCAGAGATATCGGCACTTAGCCTGCAATAAGGCTGAATAAACTAGGAGAAACGATGTTTAAACCGTTTAATAAACCGGAAAGAAAGAAGCCTCTCAAAAAAGATGGCCTGAAGAAGAAAGTTTATAAGAAGAGGCCTTGCAGGTTCTGCGGCGACAAAGTAAAGAACATAGATTATCTCGAATATCAGAAGTTCCAGAGGTTCCTGACGGAGAGAGGCAAGATAGTGCCGTCCAGGATATCCGGAAGCTGCGCAAGGCACCAGAGACAGCTTGCCAAGGCCATTAAGAAAGCCCGCGAGCTGGCGTTATTGCCGTTTGTGGCGGATTAAGCCTATGAAGCTCATACTGACACAGGACGTAGATAAACTCGGGCATGCGGGAGATGTCGTTAATGTGAAAGAGGGGTATGCCAGAAATTTCCTTCTTCCTAATAATAAAGCAAAAGCCGCCACGCCCGGAAATATGAAGCTGTTAGAGGCGCGCAAGAAGAAAGAGGACCTGGAGAATGAGCGGAAAGTTGAGGCCGCCAGGGCAGTTGCCAATAGGCTCTCAAATCTCTCCCTCACCATATCTATGGAAGCCGGAGAAGAGGACAAGCTTTTCGGTTCCGTGACCGGAGATATGATTTCAGACAGATTGAAGGACGAAGGGGTAGAGATAGATAAAAAAGATATCCTGATCGAAGAGCCGATAAAGAAACTGGGCGTATATCAGGTAACTGCCAAGGTCCATCCGCTGGTAAAAGCGGCTTTAAGGGTGTGGATAGTAAAAAAGTAAGGTAAGATGCCTAACCAAGATATTATTGAAAAGATACCGCCTCAGAGCATAGACGCGGAGATGGCTGTGCTGGGCGCGATGCTCCTTGATAAAGAAGTGATCCCGCAGGCTATAGAGATGTTGAACGCGGGTTGTTTCTATAAGGATGCTAACCGCAGGATATACGCCGCTATAATAAAACTCTTCGACGATAACAGGGGCGTCGATCTTATAACAGTTATAGAAGAACTGAAGAAGACAAATTCGCTCGAAGACGCGGGCGGTCCCGATTATGTATCCAGCCTGGCATCGAGTGTCCCCACTGCGGCAAATTTCATACATTACGCAAAGATCGTAAAAGAGAAAATGATCCTGCGCAACCTTATCAATACGGCTACGCAGATAGTCGGCGAATGTTACGATACCTCCAAGGACGTGGATTCTCTCGTCGATAAGGCCGAGCAGCTGATCTTCGAAGTCTCATCCAACAAAGTTGAGAAGAAGTTCATACCCTTAAGGGATATCATTAAGAGTTCCATCGAGACCATAGACAGTTTATACCAGCGCAAACAGAACGTAACGGGCATATCGACCGGGTTCAGGGATCTCGATATAAAGACGGCAGGGTTGCAGCCGTCGGATCTTATAGTGCTGGCGGCGCGTCCCTCCATGGGCAAGAGCGCGCTGGCGCTATGCATAGCCGAGCATGCCGCGGTAGTGGAGCGCGCGCCGGTCGCCTTCTTCAGCCTGGAAATGTCGAAGGAGCAGCTCGTCCAGAGAATGCTCTGTTCGCATGCCAGGGTAGACGCCCATAAGGTCAGGACAGGTTTTCTCTCTCAGGCGGATTGGCCGAAGCTGGTGAGCGCGGCCGGAAAATTATCCGAGGCGCCTATCTACATAGACGATACGCCGGGCATATCCGTCCTGGAGCTGCGCGCCAAAGCAAGGCGGCTGAAGTCCCAGTTCGATGTAAAACTTATAGTCCTGGATTATCTCCAGCTTATGCAGGGCCATACCAGAGCCGATAACAGGCAGCAGGAGATATCCGAAATATCCAGGTCGCTTAAGGCGCTGGCAAGAGAGCTGGACACCCCATTGATAGCGATAAGCCAGCTTTCGCGCGCCGTAGAGCAGCGTCAGGATCACAGGCCGCAGCTTTCCGACCTTAGGGAATCAGGCGCGATAGAGCAGGACGCGGATCTCGTAATACTTCTTTTGAGGGAATGGTATTATAATCCCACAGAAGAGAATAAAGGCATAGCGGAGATCATTATAGCGAAGCAGAGAAACGGTCCAACGGGAAACTTCAACCTTACATTCCTGGGTGAGTACATGAGATTCGAAAATATGACGTCAAGAGGCGAAGAGTTTATCGAAGCGGAAATGGAGAGGGTATGAAATCAAACGGGTTAGCTTGCGCGTCGGTCATCTTCGCTCTCTTATTTTCTATGGTTTCAGGACCTGCCCACGCTCAATCTACGGAAGGCAAGACCATAGCCGCGGTTAAGGTAGAGAATAATAAAGCGATAAGCAGCGAGATCATACTCTCCAAGATAAAGACCAGGGCTGGAGATGCGTTTAACCAGGAAGTCATAAACGAGGACCTGAAGAGGCTCTACGCGACGGACTATTTTACGGATGTCTCCGTAGATGTCAAGGAAGAGGCAAACGGATTGGTTGTGGTATTCCTGGTGGAGGAGAAATCGGTCATCGAGGACATAGATTTTAAAGGCAATGCCGCGTTCAACGCCTCTAAGCTGAAGTCGCTGATGAAGTCAAAGCCCAACGAAATGCTGAACCTGGCGGTGCTAGCGCAGGATGTCGCTGAGATAAAGGACTTCTATTCCAAGAAAGGCTACCCGTTCACGGAGGTCAAATACGAGATCAATGCCGACAAGGATACGGGTAAGGCCCGCGTGACCATAGTGGTGGACGAGAAGACCAAGGTCAAGGTGACGAGCATAGTTATAGCCGGAAATAAGGCTATAAAGACAAACGATATAAAGAAGATCCTGTCGACCAAGCCGGCATGGCTGTTTAACCCGGGCGTATTCAAGGATGAGGTTCTCCAGGAGGACCTGGACAGGATAAGATCATTGTATGACGACATAGGTTATCTGGATACCGAAGTTGCTCCCGACCTTCAATATAGCGCTGACGGCCAGACGCTAAAGATCGTTATAAATATCAAGGAAAACAAACAGTATATGGTCGGAGACATAATCGTTAAAGGTAACCTTGTGCTGCCCGAAAAAGAGATCCGCTCAAAGATAACGATGAAGTCGGGTAAATCTTTCTCGAATAGGGCCCTGAGGCAGGATTCTTCAGAGATAAAGCAGCTATATTATAATTACGGCTATATGAACGCCGTTATAGACGTCGAGAGAAATCTAAATCAATCGACGGGCAACATAGATGTTGTCTTCAATATAGACGGTAAAGAGCCCGTATATGTCGGAAAGATCGATATACGCGGGAACATGAAGACCAGGGAGCTGGTGGTGAGGAGAGAGCTCAGGATATATCCGGGCGAGAAGTTCAGTGGAGACAGGATAAAGCGTTCGAAGGAGCGGCTCTATAATCTGGGGTACTTCGAGAACGTATCTTTCGATACCGAGCCTACAGAAACACCCGATATACAGAACCTCATAGTTACGGTAAAAGAGACGAAGACCGGCGAGTTCTCATTTGGCGGCGGATATAGCTCAGTGGATCAGCTGGTCGGCTTTGTCGAGATAACGCAGAGGAATTTCGATATATTAAACTTCCCGACGTTTACCGGAGGCGGCCAGAACCTGACCATCAAGGCGGAGCTCGGTATGGTGCGCAGCGATTTTAATATAAGCTGGACCGATCCATGGATATTCGGTCTGCCGTACGCGTTCGGTTTCGATCTATACAGGGCCGCGCATGACAGGAAGAATGATATAGGCTGGGCGTATGATGAAGTGAGAACGGGCGGAGACCTCAGGCTGGGCAAGGATTTTACGGATGAGATAAGGGGACTCCTGACATACAGATTGGAGGATGTCAAGATATCTAACCTGGCGGACGATGCCTCGCAGGATCTCAGCAAGGAAGTGGGTTCCAATTTAATATCCAGCCTGACCTTTGACCTGACATATGATACGCGCGATAATATATATGTTCCGACGAAAGGTTTTATAGCAAATGGCTCAATAGAAGACGCGGGCGGAATATTCTTCGGGGACAAGGAATATGTTAAGGGTACAGCCACGGCGGCGTACTATCATTCTTTCTTTGAAAAGGTTGTTCTGGAGCTCAAGGCCCGTGGAGGTGTAGGCGGCGCTTACGGCAGCACGGATGATGTGCCTATATATGAAAGGTTCTTCGCCGGCGGCGCTAACACTATCCGCGGATATAAAGAGAGAAGAATAGGCCCCAGGGATCCGGGTTCCAACCAGCCCATAGGAGGCGATTCCATAGCTGTGGCCAATGCCGAGGTAACATTCCCCGTTTATGAAAAGATCGTTAAAGGCGCTGTCTTCTTTGATGTAGGCAATGTCTGGGCAAAAGCCGACGATTTTTTAGTGGGAGCCGGTTATAAATACGGCGCCGGAATAGGCGTCAGAGTGAAGACGCCCGTGGGGCCGATAAAGCTGGATTACGGTTGGCCGCTCGTATCGAATTTCGATGACGAGAAAACCGGAGAGTTTTACTTCAGTATGAGCAGAGGATTTTAACTTTAACTTAAACGAAAAGGGAGGAGTAAGATGAAGAAGATTATCGTTTTGGCGGTGGCGGCGGTTTTCGTGTGCGGAATGTTTTTCGGCGTGAGCCGGGCATACGCGAAAGAGTATAAGATCGGCTATGTGGACCTGGCCAAGGTCTTTGATGAATATAAGAAGACTAAAGATTCCGAAAAGGATTTAGAGGCCAAGGGCAAGGCTAAAGAGGCCGATCGTGCGAATATGGTCGAGGAACTCAGAAAACTTAAGGACGAGCAGGCGCTTCTTTCTGAGAAGGCAAAAGCCGAGAAACAGACGGTCATAGATAATAAGATAAAGGCCCTCCAGGATTTTGACAGGACTACCAGAGACGCGCTTATAAAAGAGAGAAATGATATGCTCGGCGTCATACTTAAAGAGATAGAGAAGGTGGTTGCCGATTATTCCAAGGCAACGGGATATGACTTTATCTTGAATTCGCGCATGCTTCTTTATGGAAGTACGGAGTACGATTTAACTAACGAGATTCTTTCCAGACTCAACAAGTAACAGGTATAAGATTAAAATTAACGAAGCCTGCGCCGAAAAGCAGGCTTCGTGTTTTAAGGAGAAGCATGAGTTTCATAAGGCAAAGGACCATCGATAAGACGGTTGCCATCGAAGGTATAGGGTTGCAAACCGGCAATAAAGTGTCGCTGACGCTGAAGAGCTCGCCCGCCGATAGCGGGATAAATTTTATAAGAGTGGACCTGGCCAATAAGCCTCTCCTTAACGTGCAGTCCATCGGGAGCCTGCAGGGGGCCTTGACGCAGGAACGCAGGACGACTTTAGGCTTCGGGCCCTTACAGATCCAGACGACGGAACATCTATTGGCGGCGCTATCGGGCGCCGGCATAGATAATATAATTATCGAGACGGATAATGTCGAGCTTCCGGGAGCCGACGGCAGCGCCAAGGCGTTCCTGGAGGCCATTAAGCGTTCAGGTGTAATCGAACAGGGCTCTCCAAAAAAGATGCTCGATGTTAAAAATCCGGTCTGGTGCGCCTCGGGCGATTCGATCCTTGCCGTATTTCCGGATGATCGTTTTAAAGTTTCGTACACACTCTCCTACCCCGGCATCGGAGCGCAATTTTACAGCGCTGTCATAGATGAAAAAACTTTCGAGAACGAGATAGCGTCCGCCAGGACATTCTGTTCCGAAATCGAAGCGGCGGAGCTTTTAAAAAGGGGCCTCGGTAAGGGAGCCAATTACGAAAATACGCTGGTGATGGGCCCTAAGGGGCCGATAAATAATAAGCTCCGGTTTAACGACGAGCCTGTAAGGCATAAGGTGCTCGATCTTATCGGGGATCTGTATCTCGCTGGTATGCCCATTAAAGGGCATGTGGTCGCTATAAAGAGCGGGCATAAACTTAATATGGAGTTAGTAGATAAATTGAAATCTCTAAAGGGAGAATAGCCATGGGAAATGAAGTACAGGACACGACAGGTAAGATCCTGGATATTAATGTAATACAGAAGATACTCCCCCACCGTTATCCGTTCTTACTGGTCGATAGGATACTCGAGGTTACCGAAAAGGGGGTCGTCGGCATAAAGAATGTTACGATAAACGAGCAGTTCTTCCAGGGCCATTTTCCTGGACAGCCCGTAATGCCGGGAGTCCTTATAATAGAGGCCCTGGCCCAGACAGGCGGCGTAGGCGCCCTTAATTACAAGGAGAATATCGGCAAGCTTGCCTATTTTCTCGCCATCAATAAAGCGAAATTCCGCAAACCGGTGGTGCCCGGCGATACGCTGAGGATGGAACTGGAGTTCGTTAAGATGAGGATGAACATCCTGCAATGCCGCGGCGTCGCCAAGGTCGACGGTGAAGTGGTGGCGGAGGCCGAGATGATGTTCGCGTTCGTTTCGCCTGATAAGGTAAAATAAATTATATGGCAAACATAGGTGTAGTCGCCGGCGCCGGGAAGCTTCCTATCATATTCGCGGATGCCGCGAGAGCCCGGGGCGATAAAGTCATAGGTATCGGGATCAAGGGTATAACCTCGATGGAGATCGACGGACATGTGGATAAGTTCGTCTGGTTTGAGCTCGCGGCTTTTCAGAAGATGGTATTCGCGCTCGTGACGAACCGCATCAATAAGATCGTTATGCTGGGAAAGCTCCGGAAGGACCTCTTCTTTAAGAACCCCGAAGGGTTCGACGCGGACACTAAGGCCTTGCTGGGCAAGCTCAACGATAATCGGGACTATTCGATCCTGAAGAAAGCTTCTGAGTTCATGGGCAAGATGGGAATCGAGGTTATGGATCCCACCCCATACTTGAAAGACCTTATGCCGCCCAGGGGCGTCATCACCAGGAGGCCTCCCACCAGCGAGGAGTCCGTCGATATAGATTACGCGAAGGCCGCCGCGAGCGAGCTCGCCAGGCTCGATATAGGGCAGACAGTTATAGTAAAGAATAAGACGGTCATAGCGGTCGAAGCCATAGAGGGCACGGACGAGACGATAGCCCGGGCCGGCAGCCTGTCGAAGAGGGGGTTCGTCGTAGTAAAGGCAGCAAGGCCGCACCAGGACATGAGATTCGATATCCCGCTCGTGGGCCTCGAGACCGTCGAGGCCATCATAAAAGCCGGAGGCACAGCCCTCGCGATAGAGGCAGATAAGACATTCCTTATAGATAAGGCGGAGATAATCGCCCTCGCCAACGAAAAAGGTTTATCCATCATAGTGATCTAGATCTTTCGGCTGCAATATCATTTTCCGGGTCCTGCCGCAAGATCGCCTTTCGGTGCTTGCGCAGGGTTTACAATATAATGAATAGCAAGACGGGTATCTATATTAAACCCATCCTGCGCTACGCCCCTCAAGGCTGGATCTTGCGTCACCCGTAAAATGAATACAGCCGCTCTAATCGGGCCACCAAGGTAATCACCATCCGGCGAAGCCGATAATCTCCTAGTGGGGTGAGTAGAGAGTGAGACTGGAACAGTGATTTCTAACCTGGTTAGATTTGCCAGGTTAAGTGGTGAACGGAGGCGAAAATATCGCAGCAAGCGTAGATTCTTACTGTTTGACGTACATCATGGCTTTATGAAGCGGCGAATTGAAGGGGGAATAGGGACAGGTACAAAATTAAGATTAGACCTGTCCCCTCCCGTTTTTACAATATACCCCGAATGAATAAAGGGAGTGTAGTAAGGGGACAGGTCTGAGATAGGATTTGTACCTGTCCCTAAAAGGCCCAAAAGACCGGCCCTGTAGCTAGAGATTATGGGAAATATTTTCAGTGCGAACCATAACTTCGGGTCAGGTCTTGACTAGTTGAGGATTCGCAGGTTACTATTCGCCCTTGTTACTATAGAGGCTCTCCGCTATAATATTCCTATATGAAGATCATTGAACTGCCATTTAAGATCGAGAAGCCGATACTCGCCTGCGGAGCGGACCTGAAGGGCGCGTTTGCGCTCGCGAAAGGCAATAAGGCGTATCTTATCGAGGGGTTCGGCTCATTAAGCGATCCGGATAATCTGGGGGCGTACGAGGCCTCGATATGCGCTTGTGAAAAGAGGCTGGGCATAAGGCCCAAAGTCATTGTTTGCGACCGTCATCCGGATTATTTTTCCGGCCGGTTCGCCGCTATGCATGCGCTTAAGCTCGCGACGACGGACTTGCGTCATATTCAGCATCACGAGGCTCATATAGCGAGCGCGATCGTCGAACATTCGATAGGAACAGATGTGATCGGTGCGGCGTTCGATGGGACGGGATACGGCTGGGATGGCCGTATATGGGGCGGCGAGTTTTTCGTCGGAGGGCTGAAAGAGTTTCAGAGAGCGGCCCATTTAGAGTATATGCCGATGCCCGGCGGCGAAGCGGCGATAAGAGAACCGTGGCGCATGGCCGCAAGCTATCTTTACAAAACTTTCGGCAGGAACTTTTTAAAGCAGGGTTTAGATATCATGGCCAGGCCCGGAGAAAAACGGTTATCTATAATCAGGAAGATGATAGATAACGATATAAACTCACCCCTTACATCGAGCGCAGGCAGGCTTTTTGACGCTGCAGCCAGTCTAATATTGCATAAGGGTACTGCATCTTTTGAGGCTGAACTTCCAATAGATCTGGAGAAGATAGCTTCTCAGGTTAACGAGGATTGTTATAAGTTCGGCATAAAATCTGAGAATGGTATGCGTATTATCGAGACTTCCGGCCTGGTTAAAGGAATTGTAAGCGACCTGCGCAAAAAGAGAGATAGAAGCATTATGTCGGCAAAATTTCACAACACTGTAGCGGAAATGGTAGTTGGCACAGCATCCTTATTGAGAAAAGAATTCAAGTTGCGCAAAATAGTATTATCGGGCGGTGTCTTTCAGAATAAATATCTTACAAAAAGAACCGCGCTTCTTTTAAGTAAGAATAAATTTGATGTTTACATCAACTCCGACGTTAATACAAATGATTACGGAATACCGATAGGGCAGTTAGCTATCGCGAATGCGAGGGGATCATGTGCTTAGCAATACCGATGAAAGTCCTGAAGATCGACGGCGATGAGGGTATAGTTGCCTCCGGCGCGTTGAAACGTAAGGCCAATTTTATGCTGTTGAAAGGCGTAAAAGCGGGAGACTATATCCTATTACATGCCGGATTCGCGATAGAGAAGGTAAAGCCCGAGGAAGCTAAAAAGACTATAAAGATACTTAAAGAGCTGTAAAGGCGGGCGAATGAGAAGAGGCACCGGTCTTATAACTACTTTACTATTTTCGGCGATTCTGGCGTCTGCCGCTGCCGCCGACGCGCCGCGGGAGAAGTGGGACGACACTGCGAAGTGGTCGACTAATGCCGATAGCGGATGTTCCGTCAAATTGACTTCGTTTCGCGGCGAAAATAGCAACATTCTCAAAGCGGATTATACTCTTAATAACAGGGGCGGGTGGGTTGTATTATCCAAAGTGGTTATAGGCCGCATCGATAAGGATACGCCCGTAACATTCCTTATTAAAGCGGTCTCTCCGGATGACCTCGAGATGAAATTCATAGACGCCGACGGCTCCATATTCGGCAAGAAGGTCCCGCTCGGTAAATACGGCGAATGGACCGAAATCGTGCTTTACCCCGGTAATACGGACTATTGGTGGGGCGGGGACGATAAACTCGACCAGATAGTCACATTTGAGCTCGCTATATCCGGTAAAGGCTCCGGGAGCATCCAGCTCGACGAGATAGGACCGGGTAAGCCCGGCCTGGAGGCCAGTTTTGCCCCTGGCGGACCGGTCCTCGATCCGGACAGGGATCTTCCGGGCATCGGCTTTAAAGAGCGCCGCGCCGCGGCTCTCGCGCAGGAAGATCCCCTTGTCCTCGAATATTTAAAACAGATACAGGATAAGTCGTCTCCCGACAAGATATTGGTACCGTCGATGGAAGATAATATGGCCCAGACGTTCAATAACAGCGTCGTCGCCATGGCCTTCATATTGAAGGGCGAACGCGAAAGGGCCGAGCGGATACTTGATTTTTACGCGAACGCTACCAGAATAAATAACGATGATATATCCCTGCAGAATTTTTTCTACAAGGGCCAGGCGCGGGGGTTCTATCAGTTTGTAGCGTTGAATGATACACCCGGCACGAGGGCCTACCATAATCCGGGCCCCGCGGACAGATGGATAGGCGACATGGCATGGCTCCTGATAGCATACAAATGCTACGAGAGAGAGTATCATTCTGATAGATATGCGACTATAATAAAACTTATTAAAGACCTGTTGGTATTCTTTTACAAGGACGAAGGAAGCGGGGGCTATATACAGCACGGCTGGCGCGACGGCGATAAGAAGCTTCATGAGAGTTACGGCCACCCGGAAGCGAATATAGACTGTTACGCGGCCTTTAAGCTTTGCGGCGAGGACCTATATGCGGATAAGTTAAAGATATGGATCGACGAGAACGTGAAGGGTGATAATCTCGCTTTAGATAATTACACATGGCGCGTGCTCGGGATGGGGGCGGAGTATAAGGATTTTCTGAATATTCCGGAATACGATCTCCGGTACAGGAAGATACTGGATTATAAGAGCGGCAGGATAATGGGATTTTTTCACGGCCCCGATATAGAGGTGAACAATATCTGGGTCGACGGCACCGGCCATATGGCGTGCGCCTTTATGGCCTTCGGAGAGCCGGAACGAGGATACTTCTACGCGAATCAGCTGGACGTGCTCTTATTCGATAAACGCATCGCCGGTAAGAGCACCAGGACGCTTGCGTATACGCTCAATAAGACCGGAGGATATGACTGGGTGGACACCGCCAAAGGATTTGCATCCTGCTGCGCCTGGTACATATTCGCGAAGAATAGATTTAATCCTATGACGCTGGAGAAGAAGTGAAATATATAGACGAATTCAGGGATAGCTCACTCGTACATAGGCTGGCGGATCGTATACGCGCTGCCGCTAGCCATGGCCGTGAATACAAGTTCATGGAAGTGTGCGGGACGCATACTATGGCCGTATTCAGATTCGGCCTCCGCGATCTCCTCGAGCCCAACATAAAGCTGATCTCGGGGCCGGGGTGCCCGGTCTGCGTTACGCCTGTCGAGTATATGGACCGCACTATCGCTATCGCGAGATTACCCGATGTCATCATAACTACGTTCGGGGATATGATGCGTGTGCCGGGCTCGCGTTCAAGCCTCTACAAAGAAAAGGCCGCCGGCAGGGATGTAAGGATGGTCTATTCCACCGACGACGCTCTGGATATAGCGAAGAGAAACCCCGGGAAAGAAGTGGTTTTTCTCGGCGTGGGATTCGAGACGACTGTTCCGACAGTGGGGGCGTCCATCATTACCGCGGCCAGGCAAGGCATCGGTAATTATTCCGTATTATGCGCCCACAAGACTATGCCCGAAGCGCTCCGCTGGCTTGTGGCGGACTCAAGGCACGGCATCGACGGATTTTTACTGCCCGGCCATGTGAGCGCGATAACGGGCATGAAACCTTACGAGTTTCTCGCGAAAGAATATAATACCGGATGCGTCGCGGCGGGATTCGAGCCCGTAGATATATTACAAGCAATACTCATGCTTGTGAATCAGAGTAAGCCCAGGGTCGAGATACAATATAAGAGAATAATCACTCCGCTCGGAAACCGCCTGGCTCGCAGCATGACGGGCATGGTCTTCGAGAAGTGCTCCTCCGTATGGCGGGGTATAGGCGAAGTGAAGGATAGCGGCCTTAAGATAAGAAGGGAATTCTCCGGCTTTGACGCGGCGTTGAAATTTAAGGTCAAGGTAACGCCCGCGCATGAGAACAAGGTATGTATCTGCAATATGGTCCTGAAAGGCGTAAAGACGCCGCTCGAGTGCAGGCTCTTCGGTAAGAGGTGCACTCCGGATAACCCCGTCGGCTCATGCATGGTTTCGTCCGAAGGCACATGCGCCGCCTACTATAAATACGGAAGAAGATGATTATGGATAAGATAACTTTGAGCCATGGCGCGGGCGGCAGGGAGATGCACAAGCTTATAGATTCCGTATTTATGAAGGAATTCTCCGGCCCTATCTTAAGAGAGAAGAAAGATTCTGCCATATTGAATATCGGGAATAAGAAGATAGCTTTCACTACCGACTCATATGTAGTGAACCCGATATTTTTCCCCGGAGGGGACATAGGCAGCCTGGCGATCTACGGCACCGTCAATGACCTGTCTGTGTGCGGAGCCCGGCCGCTCTATATTTCTGTCGGAGCGGTAATTGAAGAGGGCCTTGAGACAAGCGTATTAGAGAAAATAGTCCGCTCGATGGCTGAGGCCGCCCGGAAAACAGGCGTCCAGATCGTTACAGGCGACACGAAAGTGGTTGAGAAGGGCGCGTGCGACAGGATATTTATTAACACCAGCGGCATAGGAGAGGTATATTACGATAAGCTTTCGACTGATAATATAATGACAGGCGACTCCGTAATAGTGAGCGGCCCCATAGGCGATCACGCGATAAGCGTGATCTCGAAGAGGGAGGGCATAGAATTCAATACTATGATCAGGAGCGATTCGGCCCCTCTCGACAAATTAATCAGTAAGGTATTACGCGCGTCAAAGAAGGTGCGTTTTATGCGCGATCCCACCAGGGGAGGACTGGCGACTACGTTGAACGAAATAGCGTCGGGCGCGAAATCGGGTATCGCGGTAGAAGAGGCGAAAGTGCCGGTCGCCGAAGGCGTGCGGCAGGCCTGTGAACTCCTCGGATTCGACCCGTTATATCTTGCGTGTGAGGGCAGAGTGATCATAATAGCCGCGAAAGAAGATGGGCCGCGGATATTAAAGGCATTACGTTCCGAAAAGTGCGGCCGTGGAGCTAAGATAATAGGAAATGTAACCGGTGATCATTCGGGGAGAGTTCACCTTAATACGATATCCGGCGGCAAGAGGATCCTCGATATGCTTTCGGGAGAACAATTACCCAGGATCTGTTGAATTATGTACAAAGCGCGAACATACAGAAGATGGGTTGAGCCTAAAGGGCTCGTCCCTTTCGAGGTCATCGAAAAAGAGACCGATCTGGCTATCTCTGCCTCGAAAGTTTTAGAGGCTCAGGCAAGGGCCGCGGTATTGACCTTTAGACAGGACCTGGAGAATTATATAAAGATGGACCGGTCCTTTTTAACGTCGCTTGCGCCTGTCGATGTCAGGCCCGACGCTCCCGCTATTGTTAAAATGATGGCGGATGCCGCCTTCAGGGCCGGCGTCGGCCCGATGGCGGCCGTGGCCGGAGCTGTAGCGGAGATGGTCGGCAGAGAACTATTGAAATACTCCGGTGAGGTGATAGTCGAGAACGGCGGCGATATATTTATGAAGACGGACAAGAAGACCGTGATAGGTATTTATGCAGGCGCCTCCTCACCATTCACCGGAAAGATCGCCCTGGAGGTTGCCCCCGGAGATAACGGCCTCGGCGTCTGTACTTCGAGCGGCACGGTCAGCCATTCTTTAAGCTTTGGAAAATCGGATGCAGTTGTTATAATATCAGAAGAGGCCTCTCTGGCGGATGCGGTAGCTACGGCTACGGGAAATATCTTAAAAGCTCCCGGCGACATAGAGAAGGCCATAAATTTCGCGAAGTCGATAAAAGGCATAACAGGGGTTTTGGTTATAATGAAGGATAAGATGGGGAGCTGGGGGGATATAAAACTGATAGAGTAGATTTTTCGGCGGCAGCAATCCGGCGTTTACTTTCGGTCAATGCTTCCGCTTGCCGCTCGCTCGGAATAGGCTTCCTCGCTCGCTGTTGCTAAAATTTCGATGATGAAGCCTATACCGCCTATAGGTATCGAAATTTTAGAAAGTCGCTCCAGCATCGCCCGAAAGTTCCGCCATCTGACGAGGCCGAAAAATTTACTGGTGGGGTGAGCAGAGAGTGAGATTGGGGCAGGGAGCGGAGGCGAAAATATCATGTGTGATGCCCCAGATGATATCCTCAGGCAGCGGAACTTCTGAGGGAAGCCTGGAGCGACTTTCGTAAAATCTTGATACTTCTAGGCGATATACCAGGACAATGAAACTGCAAAATACGGTTATTTATCTATAGGCAGGTTCATTGGCCATCAAGATTTTACAACAGCAGATTTACATGCCTAATGTAAATCTGCGACAAGCGAAAGGCTTACCACAGAAGTTTCGATGCTGCAGGAGAGGCGGATAGGTAGTAAGCATCCGAAGGATATTTTCGCCGTAGATATTATTGACTGTTAACATAGGAGGTTACCATGGTATCCAAGAAGATCGTTTTGACATTTAAGCATGACAACGTTGGCCAGCCTATCGTATATAAGCTCGTTAAGGACTATGACCTGGTCTTCAATATACTGCAGGCCAAGATCACGCCGCAGGAAGAGGGCGTCATGGTACTGGAGCTGAAGGGAAAGAAGGAAAATTACGCCGCGGGCATAAAATATCTTACATTGCTCGGCGTAAAGATACAGCCTCTTTCCCAGGATGTGACCAGGGACGAAGACAGATGCACTCACTGCGGCGCATGCGTTACGATATGCCCGTCCGAAGCGCTGTATACGGACAAGAAGACGATGAAGGTGATATTCGATCCCGAGAAATGTATAGCCTGCGAACTCTGCGTAAAAGCCTGCCCCCCCAGAGCCATGATGGTCAAGCTATAGATCATGGCTAAGAAGGCGCCGCTTAAAGGATTACCGCCGATCGTCGATCGTTCATCAAGGGTGCTGGTCCTGGGTTCTTTCCCGAGCATAATATCGAGAGAGAAGAGAGAATACTACGCCCATCCCCGTAATTATTTCTGGGAGATTATCGCCGGAGTTGTGGGCGAGAGAACGCCCGTTACCTATAGGCGGAAGAAAGCATTACTGAAGAAGCATAAGATAGGTCTTTGGGATATAGTAGGGTCCTGTTACCTGGAAGGCACACAGGACAGCATGATAAGGGGCCCGGCATTAAATGATATCGCCGGGCTGTTAATAAAATACCCGAATATTAAAGCCGTATTCTTAGGAGGTAAAAAAGCATACAGCCTTTTTAAAAGACGATATCCGGCCTTAAAAGTGCCGTGTGAATGCTTGCCATCTACAAGCCCCGCCAACGCGGGGCAATCTCTGGGATCTAAAAAATCCGAATGGGAAAAAATAATAAGGATAAATAATAAGTGTTGTCCGAGCAAGAGATAATAAAAGACGATCTTCCAGCGGACCTGGATGTAAATGCCGAATTCCGGGCGGCTTTTGACCTTATGGAGAATACAAGCGACTCTCTATTCATCACAGGCAAGGCGGGCACAGGCAAATCGACGCTTCTCAAATATTTCAAGGCCCACACGGGTAAGAAGGTGATAGTCCTGGCCCCGACAGGCGTTGCCGCCGTCAACATCAACGGCCAGACCATCCATTCTTTCTTTAAGTTCCCTCCGCGGGTCATCCAGAAGGAGACGATACGGCGCTTGCGCGATAAGAGCCTGGTAGGAAATCTCGATATGGTGATAATAGACGAAGTGTCGATGGTTCGCGCGGACCTGATGGACGGGATCGATTACGCTTTACGGATCAATCGCGACGAGATGAGGAAGCCGTTCGGAGGGGTCCAGATGGTGTTTTTCGGAGACCTCTTCCAACTCTGTCCCGTAGTCGAACAGGAGGCGAAGGCGCTTTTGGAAGAACGATACTCGAGCCCGTATTTTTTCAGCGCCAAAGTCTTTAACGATTTTTATGTAAAACCCATCGAACTCTCCACGATATACAGGCAAAAAGACGACAGTTTTATGGAGCTATTGAACAGGGTCAGGAACAAGGAACATACCGAGGAAGATCTCGACACATTAAACGCGAGGGTCCAGAGAGATGCCTCATTTTCAGCGAAAGATGATACGGTGATCCTGACGACTACGAATGTCCTGGCGAACTCGATTAACCGCGACAGGTTGGCGAAGCTTCCCGGGAGAGAATTTATATATGAAGCGATCGCCTCCGGTAAATTCGACGAGTCCGCGTATCCGACGGACGGAGCCTTAAAGTTAAAGAAGGGCGCGCAGGTGATATTGATAAAGAACGATCCCGCACGGCAATGGGTGAACGGCACGCTTGCCAGAATATTCGCCCTGTCGGACGATTCGATAACGGTCGATATCAAAGGGCGCCTATGCTCTATTCCGGTAGTGAAATGGCAGAAGATCGAATATAGTTATAATGAAGATGAGGACAAGATAGAAGACGAGATCGTGGGGACATTTGAGCAATATCCCATTAAGCTGGCCTGGGCCATAACGATTCATAAGAGCCAGGGGCAGACGTTCGATAAGGTTATACTCGACCTGGGAAACGGCGCGTTCACCCACGGCCAATTATACGTGGCACTCAGCAGATGCACCCGCCTGGAGGGCATAAGGCTTAGGCGCCCGGTAATGGACAGCGACATTATATTCGATCCTCGCATCTACGAATTCAAAGACCGTTTTGCCTCTTTACTTTAGTAATTTCCCGGCAAAACAGGCATAATTCCGCCTTGACTGGAGTTTGTTATTGGTCTACAATATATTCTCTTAATCAAATAAATTATATGCATAATAATCTATATATGATATCCAAAAAAGACCTCTCCGACCTCTTCGGCCGGCTTGCCGCGAAGAATAGGGTTGTCGTGCCGTATGTGAAAGGCGAGAGGCTGCATTTCGGCGACTTTGATCCCAAAAAAGAGGATGTCATTGAGCTCGGTGGTATCAGGCAGAGCCAGCCGTTCAAATCGTTTATCAATCCCGCGAGAGAGAAGATGACCCCTTGCGGCAAGGATAAAAAACCCCTCATAATAGCCGGAGTAAAGGCATGCGACCTCTCAAGCCTTGTTTTGCAGGATTTCGTTTTCCAGGGCGGAGACGTCGAGGACCCGTTCTATACGGAGAATAGGAATAATACGACTATCATAGCTGTCGATTGCACTTACGCCAAGGAGACATGTTTCTGCATCGCGATGGACGGCGCCCCCTACCCGAGAAAGTTCTTCGACCTTTCGCTATCGGCCATAGATAACCATTTCCTTGTAGAGGCCGCTAGCCCGAAGGGACAGAAGATAGTCGATGATTTCAGGCCATTCTTTAAGAATCCGTCTTTACACATGGTAGATATAAGGCAGACGCTCCGCGACAGAGTGTCGAAGCAGGTGCAGGGCTTCATAGATAAGAGAGGCACTCAGAACACCTCACAGATCAAAGGGACGGTAAAGAAAAATTATGACCTGACGGAATTCTGGAAGGATATGGCGTCGACCTGCGTGGAGTGCGGGGCATGCAATCTGGTCTGCCCGACATGTCACTGTTTTCTGCTATCCGACGAGAAAGATACCTCCGGAGCGAAGCGTTTCAGGTCCTGGGACGCCTGTCTTTACGGTACGTTCGCCAGAGTGGCCGGAAATCATAATCCCAGGAGGCATCTGCATGAGCGCCTGCGCAACAGGTTCGATAAGAAGTTCGAATTCTTTCCGGAAGTGCTGAACTATTTCGCGTGCACGGGCTGCGGCCGCTGTATCGAAGCGTGCCCGGGAGATATAGATATAAGGGAAGTCTTGAAAGGCCTGGTAGTGGGAAAATGGAGCAAACCTCCGCATGATTAGCTGCGCGAAGAATCCATACGCGTTTATCGACGCG
Organism: Candidatus Omnitrophota bacterium; assembly: GCA_026387175.1. Classification (NCBI taxonomy): domain Bacteria; kingdom Pseudomonadati; phylum Candidatus Omnitrophota; species Candidatus Omnitrophota bacterium. Next base: position 135,139 of record JAPLME010000011.1, read on the forward strand.
GAAGTGCTGAAGGTGACCGATGAGACGTCGAACATAAAGACGTTCACTCTGAGGCCACGCGCCGACATCTCTTTCAGGGCCGGGCAGTTCATGGAAGTGACGCTTCCGGGCATAGGAGAGGCGCCGTTTACTCCGTCCTCGAACCATAATTTTAAGGAGACGCTTGATTTCACGATAATGAGCGCCGGCCGTGTCACAAAACTCCTGCACCAGGCGAAGGCGGGCGATGTAATAGGCCTGCGCGGGCCGTATGGCGCGAAGTACCCTCTGGATGTATTCAAAGGCAAAGAGGTATTCATAGTAGGCGGCGGCGTGGGCTTGGCGCCACTGAGAGCACTGCTATATGCGTTATTCAACGACGTGAACGATTATAAGAAGATAATCTTAAGATACGGCGCCAGGTCGCCGAGCGATATAGTTTATAAGGGCGAAATAGATTCCTGGAAGACTAAGGCGGGCCACGTCGACATCATGGTCAGCTGCGACGTCGGAGACCCGTCATGGAACGGCCATGTCGGACTGGTCACCACTATACTTAAGACCGAGGGGCTGGACGTAAATAACGCTGTCGCGATAGTGTGCGGCCCGCCCATAATGATGAAGTTTGCCACATTCAAACTTTTGGACCTCGGGTTCAAGGACAGCCAGATATACCTTTCGATGGAAAAGAATATGTCATGCGGGATCGGTAAATGCGGCCATTGCAGGATAGGGCCATACTACGCCTGCAAGGACGGCCCCGTATTTTCTTATGACAAGATAAAAGGGCTCCCTAATATTTGGGATTGACCATATGAAGAGACTACTCATAGATTTGGATGCATGCTCCGGATGCGATGAATGCGGGATGCTCTGCAGTTATATACAGCATCCCGGCAATAACGGTATAACGTCCCTGCGTGAATTCGGACATTTCGCTATCGTCTGCCGCAGGTGCGACGATGCCCCGTGCGTGGCCTCATGCCCGTGGGAAGCGCTGGAATTGCAGAAAGAGTACAATATGATAAAGCGCTATCTGATGCGCTGCACCTCCTGCAAATCCTGTTCCAGGGCCTGTCCGTTCGGAGTCATATATCCGGAGACGATACCGCTGGTGGCATCACGCTGCGATTACTGTTTGGGCAGGCTGAGGGCGGACGAGTATCCTGTATGCCTGCAGTCGTGCAGTCACGGCGGAATAAAATACGGCGAGTTCGAGGAGAACAAGGAAGAGAACATATTTAAGGCATCGGAATACTTATTGATCAAGACGAACTATAAATGGGAGCGGGTCCTCGAGCTCCCGAAGAAAAAACAATAGATATGGACGCATTGTTATATATATTAGCTTTTCTGGTATTTCCGGGGTTATTATTCTCCGGAATCATGGGGCTCCTTGTGGGCTGGGTTGACAGGAAAGTCACGGCCAGGCTTCAGTGGAGATCCGGTCCGCCGTGGTATCAGAACTTTCTCGATATAGCGAAGCTGGGGTTATATAAGGAGACGCTGATACCCGAGGGTGTATCGAAGGTCATGTTCTTAGGGATGCCCGTTTTGGCCCTCGCCGCTACGACTCTCGTATCTACGGTAGTCCTTGTAGCGAACATTTTTCCCATAACGGGTTTCATCGGGGATATCATAGTCGTCATCTATCTTTTACTTATACCGCCTGTCGCGCTTATGCTCGGAGGTTTCTCGTCGGCGAACTCCGTAGCTTCCCTGGGAGCCTCCAGAGAGATGAAGCTGATGCTCTCATATGAGCTGCCGTTTATATTGACGTTGGTGACGGTAATCATTAAGAGCGGTTACGCGATAAGGCTGGGCGAGATCATTACATACCAGCGCATGCATGGGGATATCTTTGCGAGCCCATCGGGGTTCATAGCATTCTTTGTAATGCTCCTATGTGTGCAGGCGAAACTCGGTTTTGTCCCGTTCGATATGCCCGAGGCCGAAACGGAGATCATGTCGGGGCCATACATAGAATACTCAGGTAAGGCGCTCGCCATATTCAAATTGGCTAAAGCAATGCTCTTATTTGTCATCCCCGTTATTTTGATAACACTCTATTTTGGCGGCATAAAGTTAAGCCTTGGAGGCCTGCTCAAGACCGTGGTAGAGTACGTATCGATACTGGTATTGATCATTGTGATAAAGAATACGAATCCCCGCGTCAGGATAGACCATGCGGTGAAGTTTTTTTGGGGCACAGTAACAGTGGGGGCTCTTTTATCGGTGGCGCTGGCGCTTATAGGAAGATAGAATGGGACTAAAAGAGAACATACTTACAAGATCGATAAATATATTCCATGTATCGAGCGGGAGCTGCAATAACTGCGATATAGAGATCATCGACAGCCTTACGCCGCGTTTCGATCTGGAGCGTTTCGGGGTGACGCTGGTCGGCAGCATAAAGCATGCGGACGCTATGCTCTGCACCGGGAGCGCCAATCGCCTGACGATACCTATTATAAAGAAATTATATGAGCAGATGCCCAAGCCCGGCTTCGTTATAGTGTACGGCGCCTGCGGGTGTTCAAGAGGCTTATTTAAAGACAGCTATAATACAGGCGCTCCTCTCGACGAAATAATACCGGTCGATGCGTATATACCTGGGTGCCCTCCGAAGCCTGAGGCAACCATTGCGGCACTTGTCAAATTGATAAGTAAGATAAAATCGAATAAGGCCAAAAAAATATGACGATAGACGATATCCTGAAGAATATAAACGACCATTTTGGCGACAGGGTGCTGAAGACGGAGAAGAAGTCCTCGAAGAGGGCATATCTCGACATATATCCTAAGGATATAGTGGATATGGCCGGATACATATTTAAAGAACTCGGCCTTCGGTTCAATATAGCCAGCGCGGTGGATGATTTCGACAGAATAGAGATACTCTACCACTTCGCGTACGATCCCTCCGGCGTAATAATATCGGTAAGGGCAATATTGAATGATAAAGACAGCCCGTCCATCGATACCATCACCCATGTCACTAAGGCGGCGTGGTGGATAGAGAGGGAGATACATGAGCTATTCGGCGTGGAATTTGAAGGTAACGAGGACCTGAGGACGCTCCTCTTGCCCGACGATTGGCCGAAAGGCGTTTATCCGATGAGGAAGAGCTTCGTTGTGCCTAAGAGAGATTCGAGGAAAGCATGAGCGATAATAGATCGACGATACCTGTAGGACCATACCATCCGCTCCAGGAAGAGCCGGAGTTCTGGAAACTCATCGTGGACGGCGAGACTGTGGTCGACGTAGATGTCAGGATCGGCTATAATCACCGCGGCATAGAGAAGATTTCGGAGTCGAAGAGCTTCGACCAGTCGCTCTTCATAGTGGAGAGGATATGCGGGATATGTTCTTCGAGCCATCCGATCGCTTGCGCTCAGGCGATAGAGGACATCTGTAATATCGAGGTGCCCGAAAGAGCGCTATACATAAGGACGATCACGCAGGAGCTCGAGAGGATACATTCGCATATGCTGTGGCTGGGATTAGCGGGCCACTTCATCGGATATAATACGGTATTTATGTGGGGGTGGAAGTACAGGGAGCCGATATGCGATATCATGGAGACCATAACCGGCAACCGCCAGAATTACGCTATGCACAAAGTCGGCGGGGTCAGGCGCGATATTGAAAAGGAGCACGTATCTTACATATTGACCAGGCTCGATGAATTTTTAAAACAGCTGGATATGCTGAAGGGCGCGATCCTGGATGATCCCGTCCTCCACGCGCGGTTAAAAGGCGTCGGGATACTGACGAGAGAAGCCGCGATAGAGTATTCAGCCCTTGGCCCGGTGGCCAGGGCCTCAGGCGTCGACATAGACGTAAGGCGCGACCATCCGTATGGCGTATACAGTAAATTGAAATGGAACGTTATCACGCAAGACGAAGGCGACGTTTTCGCTAAGGCGGTAGTGAGGATACTCGAGATGTTCGAATCCGCCAGTATCGTGAGACAGTGCCTCGATAAGATGCCGGAGGGCCCGATAGATTCGAAACCGAAGGATATAACGCCGGGCGAGGGCATCGGAGTGATAGAAGCCCCGAGAGGCGAATGTTTCCATTATGTAAAGTGCGACGGCACAAACTCGCCTGTCCGCCACAAGATCCGCGCCCCAACCTATATGAACTTTCCGACATTCAGGGAGACGGTCGTGGGCCAGACGGTATCGGACGCCACTATAATAATGGCGTCGATAGACCCTTGCTATTGCTGTACGGAGAGAATGGCTATCGTGGATACAAATGATAAAGAGCTGCTGAAAGCAGAAGATCTGATCAGGCTTTCGCAGGAGAAGACGCGCAGGATAAAAGAAAAGCTCGGGGTAAAATAAGAGAATGTTCAACAACCCGCTTTTAATACTGGTAACGGCGCCGATCGCGGCAGGTTTTCTCGCCCTCGCTGCGACTGACAGGTTTAAGACTGCCGCGAAACTTTTGGCGGGTATCGTCACGGCCGCCTGCCTTGCCGGCAGTATACACATTTTCATTAAAAAACCGGTCAGCTGGTATTGTCTCGACGCGGTCATCTTACGCGCCGATAATCTCTCCGCTTTCATCGCTATGGCGGTCAGCTTATTTGCCTTTCTTATAACGGTATATTCGTTCGGTTTTACGGAGAGATTGTTCGGCAGATATTTCGGTTATCTCTTGATGACATTGGGCGCGTCATTGGGTGTCTTATTCGCCAATAACTTTATTGTCATGATCGTCTTCTGGGGATTTCTGGCGTTGATGCTCTACTTGCTGGTCAACCTGGAGGGGACGCAAGAAGCGGCCCTCTCAAGCCGCAAGGCGCTCGTCATCATCGGCGGGACAGACGCTGTAATGATATTAGGTATAGCGCTGATATGGTCTGTCACGGGGACTCTCTCGATGGATAAGGTGCGTCTTCCTATGACAAACGCGCTTACCTACATCGCGTATTTTTCGATAGTGATGGCGAGTTTCGCGAAGGCGGGAGCGATGCCGTTCCACTCATGGCTTCCCGATGTGGCAGAGGATGCAGCAGCTTCCGTATCCGCGTACCTGCCGGCTTCGCTCGATAAGCTACTGGGTATATACCTTCTCGCGCGTGCGTCACTTGATCTCTTTATCACGACGAAAGCGTCTAACCTTGTGCTCGTGATGGTAGGGGCATTCACGATAATAATGGCTGTAATGATGGCGCTAGTTCAGCATAATTATAAGAGGCTGCTCGGATATCATGCTGTTTCTCAGGTAGGATACATGATCCTCGGCATAGGCACCGGCACGGCGGTAGGTATTGCGGGCGGACTTTTTCACATGCTCAATAACGCGATCTATAAATCCTGCCTTTTCCTTACAGCCGGCGCAGTAGAAAAGAGAACGAAGACTATGGACCTTGATAAGCTGGGCGGACTTGCGAAATTCATGCCGCTGACGTTTATAGCTTGTCTTGTAGCGTCGCTTTCCATATCGGGCATACCGCCGTTCAACGGCTTCGTCTCCAAGTGGATGATATATCAGGGTATTATCGAATCTGCCGGATCCGGCGGTAAACTCTGGGTGGTGTGGCTAAGCGCGGCAATGTTCGGAAGCGCGCTCACGATAGCAAGTTTCATGAAGCTTCTGCATGCGGCCTTCCTGGGGCGCTGCTCGGACGGTGTTAAGGATGTCCGTGAAGTCTCGCCGTCGATGTATATTCCGATGCTTATGCTGGCCGCGATATGCGTCCTCTTCGGCGTATTCGCTTTCCAGCTGCCGATCCCGTTATTCATAGTGCCTTCCATAGCAGGGAGCTTAGCATATATAGGGACGTGGGGCTCGATACTCGCCACGGTGCTTATCTTAGCGGGATTGGTATTGGGTCTCTTTATATATTGGCTGTTGAAGTCCGGAAGCTTCCGGGTTGTCGATAACTTCGTGGGCGGGACGCCTTCGGAAAAATTGCCCCGCATCTCCGGAACGGAGTTTTATAATACGATAAAAGATATAGCGCCCATAGGCAGGATATATAAGGAAGAAGAGTCCGGGAATCTGGATCTTTATAACGTCGGCCTTAAAGCGGTTAACTTTTTCACAGCGCCGCTCCGGCGCCTGCATAACGGAGTGCTGCCGACTTATCTGGTCTGGTGTTTCCTGGGCATGATAGCGATGTTTCTGTTTCTAGTAGTAAGATAGAGGATATCAAGTGGAGATAAATCTTTTACTGTTATTCATGATAGCAGCGGCTGTGATCGCGGTCGCGGTTAAGGACCTTCTCTCGAGCGTTATAGCGGTGGGGGCGGTCGGCATAGGACTATCGATGGCATTCCTTGTAATGAAGGCGCCCGACCTGGCCATCATGCAGCTCGTCGTCGAGATCCTCAGCCTGATAATACTTATCCGCGCTACCATAAGAAAGGACCTTCCTTTCAGCACGTCAGGCAGATGGGCCTTTAATACGGTCTCCACGGTTATTTTTCTGGCGGTCTTCCTGGCCTTCGCGTATTTTTCATTTGCCGGCATACATAAGTTCGGCAGCCCGCTTATGAGGGTATCACAGGAATATTTGAGCCAGGCTCAGGCGAGGACGGGGATCCAAAATGTTATAGCGGCGATAACGCTTAATTACCGCGCGATCGATACGCTCGGCGAGGCTGCGGCGCTCTTTACGGCAGTTGTCGGCGTTCTGACCGTTGCGCGTAAAATCTGGCGAAGGGAAGACGCTAAATATGAATCCCGTTAAATCACCTGAGAAGGGGATGACGCTGATAGTAAAGGCGGTGACGAAGCTTACGCTCGGTTTCATCCTCCTATACGGCATATATATAACGTTGAACGGCCATATAGCTCCCGGCGGCGGGTTTGTCGGAGGAGTTATAATGGCGCTCGCGCTCGTCCATATAATGCTCGCTTTCGGCAAGGAGATATCTCTGAAATGGCTGCATGCTTATACCTTGCGGATAACCATGGCTGCCGCGGTACTCTTATTTTTATGCGGGGTCATGCTGGGATATCCGAAATGGATATTTAAGAATGAATTTGTTCTGCCTCTTTGCGAGATGGTCATTGTGGGCGCGGGGCTTTTTGCCATATTCGTAGCGTTGGTGCTGGCTTCAAAAACGGATAAACAAGCGGAGTAGGGAATTAAGATATGATCACATATTTCTTATGTCTGGTCCTCTTTGCGATAGGGCTATTCTGCGTTGTCAGGAAGAGGAATATTATAAAGATAATCATAGGTATAGGTATCATGGAATATGCCATCAATCTCTTCTTCGTCCTGGTGGGCTATCGCACTCATGGCCGCTCGCCGATATTCGCGCGCGACCAGATGGTTACCAATATGGTCGATCCCCTGCCGCAGTCGGTGGCGCTTACAGCGATCGTGATCAGCCTTTCCGTTACGCTGATGCTGGTGGCTGTCGCGATAAGGATCTATGAGAGATACGGCACATTTGACATAACGAAGATAAACAGGCTAAAAGGATAGCGATGGCACCATTTTTTCTAATAATACCTCTTGCTGCAGCGTTCATAATGACGCTTATATCAAGGACGGACGAGCGCATCAGGGACGTTTTTGCTATCCTTGTGGCTATTTCACTTCCGGTGCTGTCCATATTAACATTGATGAAGGTGGCAATACCTGCGGGCTCCGTTCTTGTCCATAGGATGTCGGGTTTCATGCCGCCGGCAGGGATAGCTTTTGTCGTCGACGGCCTCTCGGCCTTCATGCTCGTCACCGTGAACTCGGTCGCGCTCTTTGTGATCGTCTATTCGTCCGGCTACATGAAGAAGTATACCGACAAATGGAAATTCTATGCGTTATTCTTCATGATGATCTCCGGAATAAACGGTGTCCTGATAGCTTCAGATATATTCAACCTGTATGTATTTATGGAGATCGCGGCTATAGCGGCGTACTTCCTTGTGGCGTTCGGCACAGGGGCGGAGGAACTCGAGGCCTCATTCAAGTATGCGATAATGGGCACCGTCGCCTCCGCGTTCATATTGCTGGGCATAGCCTTCCTCTATGGCTACACTTCGACGCTTAATATGATGGATATGGCTTCTGTGATATCGACGCTGCCCCAGGTGCGGACCATACAATTTATCAGTGTGCTCTTTCTTATGGGCTTCGGCCTTAAAGCGGCGCTGGTGCCATTCCACGCATGGCTTGCGTATGCGCACTCATCTGCTCCGGCACCGGTATCCGCGATGCTGTCGGGCGTCCTGATAAAAGCCCTCGGTATATATGCCATAGCGAGGATATTCTTCAGCGTCTTCGGTATGAGCGCCGAGATCTGCCAGATACTCATTGCGCTTGGCGTGCTCTCTATGATCGTCGGGGCCATACTCGCGTTCGGCCAGTCGGATATTAAAAAAATCTTCGCGTATTCTACAGTGAGCCAGATAGGATATATCTCTCTGGCGTTGGGAGTGGCTACGCCGCTCGCGTTCGTCGGGGCGATCTTCCACCTATTTAACCATAGTGCGGTCAAATCTCTTCTGTTCCTGAATTCAGGCTCGATAGAACACATGACAGGGACCAGGGAGCTTAGCAGGATATCGGGTGTGGTTAAAAACGCGCCGGTTACCGGCTATACGACGCTTTTGGGAGCTCTATCGATCTCAGGCGTGCCGCCATTCGGCGGGTTCTGGTCGAAGCTCATAATAATATTCGCCTGTATCCAGGCGGGCCATCCGTTTCTTGCCCTCATCGCCGTTCTGGTAAGCGTTATGACACTGGCTTATTATTTTGTCTCGATGACGGGCGTCCTTTTCGGAGTCAAAGCGGATGCCGCAGGTTTCGTGAATAAGATCCATCCGGCGATGAAGGCCGGTGTCATTGCCATGGCCCTTATAGTGCTCTTTGCGCCGCTTGCGCTTCTTCCGGATGTTAAAAAGATATTGATTGACGGCGCGGTCTCGGTCCTCGTAAACGGAAGGGCTTACGCGGATATGATGCTTGGAGCGATTAAATGATATTTAACGGTATTCTATTTATTCTCTGGTTCGCTGTATGGATGCTGCTATCGTGGCCGCCCGACGCGAAAAATATTATATCAGGCGTCCTGGTTTCATTATTTGTTACATTCATGACGAGCGATATCATGCATGTAGGGAGCGCCAAAGAGAGAAGAGCTATAACTTTTTTAGGGCGTCTGGCATGTCTGGGGTGGTTCATCTATTACATCTTTGTCTTCCTATGGGAATGCTTTAAGGCTAATATCGATGTCGCTTACAGGGTTATACATCCGGATCTTCCCATATCCCCCGGCACGATAAAAGTCAAAGTCGCCCTCAAGAGCGATATAGGCCTGACATTCCTGGCAAACTCCATAACGCTCACTCCCGGTACGACAAGCGTCGATGTGGATAAGGAACAGGGTTACCTCTATGTACATATGTTATGTGTGAAGGAAGACCGCGGCAGGCTTAAGATAGTAGATAAATTTGAAAATATACTAAAGAGGATATTCGAATAAATTTATGAAGAGGCTTCACTACTTTGCGGGGCTGATAGCCATTATCATAGTTACGGCCGTCATACTCTTCTGTCCGATCGGATCGAGCCTCAGGTGGCAGTCGGGATTCCTGGGCCGCGCGTTTTTATGGCTACTGGTTTCCGCAAGCCTGTGCTTATACAGGGTTATGCGGGGCCCGACGGCTCCGGACAGGGTCGTGGCGATAGATATACTGGGCATTCTGATCGTGGGATTTTGCGCGCTATTAAGCATCGCTACCGGGAGGGATTGGTATCTGGATATAGGCATAGCGTGGGCGCTTCAGAGTTTTATCGGTATAATGGCCCTATCCAAATACCTGGAAGGAAAAGATTTCGATGAATAATACAGCAGGCATTATATTGATCGTTGTCGGGCTTATATTCGATTTTTTCGGATGCCTGGGGCTGATACGCTTTCCTGATGTCTATAATCGCCTTCAGGCCGCGACCAAGTGTATTACTCTCGGTACGTGCGGTATACTCTTAGGGCTGGTATGCTTTAAAGGGCTTTCCGCCACCGGCATAAAAGCGCTGCTCTGTCTCATATTCATAATACTTACCGCTCCGGTCTCTGCCCATGCGCTTGCGAGAGCGGCATACCGCTCCGGCGTGAAACCCTGGGCGGGTACGGTCGTTGACGAGTACGGTAAGGATATGGATAAAATCGGGTGAGGTGACTATGAATAAAGAAGAGATACGCGAACAGGTCATAGTTATGGCGGATAAGGCTTATCAGATGCTGGAGTTTGTGGAGAAGGGATTTATGGAGCATAAGACCGAATTTCTGACCGGCGCGATGGAGCGGGAGAGGGAGCTCAATGAGATGGAGAAGTCCCTCACCCAGAATGTGCTCGATCTTTCGAAGTCAGCCAAATCCGATAAAGAGAAGAAAGAGCTCGTTATTTTGGAGCAGGTTACCGAGACGCTTGAGAGGATGGGCGATGAGGCCGCGAACCTGGTGGAGAGGATCGAGATAAAGAACGCCGAGCACCTCCTTTTTAGCGACCTGGGCGTGGCGCAGTTCAATGAGACATATGGCGTTATGAAAAAGTCCGCCGATATGATGCGCACCTTTTTGAAAGGCAGGAGCGAGGAATTAAAGGACCGCGTGGTGGATAATGGATTCCAGGTCAAGGCGCTTGTCCAGCGCTACAGGGAAGAACATATGGAACGTCTTGTAAGGGGTATATGCACGCCGATAGCGGCCAACATGTATTTCGACATGCTGGATTTCACCGGTAACCTGGCGCGGCACGCTTCGGCAATCGTTAAATTATTCTAAGGCGGTAATATATGAAGTATCCTAAGCTGAGGGAATTGAAAGAGGCGATCATCGCGCTTGTGAAAGGGCCCTACACCTCCGATTATCCTTCGGAGCCGCATCACCCCGCGAAGAGATTTCGCGGAAAGCCGGAATATTCGAATGAAGGCTGCATAGCCTGCACCGCCTGCGCCGCCGTATGTCCGGTGAGGGCAATCGAATTCCGGGATGTCGTTACTAAAAATAAGGCTACAAGGAAGATGATGCTGCATCTGGACGAGTGCCATTACTGCGGCCAGTGCAGCGCTCTTTGCACCACGCGTGAGGATGTCCCACCCGGTATAAAGCATACCACCGAGTTCGATCTTGCGGGTTTCGACCGCGCCTCGATGATCTCGGCTACCGATGAAAAAGAGCTGGCGTTATGTGAAATATGCGGCGATGTCATTACCGCTAAGGCCCACCTGGCCTGGATCGCCAAAAAACTCGGCCCGCTCGCGTTCTCGAACCCCACTCTATTCATATCGTCCCTTAAAGGGATGGGATTTGCCGAAGATGTCGCTCAAGGTGCTAAAGAATATGTCTTAAGATCCGACAGGATCAAGATCCTCTGCTCAAAATGCAGAAGGGTAACGACCATTGAACGATAGTAAACCCGAACTCCACGATCTAAAAGCGGAACTAAATAACCGGATAAAGGGCAGGGTCACGATAGCCGGCATAGGCAATATAATGCGCGGCGATGACGGGCTGGGCCCGAAGCTCATCGAATTATTAAAGGCCCGCAACGTCAACGCGGGCCTCTTCGATTGCGGTACGGCGCCTGAGAACTATATATTCCCGATGCTTAAGAGCCTGTGCGACACGCTTATACTCGTGGATGCCGCTGATATGTCTCTCGAGCCGGGCGCCTCCAGAGTTCTCGACGTAGATAATATCGTGAATATCAGTTTCTCCACTCACAGCCCGTCTCCCAGGCTCTTCATAGACCTTCTGAAGATGGGCAGGGAAGACCTTAATATCTTCATAATATCCGTTCAGCCCAAAAATACGTCTTTAGGGATCCCGTTGAGCGAAGAGGTGCTTAAGGGGCTCGAAGCACTGACGGGCGTTATTTTAGAAACCTTAACCTGATATGCCGCATGCCATACCGAAACGCGTTATAGAAGAGATACCTGACCCGTCGGAACCGCTCGATATATTCAGATCGATAAGGCGCCGTCCATATAGCTTTTTCCTGGACAGCACGTGCGATCCCAAAAAACTCGGCCGCTTCTCATTCATCGGATGCGATCCGTTTCTGGTATTAAAATCTAAAGGCGATTATGTAATTTTAGAGCACGATGGCCGGACAGAAGAGCTGAAGGCAAATCCATTTCTGGTCCTGAAGAAGCTATTGAAAAAATATAAGGCCGTCAATTATTCGAAAGAGCTCCCGTTTATCGGGGGCGCCGTCGGATATTTCTCTTACGACCTGAAGAGCTTTATAGAGGATCTACCCGGCACAGCGAAAGACGATCTTAAGCTGCCCGACTGCATTCTCGGTTTTTACGATTCCATAATAATATATGATAATCTGAAGAAGCGTTGTTATGCCTCAAATCTCGGCATATCAAAAAGGCCTTCAGTAAATTTAAAAGATATGGTATGCCCCCCCGCCGGTAGCGCAACATATCGAAACTTGAGATCCAATTTTTCAAAACAGTCGTATATCGAGGCTGTCAGGAAGGCAAAAGAATATATCAGGAAGGGAGATATATATCAGGTCAATATTTCCCAGAGGTTTCAGGCAGAGCTCTTCGGAGATCCGTTCGATCTATATGTGAGGCTCAGGGCCTGCAGTCCGGCGCCGTTCGGGGCGTACTTAAATTTTGGTGATGTAAAGTTTCTTAGCTCATCACCTGAGAGGTTTTTATTAAAGCGGGGAGATTATATTGAGGCCCGTCCTATAAAGGGAACGAGGCCGCGCGGGCGATCCGCCGCAAGCGACAAAGCGCTGGAGATAGAATTAAAGAATAGCCCTAAGGATATGGCCGAGCACATAATGATAGTGGACCTGGAGCGTAACGACCTGGGAAGAGTATGTAAATACGGTTCGGTTCATCCTGCGGAATCCATGATAATCGAAAAGTATGCCAATGTCTTCCATATGGTATCTACGGTGGCGGGCACTCTCAAACAAAACATGGATGCCGTCGATTGTTTGGCTGCTACATTTCCGGGAGGCTCTATAACAGGCGCGCCGAAGATACGCTCGATGGAGATAATAGATGAGCTGGAAAGTGTGAGAAGGTTTGCCTACACCGGCGCTATCGGATATATAGGTTTCGACGGGAATATGGATACGTCGATAGTGATAAGGACCTTCATAGTAAAGGGTAAAGACGTCTATTTTCAGGTGGGCGGTGGCATCGTGGCCGATTCTGAGCCCGAGGAAGAATATGAAGAGACGCTTCATAAGGCTGCGGGGCTCATGCAGGCGCTTAATGCGGGATCGAAAAATAGGGAGCCAGTCTTCGTATGAAAAAAGTCTGGATAAATAAAAAACTATTCGACATGGATAAAGCGCGAGTTTCGATATTCGACAGAGGCTTTATGTACGGCGACGGCGTATTCGAGTCGATGCGCAGTTACGCCGGCGTAGTCTCCAAGATAGATGAGCATCTCGGCAGGCTCGCGCGAAGCCTGAAGACAACAGGGATAAAGTCTCCTTATTCGAATAGTTATCTGAAGAAAGAGATATACAGACTGCTCGGCGTCAATAATCTTAAGAACGCCTATATCCGCCTTACAATAACCAGGGGAGAAGGTAGATTCGGCGTAGAGCATAAGGATGTGTTTAAGCCAAGCGTGGTCATTATAGCGAAAGAATTCGACCGCTACCCGGATTGGATGTTCGAGAAAGGTATAAGCGCACACATTGTAAGCACGAGACAGAACGACCTTTCGCCGTTAGCCGGCGTAAAGAGCCTTAATTATCTGAACTATATCATGGCGCGATTCGAGGCAAAGAAGAGCGGATGCGAAGAAGCGATCATCCTTAATACGAAAGGCCGCATAGTAGAGGCCGTGACGAGCAATATCTTTATCGTTAAAAGGAATGCCATCGTGACCCCGCTTATCACGGATGGAGCGCTGCCCGGCGTCACAAGGGCCGTTATAATAAAAATTGCAAAGAAACTGGGCTTTAGAGTTATAGAGAAGAGCCTCTCACCTAAAGAGTTAATGAATTCGGACGAAATATTCCTCACTAATTCACTTGCCGAGGTCCTGCCTGTCACGAAGATCGACCGTAAACCGATCGGTGCGGGTATCCCCGGGCATGTGACAAATCTCCTGCGCATCTCCTATCAAAACCAGATAAAATAATAAAATAAGGACCGGGTCCTCTACCAATCGGAGAAGGACCCTTAAAAATTAGGGTATAAAAAAGTAAGATAATTTGTTTTGACATAATCATCTTATAATATACAATAATATTAATACATTTCTATTAAACTAACTTAATCCAATATCAGGAGCATAAATACTGTAAAATTATGACAAGATCTTCCATATCTATCAGATTAGTATCCATTGTTTTGGCCGCAACCTTTATTACAGGTCAGGTTTCTGCTGGTCAAATCTCGTCAAATTCTTCCAATAATACGCTTGCTGCCCCAGTTGTATCAGGTGATATAGATCCTGCAAGAAGCGCCGATGTCAAAAAAGCTGTTGCCGGAACAGCTAAGCCGGGAGCTATCGGAAACGGTATCCCGTTATTGAAATTAGCGGAAGGGGCATTACCGCCTAGAATAGTTTTTCCGGCACCGGATGGCATGGTGGAACGTACGGCTATTGAGAAAATAATATATAAAAGGATACAGCTGGCCATAGATAGATGCGTTGAAGATAAAGCCCAGGTCCGCGACATACATCGGAAAAGATTCGAAGGGGCTCTGGATAATTTAATCGATTTGCGGAATAGGCTTTCACAAAGACTCTATTTATATAACGCTGATATTATGGGTCCCGAAGATTATTTGCTGGGATTTAATTTTCAGGAGTATTGTGGTTTATCGCTTGATTTTATGGAATGGGTTGAAGAAAAACATTTTCCAGATGTAGGCCTCGCCGCGCGTTTAATCGCCCAATATATATTTCATGAATGCGTTCCCGAAAAAGGCATAATAACCGAAAGAGACGACCACAGGGCTGTATATAATGAGATTCAGTCTGATATATTTGGGAAGGATGAGGTGTTTGCTCTAAAGAAAGATTTGCGGGAATTTATAAATGAGAAAGTCAGTGAAATGCCTGCAATTGGAGCGGGTCAAGCATTAAACAAAATATCCGCGGGTCAAATAAGAATTGGCAGCGCAACCATCGGTATCCTTCAAGGCGATATCACGCAAGTGCCTGCTGAAGCGGTTGTTCCGGGAATTAATAATATCATGAATGTCGGGATAGGTGTTACCGGCGCAATTAGTAGAGTCATAGGGTATGAGAACGAAGGTGAAGTGTTCCCATCACCAGAAGCTGTGACAGGAAAGAGCGCCTTTAGAGTAGGGGATGTGTATGCGGCCCCTCTTGGAAATATACAGACTGCAGCCGGATGGAAATATGTTATCAGCGCTATAATCCATAGTGGCCGGCCATGGAGTTATCCGACCGAAGAAAGTATCAGAGCTTCGACTAAGAATGCCCTGATAGAAGCCAGTAAAAGAAAAGTTCAATCAATAACATTTCCTGCTCTTGGCGCGGGTGCGTTACGAATGGATTTTAATACATCGGCAAGATCGATGTACGCTGGAATCAGGGAATTCCTGGCAGAGAACCCGGAAACAAGCTTAAGAGATATTAAGATAGTGCTTTCTGACGCTCCCGCTGTGGCGCCGTTCAGACAGGAACTGATGAAGCTTGCGGAATCCGCAAAGAATATATCGCCGGAGCAAGCTGAAATTAAATTAAAATCAGCTTCTCTAAAAAACAAGACAATCGAAATAGTAAAAGTGATGGCAAGAGATGGTAAGGCGGATGTAAGGCCAATTATTGAATTAGCGCGGCAAATATATCCAAATTTTGATTCCCACATATCTGAGAGCCAATGGCCATCTGTTACGCCGAAAATGTTTACTATTTTGAATTTAGCGCTAAAGTATCAGGTTTATCTGCCCAATAATGAAATATTCGAAATAGCGCGAATTTCTGAAATGCCTGACGTAGTCAGGGGGAGAATCAAGGGAGGGCTTTGGCGGGAGCAGGGTTATTTAAAGTCAAAATCAAAAATATGGATCGCTGAAAGTTCGCCGACCGAAGAGGGTTACTCATCTCTCGGATTAGAAGCAGGCTGGTTTGCCATTGTTAACGTCGATTGTTTCAGGGAGGCCGGTAAGGAATGGTACCGGCAGCATTTTAAGCAATCGACACTTAGTTCAGGCGGAAGCTATACGAGCCCTTACGAGATGGTAATGATACCGCTCGTGCAAACGGCGCGAATCGAAGAAGATGACTTTGTCGAGGGTATTTATGTAGAACATGCGCGCCAGGAAGCGATCAGGCGCGCCCAGGACAAGGCATATGCGGCCCAAAGATTAGGGAGGGATAACAGATTCGATCTTGATAAAGACGGACAGACAGTTTCGAAAATATTAAAACCGGATTCGCTGTTAAAAGAGAGAGCATTAAATCATTTAGACCAACAAGTTGCGGGCAGTAAGGCGGCCGCCGAATTAGATTGGCAAGTAAGCTTGCGAACCGTAATAGAATATTCGGCCATGCTCGGCGGGGCTATCGCGGAAATGAAGAAACATATAGCCGATGGGCAGGAAGAATTGGCATACCTTGCTTTTCTGAATTTTATGGAATATCAATTCTTATACGCGAACCCGAAGCAAATGCCGGGCGACAGTATTTTTAGATTAACCCGTCTTAAGGCTGCGCTTTTGTTTTTTCGGGATATCGATGAATGGTCGGGAAAAGAATTAAAACATGATTCGATGGATATTTTAAATGAGCTGGGGACAAAGTATGGGAAAATGCCGGCTGCTGAGAAGTCCTTGATAATGCTTGAGGAAATTTACGCGAAACATTTTTGGACAGACGATGAACGATATGACCGTTTGTCTTCCGAACCTTTTGAATTACCGGGTCCTTTCCCAGTTAATTATTCCGAAACAACATCGACAGTGTCATATAACGATGTTAAAGAAAAAGGTGATTTCGAAATAGATTTTGACGCGATGGAAAGAAAGCTCTTCCCTGTTTTGTCGGAAGAACGTGCAGGAGAAATAGGTGCAATGTTACAACAGCGCTTGCTATTAAAGACAATGCTTTCGCATCTGCGAACAGAAGACGAAAAAATAGCCGGTGGACAGATGCAATCCAGCAAGATATTCGATATTTATAGAAAGCAATATAACTTAAGCAAGCGGGGGTATCTTGACGCACTTCGACTCTATAGCGACCTACTGGCCGGAAAGAGCGCAGCAAGTCATCAAGGCGTGGAAGATGAATCGAAGCAACGTTTGGATGCTAGTAAAGCGGCTCTTGCTCAGGCAATTGCGAGGATCGTGTTATTCAATGGCGCCCTTTCCCGGCCCAGATACTGGTATGTGAAAAAACAAAATGAAATAATTATTGAAAAAGATGAGGATTCCGTACTTTACGTCACAAATAACAGTAGTATATATTATATATTAAGAGCCGCGAATTTACAGAAGGGGGATGTTATTCTGGATGCTTTCAGTGGCTCTGGCGGTATCCTTAGCTTCCTGAGTTTGGAAATGGCGCCCAAAACCATTATCGCCGCGGACATAAAATATGGAACGCCTGAAGAAGGGGAAAAAACCTACGCGATAAATAAAAACCTTGAAGGAGTAAAACATTTATTTGATTTTTTACCCCAAACATTAAGGCCTATTTTAAGAGATATTACTATTTTAAAACAGGATTCCGCCTATATGGCATTGCCGGATTCCTCTGTCGATAAAATTATCGCTGATCCCCCCTTCGGGCGTAATGAAAAAGATGACAAATATCCCGATGAGATAAGAGCTTTTTTGCTTTTTCTTCGAAATTTAAAAGAATTTCACAGAGTTTTAAAAAGTGGCGGTGCCGTATTCTGTCATATGCCTATGACATGGAAAGAGTCACTGGAAGATTTTGAAAAGATAGATTTGTCACGCGCATCACCAGAGAGTTTATACAGCCAATTTTACACCCGCCTCGAGAAATATTATAAGGCGAGAGGCTGTCAACTTCCCTCATATGAATATAAGTCCGAAGACTGGAATATGGTAAAAGATATTCTCCAAAAGATTATTTTCGATAAAAAAATATTTGAATTGCAAGCTGTGGATATGGAGCAGGGCGCCTTAACAGTGATCAAGCTGTTAAAGCCGCAAAAAGTAAATCCAGCGGTATTATCAGCCAAAGAAGGCATAGATGAGAAGCATATAGAAGCTGCCGATAGTTTTGTTCGAATTTCCGAAGATCTGCCTGTCCGCGCCAAAGAGTTTGAATTTAATCTTACCAAAATATTAGCCGATCATCCCGATCAGCTCTTTTTCATAGGGATTGAAAACGACATAGGAGAATCACAAAAGGCGCAAATCATGCCGATATATCATGCTATCGATGAGATTCGAGACATGAAAGATGCTAGCGAAAAACCCCTCTTTCCTAATCTTATGGTAAAAAGATCAAGCGCAAAAGATCTTACGGCTATGGTAAACGATCTTAATAAAGAAGGAAAGCTAAAACTCAATAATGCGTTCATTTGTGCTAAAAAAGCCAGCGTAGAGAATAAATTATACTACCTTATAGAAGGAGAAGGCAGGGCATGGATTTCGGCAATAGATGATTTATTAAGAGAAGGTGATTATCTGCCCGTATTCGAAGCTATAACCTTGAATATGATGGCATATCTTAATGCCGATTTAACTGCCATCAAGAATTTCTATGATGCGATATCAGGTGAGTCAAAAAGCCCAGGCGAATTGCAAGACATGATAAAGAATAGAATAATCTATATTCTGCCTAAAGCTACCAAACTTGATGCTGGACAGCTTAGGAAACTATACGAACTGGCTAAAAAGGCCTACACGTCAGCGTAATTAAAAAATAGGGACAGTCCCTATTTTTAACATAATATTGTAAACCACTAGTTATTAAGCGGTTGACAATAGCCCGCCCCTCTGTTATTATGCTAATCATGCTGCGAATAATCTGCCGCGTTCTTATAATATTCTTCATATCCGTTACAGCATGCGCCGCCGAGGAGACGCAGAAACTGGAAAAGATAGTCGTTACGCCTTCCCGCCTGGCTACCACTTTAAGCGAAAATTCGAGATCTCTAACGATACTGGACCAGGAGGCCCTTGAGAGTTCGGTTTATGATAACGCCATACCTGATCTAATCGGAGAGATTGGCGGCATCGATATCAGGCGCAGGGGGCCTGAGAATGTGCAAGCTGATGTTAATATCAGGGGAGCCACGTTCGAGCAGAATATCGTGTTGATAGACGGCATAAATGTGAACGACCCGCAGACCGGCCATTTCAGCATGGATATTCCAATTACGATGATGGATGTGGATACGATAGAGATATTGAAGGGCCCCGCCTCCAGTCTATACGGCGCAAACGCGTTTGGCGGCGCCATAAACGTCATAACCAAAAAACCCACGGATGAAAAAAAAGTAACGGTGTACGCGGAGGGCGGTTCTAATGACTATTTCAACGGCGGTCTTTCGGTTACGACACCGGTGGGTCCTGTTAAGAACCGCTTTTCTTTTGAACAGAGCCGGTCCACGGGATATATGCCGCAGACCCAGTTCGACATATTGTCTCTTACAAACAGCACGCTGGTCGAGACCGGCATAGGAGTGTATAATTTTCTCTTCGGTTATCTGAATAAGGATTTCGGAGCCGACAGTTTCTATTCGAATCTCTTTCCTAATGAATACGAGCGCACCGATACCAGGTTCTTCAAGATCGAAGGTAAAACCGAGGCCGGGGCTTTAAGTATAGAGCCCAAGCTCTTCCTGCGAAGGCACGGGGATAAATTTGTGCTCGACCAGAACCGCACCGGATGGCAGACGAACTACAGCACCACTTATAGCTACGGCGGAGAATTGAACTTCTCGCTCGAAAACGCGTTCTCTGATGTATCATGGGGTTATGAATTATCGCGCGACACCATAGATTCGACAAACCTCGAGACACATAGCCGCACCAAAGACGGATTCTATATGGAGATCGCCCCGCACCTCACAGAAAACCTGCATCTGAATGTCGGATTCAGGGAGGACTATTACGGTGATTTTGGGTGGGAGGCCTCGCCGACCATAAGCGCGAATTATAAAATGCTTGAACACGTTACGCTGCGCGGCTCCATAGGCCGAGCGTACCGGATACCCACATTTACCGACCTATATTACAATGACGCGGCCAATAGAGGCAGATCGTCTCTATCCTCAGAGAGCTCCTGGTCGTATGAGACGGGCGCGGAATTTAATTACGAGGCATATTCCATCGATGCCGCATATTTCCATAGAGACTCTTTTAACACTATAGACTGGATACGGTTTTCTACGAATGATCCATGGCAGGCAACCAACATTGGCACCGCGAAAGCCAATGGCCTGGAGCTCTCTTTCTCTGTGCTTCCGGAGAAGATTTATGAAGGCATTCCGGTTAAAAAAGTGTATGTAACAAATACTATGCTCGATATATTCGCGAAACATGATTATCTTTCCAAATACGCGCTCGATTACCTGAAAGAGCATCTCTCGGCCGGCGTGGAGCTGGAAGCATCGGGATTTAAGAATTCCTGGATATTGAATTATAAGAAGAGGGTGGGTGTACCGGATTTTATCGTTGTGGACACGAAGATATCGAAAGAGATAGTTCGTAAAGGGAAAGTATCATTTAACGCCTATATAGAGGTTTCTAATTTATTCGGCGTGGACTATACCGAACAATCCGGTATTCCGATGCCGGGCAGATGGATCAAATCCGGAGTCTCTCTGGAATTTTGAATATTCGTTAACCCAGTAGCAGCAGGATGGCTTTGGCGGCGCGCATGCTTGCTCCGCCGGGGCCGAGGGACGACTTCACCGCGGCGAGCTCTTTACGTGTGCTGGCAAGTCCGGCAGGGTCGGATAGCGCCCCGATGACCTTGTC
Source organism: Candidatus Omnitrophota bacterium (assembly GCA_026387175.1). NCBI lineage: Bacteria > Pseudomonadati > Candidatus Omnitrophota > Candidatus Omnitrophota bacterium. The sequence continues at coordinate 156,020 of JAPLME010000011.1, forward strand.
GGCGATATTTTCCGGCGTCACGCAGTATTGCAGGAGCTCCGGCGCCACCTCTTTTCCGGCTACTATATTGACGAGGCCGAGAAAATGGATATCGACTACGCTATAGTAGAAGAGAGACGTTATGAAGGCGGTTTTGTACACGACTATTAAGGGCGTCCCGAGCATTCCCGTCTCAAGCGTAGCTGTGCCTGAGGCTACGACGGCAAAGTCAGCGGCTCCCACGATATTATGCGTGTCGCCCTCGACGAATCTGTGATCGAACGATGTGCCTTTCAAGGCGGTCTCGTAGATCGAAAGGTCCAGGTGCGGATGTTTCGATATTATAAATTGCACATCGTCCATTTTGCCGCTCATGAGCCGAGCGGCCCTGGCTATTATCGGCAGCAGGATCTTTATCTCGAGTTCCCTTGAGCCCGGTAATAGGGCGATCGTCTTCTTATCCTTCGAAAGTGAATATTTTTTGTATACCTCGTCTTTGGATGCTGTGACCTTTACTACGTCCACGAGAGGGTGTCCTACGAATTTCGCGTCGATACCGTATTGTTTATACAGATCTTCCTCGAACTTAAAGAAGACCAGCATCTTTTTGACATATTTTTTTATAGCGTAGACCCTCTTCCGGCCCCACGCCCAGACCTGAGGACTTATGTAGTAAACCACCGGGATTCCTTTTTCAGCCAGCTCTTTTGCTAACCTGAGATTAAACCCTGGATAGTCGACGAGGATGGCGATGTCAGGCCGGTCACGGTTGCATCTGGCGATCAATACATCGTGCGCTTTCTTTACGACGAATATGTGTTTTAGCACCTCGATCACGCCGATGAGCGCGAGCTTGGTTATGTCGAATACTATGTCGACACCGGCCTTCTTCGAAAGCTCTCCTCCGATGCCATAAAATTGCAGTGTGGGATCGAGGGACTTAAGGTCTTTTACGAGATTCGAGGCATGGAGGTCCCCGGAAGGTTCGCCGGCGACTATGAGGATCTTTTTATTGGCCATTATTGTTTGACCGGAGTTATCTTCTTTATTATCTCTAACGCTACCGCGAGCGCACGTCTTCCTTCGACGCCCGATACTATGGGCCGTTTTCCGGTATGGACGCGATCGATGAAGGATTTCAACTCTTTCTTGAGGGGATTCTTCTTTCTGATCTTTATCTTCTTCTGCACTATCTTCTCGCCGGTCTTCTCGAATAACATCACGTCCTGAGTGACATAGTCGAGGGAGAGGTAGGACTCTTCCTGGAATATGCGCATCTTCCGGACCACGTCCTTTGTTACGCGGCTCGCGGTGATATCCGCGATAGTGCCGTCCTGGAACATCAGCCGGACGTTCGCCACATCCTCGAAATTCGATATCGTGGAAAGCCCGACAGCCTCTATACTTACGACATCCTGCTGTATCAGGCCAAGGACTATATCTATATCGTGTATCATGAGGTCCAGCACGACGCCGACGTCTTTTACCCTTGAGTGAAAGGGCCCCAGCCTCTGGCACTCTATGAACTTGGGCCTGTTTATGTACGGCTCTAGCGCGAGCACTGCGGAGTTAAAACGCTCTATATGTCCCACCTGCAGGATAAGCTTATTCTGTTCGGCTATCTCTATGAGTTCGTCCGCCTCAGAGAGTGTTTTGGTGATAGGTTTTTCTATCAATACGTGTATGCCGTGCCGCAGGAAATCCTTGGCCACATTATAATGGAGGCTTGTGGGAACGGCTATGCTGGCGGCGTCCACTTTATCGAATAATTCCTCATAATCGGAGTAACTGGCGACCTTAAAGCGTTTTCCGACCTCAAGAGCCCGCTCTATATTGCAGTCGCAGACCCCCGCCAGTTTTACGCTATCCAGACTTGAGTACATCTTGGCATGTATGGAGCCCAGATGCCCGACCCCCACCACACCCACCCTTATCGTCTCCATAGAAATATAATTATAACATGTAGCAAAATACGTATCAAGCGATTTCCCTCGACAAGGCAAAAACGCTGTGATAATATACCGTGAAAATAGATAATATATGGATAAATACCGCAGATTAATAAGATTCGTCTTTCCGCATGCCTGGGTGCTTGCCGCGGCAGGGGTGTGCATGGTGGCCACATCTGCCTTAAGCGGTGTTTCCATAGGCATGATAATACCTCTTGTGGATAACGTCATATCGGGCAAGAAGATATCCATACCGGGAGGGGTGCCTATACCCGGGCTCCTGCAAACCCTCATCGATAAAGTGAACTCGATGAGCGCCTCACAGCTTTTGAGCAGTATGACCATTATTATAGTGATCCTGTGGCTCCTTAAGAGTTTCTTCGAATTTTGCCAGACATACCTGATGAACGACGTAGCCCAGCGTGTGATAAGGGACATAAAGAACATCATATATAAAAAGATACTTACCCTTTCTATGGATTTCTACTCCAGGAATTCTACTGGGAAGCTGATGGCGCGTATCACCAATGATTCGGCCATCGTAAGAGATTCGATCTCGACGGGGCTTACGGACCTGATCTATCAGCCTATACAGCTTGTTATATACACCGTGATGCTTCTGGCCATAAAGGTATATTTTTCCATTCCATGGACGTTGATCTGGATAAGCCTTTTGTTATTCGCGCTTGTGATTTACCCCGTAGTTAAGATCGGGAAGCGCCTTAAGTCTATTTCGAGGCAGTCTCAGGAAAAGATAGCCGACATAACGACCACCCTGCATGAAACCATATCCGGCATCAGGGTCGTCAAGGCCTTCTCTATGGAGGATTACGAAGCTAAAAAATTCGAGAACCAGAATCAGACTTTCTACAAGCTTTCGATGAAGTCCGTAAAGAGGATGACGGTGGTGAGCCCCATTACCGAATTCGTCGGGATACTATGCATAGCGATAATCATGTTAATGGCAGGCAAACAGATAGTCTCCGGCGCTCTTTCGGCAGGCGCATTTGTAACGTTTCTCGCGGCCATGTTATCTTTAATGCGGCCGATGAAGCGCCTGACCAACGTATATACCATAAACCAGCAGGCCATGGCTGCCGCCGACAGGATATTCGATGTTCTGGACACTGAACCATCCGTCCAGGAGAAGGCTGGCGCGGTAAAACTGCCCAGGATCAACAAGGGCGTCGAGTTTAAGGATGTCCGTTTCAAATATGACGATAAAGATGTCCTTAAGGGCATAAGTTTCAATGTCCCTGTGGGCAATGTCGCGGCATTTGTGGGCCCCAGCGGAGTGGGGAAGACCACCATATTGAACCTCCTCCCCCGTTTTTACGATGTTACCGGAGGCCGGATCCTGATAGACGGCATAGATGTACGCGATTGCGCGGTTAAATCCCTTATGGGGCAGATAGGTATAGTGACGCAGGAGACGATATTATTTAATGATACAGTAGCCGCTAACATATCCTATGGCTCAGGAAGCGATAATATAGAAGAGATCACGAAGGCCGCAAAGATAGCCAATGCGCACAATTTCATAATGAAGATGCCTCAGGGCTACAGCACGGTAGTCGGCGAAAGAGGTTTCAGGCTATCGGGGGGAGAAAAGCAGAGGCTGGCTATAGCCAGAGCCGTATTTAAAGACCCTCCGATACTTATACTTGATGAGGCCACATCGCAGCTTGATACGGAGAGCGAGATGCTGGTGCAGGAAGCGATAGACAGGATGATGTCCGGAAGAACGGTATTTGTTGTGGCTCATAGGCTTAGCACAATAAAGCATGCTAGCACTATCTATGTAATGGATAGTGGCCGAATCATAGAGTTTGGCGCGCACGATGAATTAATTAAAAAAGGCGGCCTTTACAAGCGGCTTTACGATATGCAGTTTAAGGATAATATAATTTAAATAAATCCTTGAAAAAGAGAGGGCAAACCTCTATAATATCCTAGCTTTGAAAATAGGGTAAGATTAGATAAACGTAGAAAAAGGGAGGGTGAATTAAGACTAATATGGTTGAATCTACACTGATGAAGAGCTTATTAGAGGCGGGTGTGCATTTCGGACATGAAACTAAGAGGTGGAATCCGAAGATGAAGAAGTACATCTTCGGTTCTAAAAACGGGATCTATATAATAGACCTTGAGAAGACCCAAAACCTGATACTGAAAGCCTGCGATTTCCTGAAGAGCATCGCTTCAAGCGGCGGTTATATACTATTCGTCGGCACCAAGAAGCAGGCGCAGGATATAATAAAAGAAGAGGCCTCCAGATGCGGCATGTTCTATGTGCATCACAGATGGCTGGGCGGAATGCTTACCAACTTCCAGACGATAAAAAAGAGCATAAAGAGGCTTTTCGATATCGAGAGGATGAAAGAAGACGGCACGATGGCGAAGCTTTCCAAAAAAGAGGTTTCGGCGCTGAACAAGGAGCTTTTGAAGCTCAATAAGAACCTCGAAGGCATAAGGAATATGGATAAGCTGCCCAAGGCCGTCTTCATGGTCGATGCTAAGAAAGAGGATATCGCCGTAAAAGAGGCGGTCACTCTTAAGATACCGATAGTGGCTCTCGTGGACACTAACTCCGACCCGGACAATATCAAATATGTTATACCGGGTAACGACGATGCCATACGTTCGATCAAGCTGGTGACGGGCATCATGGCCGATGCTGTCCTTGCGGGCAAGGAGGCATTCAAGGCCGGAGTAAAAAAAGCCATAGAAGACGCCGCGGCCGAAGCCGCTGAAGAAGAGGCCGAAGGTGAAGATATAAAAGTCGTCGATGAGAAGGTCGAGGAGATAGTCGAAGGGGATATAAAACTTAAAGAGGACGAAGAGCTTCCGAAGAATATCCCTATAAAGAAAAAGAAGAAGATTATTAAATAAATTTTGAGGGAGATATAGTAATTTATGACAGAGGCTATCAAGAAATTGAGGGAAAAGACCAATGCCGGCATCGTCGCATGCCAGAAGGCGCTTCAGGAGGCCGGCGGTGATGTGGATAAAGCGGTAGAAGTATTGCGGAAGCAGGGAGTGGCGCTCGCCTCGAAGAAAGTCGGGCGCTCGGCCAAAGAGGGGAAGGTCGAGAGCTATATACATATGGGCGGCAAGATCGGAGTGCTCGTCGAGGTGAACTGCGAATCCGACTTTGTGGCCAGGAACGATGATTTCAAGGCTTTCGTCAAGGATCTAGCGATGCAGGTGGCGGCATTCAACCCTATCTATGTTAAGAAGGAAGATGTCCCGGCCGAGGCGGTGAAGAAAGAGACGGAGATAATCAAGGCGCAGCTCACAGGCAAGCCCGCCGGGGCGATCGACAAGATCGTCGAAGGCAAGCTTGCGAAGTTTTACGAGGATGCCTGCCTCCTGGAACAGCCTTTCATCAAAGATTCCGGCATGAAGGTGAAAGATATGCTTACGTCGATGATCGCCAAGATAGGCGAGAATATAATAGTGCGCCGGTTTGTGAGGTATCAGGTAGGCGAAGAGTTGAAGTAGTTTCCGATTACGTCCCACACATACATAGTAAAATGACAAAACCCATATTTAAGAGAGTGGTTATAAAACTGAGCGGCGAAGCTTTGCAGGGCCGCCTTGGCTATGGCATAGATTGCGATGTGACCAGCGCTATAGCTAAGCAGATAAAAGAGGTTCGCGCGCTCGGCGTCGATGTCGCTATAGTTATAGGCGGCGGCAATATCTTCAGAGGAGTGGTGGGCTCCGCTAAAGGTATCGACAGGGTAAGCGCCGATTATATGGGTATGCTTGCCACGGTTATTAACGGATTGGCCCTGCAGGATGCCCTTGAGAAGAACGGCGTCTTCACCCGCGTCCAAACGGCGATACAGATGCAGCAGATGGCGGAGCCTTTCATAAGAAGACGCGCAATAAGACACATGGAGAAGGGGCGTGTCGTGATATTTGTAGGAGGCACCGGTAACCCGTATTTTACCACAGATACTACAGCTGCCCTCCGCGCGATAGAAATAGGCGCTGAAGTTATTCTCAAAGCCACAAAAGTCGACGGCGTCTATTCATCCGATCCCATTAAAAATAAGAGGGCCCGTAAATACGACAGCCTGCGCTACATAGATGTCCTGAAGAAGGGGTTGAAGGTGATGGATGCGACCGCGATAAGTCTCTGCATGGATAATAAGCTGCCGATAATCGTATTGAACCTTTTCAAGGAAGGTAATATTAAAAAAGTCATATTGGGTGAGAAGATAGGCACTATCGTAAAGGGGTGAGGTGAGGCCATGACAGTTAAAGAAGTTTTGCATGATGCTGAATCGAAAATGAAGAAGACAGTGGAAGCCACTCAGCGGGATTTTTCGGCGGTAAGGACCGGGAGAGCGTCCAGCGCGCTTGTCGATGGCATAAAGGTCGATTACTACGGAGCTATCACGCCTCTAAAGCAGCTGGCGGCGGTGACGACTCCGGATGCGCGCCTGGTGATGATCCAGCCATGGGACAAGAACTCGCTGGTAGATATCGAGAAGGCGATCCTGAAGTCCGATTTGGGCATAGCGCCGACCAATGATGGTAAAGTTATAAGATTGGCCATGCCGCCGCTAACTCAGGAAAGACGTTCCGAACTGGATAAGGTGCTAAAAAAAATAGCCGAGGACGGCCATATATCGATAAGGACCGGAAGGCATGCGGCTCTGGAGACGATCAAGAAACTCGAGAAGGACAAGGCGATCACCGAAGATGACAGGTTTAAAGCTCATGAAGATATCCAGAAGCTCACCGATAAATACATCAAAGAGATAGACACGATCCTCGCCGCAAAAGAGAAAGATATCCAGGGATAATTTAATCCCAAAAATCTTTAGGGCCGCTAGCTCATCAGGTAGAGCACCACACTTTTAATGTGGTTGTGGCAGGTTCGAGTCCTGCGCGGCTCACCATGTTGTAAGGCCATCTGTAGGTAAAACTATAGATGGCCTTTCTTAAAATTTTCAATAGGAAGGAGATCGTGCGAGATACAGCGATATTGATAATGATTGTTTTATCATTATTGCTCCCCGGCCCGGCCATGGGAGGCGGGATCGAACATGCCGGCCACGATGGTGATTTTACGCCCGAACCCACCCTGATATCCCCCACAACCGAGAAGGTCGACCTGACGGGCAAGACAGGCCTGGAGTTTAAGTGGAGTTCGCATGAGGCCAGGCGCGGATTCAGAAAATATTACGACTTCAGGTTGTATAAAGGATACGATATGCTGGAAAAGTCACTCCTTATGAAGAAAGAGGTCGATCCGAATACCTATGAGTTCAGCGTAAAGTCGGATACCTTCAGCGACGGCGAAGTATATACCTGGTCCCTGAGACAGGTCTATGACGGCATGCAGAAGAGCAGACGAAGCACAGCATCCTTTAAGGTGATAAAGAAATAATTTTCAATCAGAAGGATATAATTTGAAGACATCTTTACAGCGTGTCGATAAGAAAGAATTGCGGCTGAAAGGGATAAAGGAGATCGTCGTATTAGGCGATGTGGGATGCACCGGTTTTAACGAAGATAGTAAAAAAATATTCGACGAGATATTGCGCATTAAGGCCAGCCTCTTCTTTATCATGGGGGATATCGCGTTTTCAGGAAAGAATCCGCAATTTGATGAGTTTATAACTTTTTGTAATGAACGCCTGACTGCTCCGGCATTCGCGCTGTGCGGCAACCATGATATTCCGGGTTATGCCGGATATTTTGGACGGTCTTCTTACGCTCTCATATTCGATCACGCCGCATGCCTCTTCCTGGATAATTCGAAGGCGCATTTTCAGGAAAGAGATTTGAAGTTTTTGAAAGAAGAATTAGAAAAATATAAGGAAAAAAGATTTATCATACTTTTTCATATTCCGCCGCCGGTCAGCTTTAACCGCAGCTGTATGGGCGCCGATGAGTGGGGGAAGTTGCGAAGAGTTCTTGACGCTCATAAAGAAAAGATAGAATGTATTATATGCGCCCATATACACGGGTATTACAATTATCGGCTCGACGGTTATAATATATTTATCACTGCCGGCGGGGGAGCGGCCATGATTTATGATCTGCCGAGAGAAGAACTTAAGGCGCACAATTATCTTAAGTTATCTCTCCATGGAGATGCCTCGATAAATATAGCCATAAAAAGAATAGTGAAAGAATAAGCAGGCCATGAAGCTCACAGCCTGCTTATGGTTTAAAAATCTCCCGGCATTTTGATCAAACGTCAATATTTTACTTTACCCGCCCTCTATGTTATCATATGGCTAGAGGGCGGTTCAATAAGCTAACCTACTGAATATATGCACGCGGGCATTCATTATGGAAACTACATTAAAGATATCCGGACTAACCGTCTCATACAGCCGCGGCTTTAAAGATAAAAAGACCGTTCTGCGCGGACTGGATCTGGAGATACATAAGGGAGAGATCTTTGGCCTGCTCGGCCCTAACGGAGCCGGCAAGACGACCCTGATAAAGTCGATAATAGGCCTGATCGGTATCGAGGAAGGCGCTATCTCGATATTCGGCGGATCTTCGTTCTCCGGAGGCATACGCTCAAAGCTCGGCTATATGCCGGAGGTCGCGAACTATTACTGGTTTATGACACCGGGGGAAATACTGGGCGCCTTGGGCGCTCTTTCCGGGATGAAGAAAACCTTGCTCAGGGATAAGATAGACAGCACACTGGAACTGGTGGGCCTCAAGACCGAGCGGGACGATCTTGTCAGCACATTTTCCAAAGGCATGCAGGAACGGCTCAATATCGCGCAGGCGCTTCTGCATGACCCGGAATTCCTGATCCTGGATGAACCGTTTTCGGGGCTTGACCCGCTGGGCAGGAGCCATACAAGAAATATATTAAAGAAGCTTAAAAAGCAGAATAAGACGATACTCCTGTCGTCGCATGAACTTTCGGAAGCTGAACTCATATGCGACACCGTCTGCGTGATGAGAGACGGCAAAGTGTTGAAGCAGGGGCCGTTAAGGAAGCTGCTTGATGAAAAGGGCGACCACAGCCTGGAGACCTATTTCATGAGGATCATAGGCGAAGATGCGTAAGATCATCATCTTAAGCGGATGCGTAATAAAGGAGCTTTTAAGGCGGAAGGATTTTTACCTTATATTCGTCCTTCTTATAGTGATGATCATTTACGCGGGCCTGATATCATTCGGCGGAGAACAGGGATTTCAGAGATATTTTAAGGAGATAGGGATATCGCTCGCATATATCTTTTCGGTGATAATCGCCGTGACCTTCGCCTCGCGCCAGGTCCCTCAGGAGGTGGAATCGAAGACCATATATCCGATCCTGGCTCGCCCTGTTTCGCGCGCCGTATTTTTAATAGGTAAATTTGCGGGCGTTCTACTCGTCTCCGTAATAAGTTTTACGCTATTCTACGCGGTCTTCATCGTCTCATCCTTGTTACGGGGCGACTTTTCATCTCCGTCGCTCCTTCTCGCCGAAGGGTATCTTCTGCATATTTTCCTATTGTCATTTTTTACGGCTCTCACGATATTATTATCGCTCTTCCTAAGCGCCGCCGCGAACGTCGGATTGTCGCTTATCATTTACCTGTCGACCAATTGGTTCGGCGCCTCGCTCCCCGGATATATATATCTGCCGCACCCGGAACTATTCGATATAAAAGAGAAGATAGTACATACATGGGACCTTGTGCCAGGATGGGTGCTTCTTTTCCTCGGGGCCTACGCGGCGATTTACACCTCCATATTTTTATTTTCCGCTTGCCTGGTATTTAAAAAACGGGACCTGTAATGAGAAGAGCTATGATCCTGCCGATATCTATCATTATTCTCTACGTCTCCACCGTACCCCTGAATTACTATTTCCAGCATAATACCCTTCGGACGAATGAAGAGCAGGACATCATAGAGAGAATATTCGGGGGCTTGAGGGGCGTTATCGGCGACTGGGCCTTTATGAAGGCCGAAGAGTATCACCACCGCGGGCTGCCTTTTCTTAAAGCGATGGCTTATCATGAAAATGAGTCGCCGTTTACATCGGTGGAAGAGCACCACCATGAAGATGGACGGGCTGGGCTTGCGGTAAAGAAAGATTTCTTCCAGAAGATATATTCCGCGGTAAAGGTTACAGAGGATTCGCATCTGAAGCCCGCCGAAGAGAAGGAGGCCCTGCCGTGGTTTTACGTGGAGGTGGCGTTCGATCCGAATGATATAAGAGGTTACGTGCTCGGCGGTTACTGGCTACAGAGGATGGATAAGCCGCTCGAGAGCATGGACTTTATGAAGAAGGGGCTCAAGGCCAATCCGACGAGCGCCGCGATATCCGCCGCCATAGGCAATCTCTATTTCAAGACCGGAAAATCAGGTGACGCTATCACCTATCTCGACAGGGCAAGAAAACTGTGGGCGATGGGGCAATATCCCAATAATACCAAAGACAGCTATTCTATGAGCGATAGATATTTTGCCCTTGATCTCCTGGGCAGCCTGTATGAAAAAGAGGGAAGGTACGTCGAAGCGCTTAAAGTGTATAAGGAGATATTCGCTCTCCGGCCGAATAAGGCTATGCTGGAGAAGATAACCAGGTTAAGAAGGCAATTATAGCATGGAACAAAAAATTAAATACGCGATAAAGGCCGCGAGAGCGAATTTTCTTCCCGCCAGCCTGATGCCTTTCCTGATAGGGGCCTTCTACGCGTTCAGGCTGGGCCACAATGTATCCCCGGCGAGGTTTATCTTGGCGTTTTTAGGCGTCGGTTCCATGCATCTTGCGGGGAATCTCTTTAACGATTATTTCGACTATAAGTCCGGAGCGGATAATATGAGCGGCAAAGAGAGCCCGTTTTTCGGCGGCTCAAGGGTTATCCAGAAGGGCCTTTTGAATTCTTCGGATGTCCTGTCGCTCTCGTTATTCTTTACGGCGCTCGCGTTTTTATGCGGCATGGGTATATACATTATTACGGAGGATCCTGTCTTCCCGCTATTTATGTTAATAGCCGCGATCCTGGCATTCGAATATACGGCTCCGCCTCTGCGCCTGTCTTATAATAGGCTCGGTGAATTGGATATATTTCTTCTCTTCGGCGTATTACTGGTCATGGGAAGTTTCTATCTATTTACCGGGACTTTCACGATTGGCGCATTTCTTGTATCGCTGCCGATATCTTTTCTCGTCGGCGCCATCATTGTCTGTAACGAGGTTCCCGACTATCATTCCGACGTAGCCGCCGGAAAGCATAATCTTGTATATATCGTAGGCCGGGAGAGAGGATATATAATATACGCTTTTCTTATTATCCTTTCCGCCCTGACTCTTATAGTAAATGTGTTATCCGGCAATATCCCGCATATCTCAGCTCTCATAATATTATTCTACGCTATAGGCGTAAAGGTCACGCTTATATTGAAAGACAGGGTAAGCGGCATGAATGACTTTATACATGCCAGCATGCTTACCATAGCGCTTCATACCATTGTAGGAGCCGCGATGATATTGACATTGTTGGTCAAATTATGAAAACCGCCCGGGCCTTAGGGGCCGTAAATAAAAAGATCAGGGAGATAGTGGATAGAAGGGGTCCCGCTTTGCGGGGCCTGTTCGAGGATGCTTCTCTAGACGCCGGAAAACGGCTCAGGGCCGGACTATTCTTTAATTTTTCGCAAAGCTACGGAAACGATGCCGTAAAGATAGCTTCGGCGATAGAGCTCCTGCATGCCGCTACTCTCATCCACGATGACGTCCTGGACGCTTCTCCCATGCGCCGCGGCCGTCAGGCCCTTCATGTAAAGCGGGGAATACCTTTAAGCATCCTTTACGGGGATTATCTTTTTTCCGAGAGCTTTTCCATGCTTGCGGAGGCAGGGAACCCCCGCATCTGGGAGGAGATGACGCGCTCACTCTCCGAGACTCTCAAGGGCGAGATAGAGGAGCAGTATCGGCGCGGAGATGTATCATTGACCGAGGAAGAATATCTTTCCATAATAGAAAAGAAGTCGGGAACCCTCTTCGGGGCGGCATGTAAAACAGGCCTCATCCTGAAGGATAGGGAGAGCCCGCTTGCGGAAAGGGCGTATAAGTTCGGTTTAAAGGTGGGGTCTGCGTATCAGATACTGGATGATTGCAGCGATTATTTCGGCCATAACGGCGGCAAAGGAAGATTTAACGATTTCAGAGAAGGAGTGATCACCCTTCCGCTTATATATTTACTTAAGAGGTGTTCCAGAAGCGAAAGAAGTTTTATCATAAAGAAGCTAAAGGGCTCGAAGGCCTGCCCGGCGGACTTTAAGAAGATAAAGGAGCTCATGAAGCGTTACGGGGTTATCTCCGATTGCTGCGCCCTCGCGCAGGAGATGCTTGATGAGGCGGAAGAAGATAAATTATGCAGAAGAAGAATATTGTAATAGCGGGAAGCGGGTTCGCAGGCACCAGCGCCTTTCGCCGCCTGAACAGATATAGGGGCACGCTGGTCAAATACGGCTATGAGATCATCCTTATCGATGAAAAGGATGATTTTGAATTTATCCCGATGCTGCCCGACCTGATCGGCGGCTGGCTGGATCCCGCAAGGCTGCGGAGCTCTAATAGTGAATTGGCATCGCAGTATGGATGCTCCTTCATAAAGGGGAGGATCGATGCGCTCGACCCTGAAAGAAAGATGGTCAGCATAGGTGTCCAGAATATAAATTACGAATATCTTATTATATCCACGGGCTCATGCACGAATTTTTTCAATAATCAGCTTGTTCAGGCCTCCTGCCGTAAGGTCGATACGATAGCCGACGCGTTAAATATAAAGGAAGAGCTCTCAGCTATCGCCTCGAAGAAGGGGGAAGTCGATGTCGTTGTGATCGGCGGCGGTTATACGGGTATTGAAAGCGCCACTAATATAAGATGGCTTTTTCGCAGAGAAGGAACGGTGCGCTGTCATGTGACGATGGTCGAGAAAGCGCCGGATATACTCATGGCTGTCCCTGAATGGATGCGCAAAGAGGCGCACAAAGAGTTGGAAGGCTTGGGAGTCATCATGATCTGCGGAGATTCCCTAAAGAGCTATGACGGCCGTACCGTAAACCTTGAATCCGGCCGCTCGATAAAGGCGGATATCTGTTTGTGGACGGCGGGCGTAAAACTATCGCCTTATCTCGACGGCCTTAAGGCGGAGAAGGAAAGGACCAGGATAAAAGTCACACCTACTCTGAAGATAAAGGAACCAAAGTATGACAATATATTTGTAGCGGGAGATACCGCGAATTTTCAGGATAACGATACTGCCCTGGCGATCAGGATGGCGGTCATGTTCTCCATGGGCCAGGGTAAAGTCGCCGCTGAAAATATCGTAAGATCTATCTCGAATAAACGGCTCATCGAATACAGGGCAGTAGATCTCGGATACCTTATACCGATGGCTCACGGAAAGGCCACGGGTATAGTGTTGGGTAGGAGGGTTCACGGCCTTTTAGGTTATCTGCTTCACTATTGTATGTGTATCTACAGGTCGGAATGGAAGAATATGTTCGGAATAGTGAAGGACCTGACAGCGAAAATGGCCGGGTCGGCCGTCAAAAAGAGAGGGAGGGTACAATGAGCGCTTTATCTGATATAGCTATTCTCTTATTGAGGATCGGTATAGGCGTTATATTCATCGGGCATGGCATGCAGAAGACATTTGGAGCCTTCGGGGGTCAGGGAGTCCAGGGCCTCGTCGGAATGGTGCAAAGCCTGGGTTTCAATCCGCCGATCGTCTGGGCGTGGATTCTCGCGCTCTCGGAGTTATCGGGAGGTATATTCACGCTGCTCGGGGTATTGCCGAGAGTAGGAGCGGCTTTAATAAGCATATCAATGATCGTGGCCATAGTGAAGGTCCACGGCCCGAAGGGGCTATTCGCCGCGCAGGGAGGTTTCGAATACCCGTTCCTGATACTCATGGTGACGCTCTCTCTCGTAATAACGGGCGCCGGCAAGTTTTCGATATTCAATAAATTCTAAGGCTTCCATAAATGACAAAGACTAAGATAATATGCACCTTAGGTCCCGCCTCAAGTAAGGCGGGCGTTCTACTGAAGATGATGCGTGCCGGGATGGATGTGGTGAGGCTGAATTTTTCTCACGGCAGCCTACCGGAACATCTGTCGCGGATACGCCTGGTAAGGGAACTTAATAGGAAATATCGCCGGCATATAAGGATATTGGGAGATCTGGAGGGCTATCGCATACGTCTCGGCAGGCTTAAAGGCGGCAAGCCCATTCAGATAAAGAAAGCCCAGACCATCTGGTTGACCCAGGAGAATATATTAGGAGAAGGCGATCTAATACCATTCGATTATGTGGGCTCTTTAAATAGGATAGGAAAGGGCCAGCATATCTATATCGATGACGGTAATATTGCTCTTATGGCCGAGATTTGCGAAAAGAATAGGCTGAAGACGAAGGTAATAATCCCGGGGGTGCTTAAGGAGCATAAGGGTGTTAATATGCCGGATGTCCGGATCGATTTTAAGGGACTCACTTCGAAGGATAAAGCGCATCTCGATTTTTGTGTGGAGAATAAGATCGATTTTATCGCCCAGTCTTTTGTGAGAAGCGCGGACGACATTCTCGCCTTAAGGCAATATCTTAAAAGTAACTCCAATAAGTTCCGAATTATCGCGAAGATAGAGAATTGGGAAGGCATCAGGAATATCGATAAGATAATCGATGTCTGCGAAGGGATCATGGTCGCAAGAGGCGATATGGGTGTCTCCATTCCGATATACGAAGTGCCCATAATGCAGAAAGAGATAATAAAAAGGTGCAACAGGATGAAGAAATTTGTGATCACCGCTACGCAGATGCTTGAGAGCATGACCGAAAACCGTCGTCCTACGAGAGCTGAGGTCTCCGACGTCGCTAACGCCATATTGGACGGCTCGGACTACGTGATGCTCTCCGGGGAAACCGCCGTCGGCTTATATCCGTCGGAATGTGTTGACATGATGAACAAAATAATCACTTTCACCGAGAAGCACCAAATTAGTAAGGCTTGACATCGGCCCATCCGCGATTTATACTGATTACTGTAGATGGTTAATATCTGATCTATGACATATAGGGGAGGTCGCGTTACGGCCTGAGAGTTCCGCTAGAGCGGATTACCCGATGAACCTGACCTGGATAATGCCAGCGTAGGGAGTAGAAGTAATTTTATATACCCTTGTGCTCACGGCATGGGGGTTTTTTATTGCATCAAACCAAAAGGCCGATGTCAGAGACATCGGCACTTAGCCTGTAATGCGGCTGAATAAACTAGGCCGATATCAGAGATATCGGCACTTAGCCGACAATATGGCTGAATAAACTAGGAGGCAGGCATGAAACTGGATGAGATCAAGATTTCTAAGGCGATAATAGAGACCTATAATGACAAGCTTATAAAGGCTCTGGACGTCGATGTGGCCATCGTGGGCGCCGGGCCGGCAGGCATGGTCTGCGCATACTATCTGGCGAAGGCGAAGAAGCACGTCGTCATGTTCGAGAGAAAGCTGTCGGTGGGCGGCGGCATGTGGGGCGGCGGCATAATGTTCAATGAGATAGTTGTCCAGGAAGAGGCTAAAGAGATCCTGGATGAGCTCGGCGTCAGGACTCGGAAGTATGACAGCGATTACTATCTGTCGGATTCGATCGAAGCGGTGTCCACCATCTGTTCGAAGACGGTAAAGGCCGGCGCCCAGATCTTCAATCTTATAAGTGCCGAAGACATCATGATCAGACAGAAGAGGGTATGCGGGCTCGTCCTGAACTGGACGGCAGTCGAGATGGCAAAGCTTCACGTGGACCCCATCACGATGAGGGCGAAATATGTCGTAGATGCTACGGGCCACGCCACCGAAGTCGCGCGCATCATCGAGAGAAAGTCCGGCATAAGCCTTAAGACCAAGACAGGCAAGATCATGGGCGAGGGCTCTATGTGGGCGGATGTCGCCGAAAATATGACATTGAAGAATTCCAAGGAAGCCGCACCGGGCTTCTACGTCTGCGGCATGGCCGCCAACGCGGTATTCGGCGGACCGAGAATGGGCCCGATATTCGGAGGCATGCTCCTCTCCGGCAGGAAGGTGGCTAAAGACCTGATCAAGTTACTGTAGTTCAAAAATGTTAGGTAGGAAAAAGACAGCTTTCTTTCTATTAATTTAACAAACATGTGTGGTAAAATTTATCACACATGTTTGCCTATAGAACCACGCATAGCATATCACTAAAAGTTATAGCAATAGGCATGGTGTGCCTATTCTGCACGAACATAGTTGTCCTAGCCAACACAGATATCCTCGCTCCTATCGTCGGAAATCCAGAAGTCTACAAAGCGATGCAGGGCATGATGGAAGAGCGGCTTGCTGTCCAGCAGAAACCGGCAAGTGAGCCATTTCAGCCAGAATTTGCGCTCAAATTGCCGATCATTAAAATCGATCAGCCCGGCGCAGTTATATTTAACCCAAAGCTCAACTTCGTCCAGGGTAAGTCTTTGGACACCACCCTTATTAATACAACGCGTTCTGCAGAAGAAGTGCGGGCGCTTTTAAAAAATATGCCGCGAGGCACGAAGCTCTTTATTAAGGGCCATCTCAGAGGCGTTGACGGCCCCGGCTCATCTCTTGATTTGCCGGAATTCCAGATAAAACTTACGCCCCAGGGTAGTGTATTAATAGAACAGATCCCCTCCACTCCAACCCTTGCCAGCGAATTCAGTGTTACGGTACAGTTTGAGCTTCTGCCGGACAAAGATGATAGTGATGTGATCGAATACGTAGCTCCGGACTATGGCATTACCCAGGAGAAGCCCTACAGGGTTAAAGGCGGCGTCAAACTTAATACTGCCACTGAGGATACACCATGGGAGACGACGCCGAACGGCCAAAAGGACGGACCTGCGTTTATATTCCGGAACGTATTCGGCCTCGGCGGTATACGCATAATCTGCGCGGATACTGACGCGATGGCTTTAGCCGGCGGTATGGAGTCGTCCAATGTATTTAATGTCGCTCTGATAGCCGCCGCGAGTATGTTAAGCGGCGCTAATCTATCGCAGGCAGATATATTCAGCCTCGCAGTGAAGCTTGAAAATAATGAATTTAAAGGATTGACGGGCGGTCAGGGACATCTTTGCTGTATGCTCGGAGGCGCTTACAGGCATTTATGGCTTTCGGGCCTGACCGACAATGCGGGTGAGTTGGTTAATCCTTATGCTGCGCTTTCAGTGCCATTTCTATCCGAGGGTCAGCTTAGCGCGATCGAGGATCACATGTTCCTCGTGCAGGCCGGAAAAGAATTCGAGAACGGCGAACCTAAGGTCAAGCGGACGGCATCCCTGATCAATTATATGTGGACCGACTTATTGAGGTATAACGATGCGGAAGGTTTAAGACTGCATCAGCAGAAGATAGCGCTCGCCGGGCAGTACACAAAGGCTCTGCAGGAAGGGAAATTCGAAGATGCGGTAACTGCCGTGAATAGATATGTTGATATCAGGGATGAACTGTGCCGCCGATGGATGGGCCTGGTGATAGATCATCATCTCGGTAGAGATGCGCCAGAATATGTGAAAAAATATTTTGCGCCGAAGGTTTTTGATAGATCGAACGAATATTATGAGTTCTACGATGTGGTAAGGAATGTAATAAATAAGATGGACGAGCGCAGGGCAGAAGGCGCGCAAGACTATGAGACAATAGCGAAGAATACAAGTTTTTATACTTACGAAGGCACAGGCGTTCTCGTGCAGAAAGCCAGGAAAGAGGGGATAGCTATCATGCCTCTGGGCGCCGGCGGGCCCGGAGCCAATCTTGTCGCGATATCTGCCCGTGGAAGCGCTCACCTGAAGAGTTTCCTGGAGCGGGAGGGCATATGGCAGTTTACGGCTGAAAAAGCCGAAGAGGCCAAGAAGATAATAAGAGGGTTTATAAAAACCGGAACGATCAGAGGATATATGCAGTTCAAGGTCGGCCGGGAAGGGCTAAAGATAGGCGGATTCGACAGCCTCACCGGCATTCGAGTGCCTGAAGGGCCGGTGCAGCTATCCAAGGTAGTCGGAACCAAAGCGGCGCCGGACTGGTGGTTAAAGAGGCAGATGGGCGGGATACTCTGCCCTCTCTTTTCTGGGAAGCGGCAAGGCGACCAGGGGATTGGCGATCTGAAGTGGCTTGAATCTTTCATCGATTTCATGTCGAAGCAGGACGCCGATTTTCTTGTGCAGCTGCCGACCACACAGATAAATCCGACCGATTCCTGCCCATATGTCAGCATAAGCTTATTTGCCAATAACGCTATCTGTTATCTCCCTCTCGACGAACTTATTTCAGCTAAAGAAATGAGTAATTATCAGAAAGAGTTTGTGAAGATGTCCGCCGATGCGGATATGGCAAAAAAGTTAAACTCCGCTCTATCCGCCCAGAAAATAGACTACGCGATTATCGTGCCGTATAAAGAATATTGTCTGCGCCAGGAATTTGAGAAGTTGTATCCCGGCATCGCCCTAGGCGATAATTCGGGATTCAATGCTTACGTGAAAGAGAATAAAGACTGGATAGAAGATTACTCTCTCTTCCACTCCTTATTAAATTATCACAACGGCCGGGCATGGTGGGAGTGGGATCGTCAATATAAGGAAAGGGATGCTGAAGCGCTTAAGGCGTATAGTCAAAAAAATAAGAAAGAGATCCTATTTTATCAATATCTCCAGTGGCTATATTACTCACGCTGGCAGAAGGTACGCGCGTATTCCCGCGAGAAAAACAAATTTATTATAGGCGATGCGCCTATATATCCTGCGCCTAATAGCGCGGATGTCTGGGTGAATCAGGATATCTTCGATATGGCCAAGAACGCAGGCGCGCCTGCCGAGCCCATAGCTCCCGACGGACAAAATTGGGGAACGCATCCTTACAGATGGGACGAAAACTACTATAAAGTGATCGGATTCTGGGAGAAGCGCATAAGATATATGGCGCGATTCTATGATGGAATAAGAATAGATCATCTGCTCGGTTTGTGCTCGGAGTGGCTTATAGATGTCGGCCAGCATCCTAAGACAGGAAAATTTTATCCTGAATCTCTGGAAGCAGGGGCTGCGATGGGCGAGAAGATCCTCCGCCACCTGGCAAAAGCAGCCGAAGAAGAAAATATACTGCTTATCGGCGAAGATATAGGCTATAGAGACCATATTATAAGGGAGATGATAGATAACCTCTCGCTGGAACTGCCGAATCTATTTTTATATAATCCCGTTGGCTGGCGGCAAAAACATATGGCTAATAGGCCCCATACCATGGTCGTGGACGCGACACATGACACGCCGGCCACATTTGCCGAGCGTTATGACGGATTGCATGATGGGGACCGCGGTCAGGTGAGAGACTTTTTAGATGTGCACGGCATTCAACCGGTTTCCGAAGACGCAAACCATATGGAAGAGCAAGTTATCGCGGCAATGGAAAGGGAGAGTTTTTATTGCCTCACTTTGCAGACAATAGTGGGAGAAAGAGATGCGCAAGTAAATGTACCTGGCGAAGTAGGGCCGCATAACTGGTCGTGGCGGGCGCCGCCGGTGGAAGAACTTTTAAAAATGGAGCACCTCGGTTATTTCCCGAAGCCGGCCAGTGCCACAAAAGAAGTTATAGGGGCGCTTCCGCAGGAATGGCTAAATGATGGGAATAAATTCAATGCCGCCGAATTCATTAAATATCTATCCAGCCTTCCTCGCAATAATAATAGAATCCTCGAACAAGATAAAACAGCATTTATATTTTCAGAAAACGTCACCTTCGCTAATGGCTTGGGGGTGCTCTTACCGAAATTAGTTAAATCCGGTATGAAAGTGGCGGTAATAGCTACCAATGACAAGGAGAGGGCGTTGATCGACGAGTTAAATCAAAATAAACCTGATGATGAAAGAATAATTTATGCTGACACAATCATTGAGGCAAGAATAAAGGCCAAAACGGCAAGGTATTATTACTTTAAAGTTAATGGCGATCCTGATACGGATTTGTATAACGTCACTACATTCGATATAACGGACATAGTTAAGAAGATAATAGATGCTATAGGCAAAGTCAGCGGCATAGTGGAGCGCGAGAGGCTGGAGCTTCTCCATGAGGCGGCCCGGAAATTCGCGCAAGCCGCATAATTGTTTAGCCGCACCCCTTGTTTTTCCTATAAACCGTGCTATACTTTAGTTAAGACGCTTATGAGCGTCAAAGAAGTTCGCCCGTCTATCGGATAAATTAAGACGATTTACGATAGACGGGCTTTTTAATGCCTAAATGGCCGATTTGATAAATAATCAAATTATTCTTGACAAAAAGTAAATAATGTGGTATGCTTGTCTTGCAATGAAAAGTGAGACAGGACATGATAACCACACTGAAGACTAAAGCACCTTTTAAGGCTATGGCGCTCGCCATAGCCTTTTCTTTTCTATGGCAGCAGATCTTATGGGCCGGTGATCTGGCAGCCACCACCCTCGAAAACTTGAATCAAGAACAATCCCAAACCTTTGCGCCCGACTATCTTCAAAATCAGCAGACGGCCAGCCAGAGCATGATAACCCAGAAGCAGGATGTGGAAGATACCATCAATTCGCAGGCCCAAACCGCAAACAATATCTCCGGCAATACAAAAGAATCCTCCGATAACTCTATAGAATTACAGGGCCCGAAATCGGCCTCTTCCGGCCAGGCCGGGGCAACCTCATCTTCCACTATAATAGAGGAAGCTGCGAATGCGCCTGAAGGCGACGGCGCGATACTTTCCGTGACTACAGGAGATGGCGATATCGTGCATTATGCGGATGGCGCGATAAGTTCCATTGAGAAGAAAGACGGTACGGTATTACGTGATCTCGTAATAGGCGAGAATAACGAGCTTATCGCCGCGAATATAACATATAAGGATGATACCAATGAGATCGTCGCAAACGGTAAAGTGGCCAGGCTAACAAAACCCGATGGCACGGTCTTCGAATACAGTGGTGAACTGATCACGAGGGCGACCTATCCGGACCCTGACAATCCGGAAGGAAATGTTGTCGACTATTTTTACTCTGTAGATAATGACAATAATATCATTGAAACAAAGCTTAAAGATTCTGAAAAATCATCTTTTTATGACAAAAACGGCGCGCTTATAAGAGTCGAATTTAATACCGGGAAAGTAATTGAATACGATAGCGATAAAAACGACGATACCGATAACGGCATTCTTTCGAAAGTCATTACCGAAGATGGGAAGATATACATTTATGAGAAGAGCGAAGATGCCATTGACGGAGAGACGGTGTACACCGTTAAATTGAAGGAGATAAGAGACGGCGAAGGGAATACATTCCGGCTTGAAGATAATAATATCACGGAGATAGAGCTCTCAGATGGCACCATATTAAGAAACTTCGAGCTTGATTCTTCCGGTAACCTGGTCTCCGGAAATATAATATATAAAGATAACCCGACGCTCCGGTCCATTCTGGTCGAGAATAAAAGGGTCAAAGAAGTAAATGATGTAAATGGCGTCAGGACCACGTATCGTTACGACCGGATTAATGAGGCAGGGGATATCGTAAACGCTACCATCGAGATAGACGACGGCTCCTCCGCCGTAGAAACATACACTTACACGAAGGACGAAGAGACGCTCGGCGTCACCATAACAAACGGCGATAGGACATGGAAATATAACTCCGCCTGGGTCCTGGAAAGTTTCAGCGACAGTGAGGGGGCCATAAAGCATCACTATTCACCCCTTGCCGTTTATGCGGGATCGACCTTCACATTAAGTGACGGCACCATTAAGGAATATAACGATAATAAGAGCCTGATAAAAACAATCCTTACTGACGGCACTGCTTATGAATATTATCAAAGCGGCAAATTTGCCGGGAAGCTTCAGAAGGAGGTGTCCCCTGACGGCAAAAGCATCATTTACGACTATAAGATAACGCCTGAAGGTGATCTCGTCGTTTACAAAAGAACGTCATATGACAAGAGCTCATCCTACAAAAGCTATTATGCTACCGACAACGTAAATTACACTACAAATCCCACGCTTAAAGCGAGTTTTAATTTAGACAGCGACAAGACATATTCTTCCGCCTATGCGAGCGCGTCCTATTATAACTACAATGATAAATCGGTAAGCCTCTCTTTAAGCTTCTACAATGAAAAACCCTATCTCTATTACTATTCCTATAATTACAAAACCAAACAATATGTTTACGACTATAAGCAGCTGGATATAACCATAAATAAAGACACGGATTACACCGTAGAATATATATGGACCTCTACGGGTGTTAATATATATCTGTATAAATCCTCCGGAACGAGGCCCGGGACTGCTCTATACACGATAGCCGATAATAAATGGAACCCGGTTTTCTCCTTAAGCGGCAGCAACGCCCATTTAACACTAGACCCTTCCTCGAGCGGCACATACACAGGAAGCGAAAGCGTCTCCACGGATTATAATAATCCGCTAAAGGGCGGCCCTATGTACGCCGCTGAATTCACCTTCGACCAGAATGCCGCCTCCAGGTCCTTATATTATAGTGTTTATGGCAACAACAGCGCTTCTTACGATTCTATATACTTTAATTATTACAATAATACTCCGAGCTTAAGCGTCTATCACTACGACTACAAGACCTACCAGTACACAAATAAGACTATTCCCGTAAATGTCGCCTTTAATAAGGGCGCGACCTATGTCATGCAGACAAAGATGGAAGACAATGTTCTAAAACTTTATATCTACGAGAAAGGTACCGCGCCGGGCGATCCCATCTATACTATCGAGAACGCCGTCTGGAACCCGCAAGTCTATTCGACGATAAGCGGCGGCCGGATGAATGTCGAGGCGTACGATAACCTGGAAGTGTATAAATATGGCGATGCAGATGGGACCTTACTTGAGCGCAATAGCTACGCGGACAAGGCCCTCCTTACCTATATATACGATGACGCGAGAGAGGTGATAGGGAAGAAGCTCGCCCTGGAAGACGGCACAAAAAAGATATATGATGCGTATAATAAACTCTTGACCGAGACAAAAGCGAATGGTGAGATCGCGGCATATGAATACGACGCTTCAGGTAACGTCATATCTATAACTCCCCGCTTTCCGGACGGCACCGGCTACACATATTACGATTCCGGGGCCTTCCAGGGCAAGCTCAAATCCGCGGCCATTCCCGATGGAAAAGTCGTATACTACGATTATGCCGTAAATGAAAACGGCAATCTCCAGGTATATAAAAGAGTATCATATGACAAATCTAACCTTTATCAGAGCATTTATTCTAATAATTACATACCGGCTTCCATAAACCCCGCCATAAAGGCCTCGTTTAAATTGGACAGTTTAAAAACATACTCCTCGATCTACATGAGCGCTTACTATTATAACTACAACGATAAGTCTGTGAGCCTTTCATTAAATATCTACGGCCAAAAACCAACCCTATATTATTACTATTATGATTACAAGACCAGGAAGACCGTAAGTGATAATAAAGAACTGAATATAACTGTAAATAGGAATGTCGTTTATAGCATAGAATTTGCATGGAGCCAGAATGGCATTAATATATACCTGTATGAAGCGTCCGAAGGCCGACCGTCCGATCCCGTCTATACGATAGCTAATTCGAACTGGAACCCGCGTTTCTCATTAAGCGGCAGTAACGCTAATATTATTTTTGACCCGACTTCAAGCGGAACTTATACTAACTCGAAGAGTGTATCGACGGATTATAATAATCCGTTAAAGAATAGTCCGATACATACGGCCACATTCACATTTGATTCGAATGCCGCTTATAAATCGCTTTACTACGGTGTTTACGGTTACTCATCCTCATCCAGCGATTCGCTATATTTAAATTACTATAATAATACTCTTACTCTGTGGGCATATCACTATGACTATAAGACCTATAAGTACACCAATACCACTATCCCGTTAAATATCAAAATTAAAGATAATACCGCCTACACCCTTAAGACCAAGATCGAAAATAATACGCTCAAGTTTTACATATATGAGGCGCTCACTGCGCCGGCGGATCCCGTATATACGATAGAAAACGTGTCGTGGGATCCTCAAGTTTACGCCAGTATCTCCGGCGGTGATATGAATGTAGAGGCGTGCGACCATCTGGAGACGTACGAGTACAATACCACCGCCGGCATTATGCTCGATCAAGACGCTGAAGCGCGTTTAAGGAATAAGAATATCGTTATCGACGACCCATATAGCGCGATACCAGAGTATGCGCTCCTCTCTGATGCCCCCATGGTATTTCCAAACGGAAGAACTGATATCATAAATGCCGTTAATCCGAATATGGATTTTTCAATAAGCCTGCCGGCTGGCGATCCGGACAATAACCCGTATTTCGATACGATAAAATATGATCAGAATAGAGTCCTGAAAGAGATCCTGAAGCCCAGTGGCGAGAAGATATCATATAGAGACGGGCTGGTAGATAATATTTTAAGCTCTTCCAGCACGACTTCTTATGGCTATCGTTTAAGCGGTCTTGGTAACGTGGATGAGATAACGGTCGACCGCGACGGCATAAAACGCATTTACGACAAATACGGCAATATAAAGAGCTTAAGCCTCGATGACGCGACTAAGATCGTATATGAAAACGGCAAGGTCAAAGAGATCCAGAAAGCCGACGGCACGACGCTAAAGAATATGACGTTCCGCGACTCCGGAGAGCTTGATAGCGCGCTCGTATCTTATCCGGACGGAAGCCTCGCCCTTTACGATGACGCGAAACTCCTTCAAGCCATCAGCGCGTCCGGCGATATAACAGATTACAGCGATGGGAAGATCCGCAAAGTTACGCTCGAAGACGGCACCGTATACGACTGGTCTTATAGTGGCGATAATATAGTGATCTTAGATAACGCTAAAAGCGAGAAGAGGACATATCTCGAAGGCAAGCTTATCAGTCTCGAGGAATTAGCGGGCTCTAAGCTAATTACACGATATTATTATGATGGCACCTCAGGAGATCTTACTAAATCGGAGATATGCCGGAATAATGAAATTCTCTACACATACACTTATACATATGAAGACGGCCTTACTCTCGTTCGCGATGAGGATGGCAATGTCCAGGCCTACACCAAAGATAAAAAACTATCCTATATAATCGATTCCAAGGGTCGGAAATATTCCTATACCTATGTCGGCAAGAACGAAGGTTATGTAGAAGTATATTTCCCATCGGGAAATAAGGCGAAGTATGACTTAAGCGGCAATATCATCGAGATCACAAAATCCGACGGCACGGTGATAAAAGACATTACCTTTTATAGCGATAATACTCCGCGAAACTTCACCTATATTAAGGACGGCGCTACATACAAGGTGGAAGAGGGGAAGATAGGGGAGATGCTATCGAAGGATGGCGTAAAGACCGTATATTACGATAACGGTTTTGTGAAATCGTTTGAGACAGAAGCCGGGGATCTGACAGAATATCAATATTTCGTGAAAGACAGTAAGGTGTTTAACAGTTCATCCGCGCTTTTGGATGGTGATTTTAACCAGGTCAGTCTTTTTAATTCAAATTCCACCACTTATCTCACGCTATCTCAGGATTCGCTCCGGTTCGGAACCGGGACCGACGGTGTGAAGCACGTAACCGCCAATGAGACATTGGAAGCCGGCACATACAACTTTGAATCGCTTATGATTGATGCGGGGAAGACTTTAACGATTGCTTCCGGCGCTATCATAAAGGTGCTGGGTACAATTACCGTGAATGGCGCCATATTCTGCGGCGGTTCTTTAGATATATACGCCCCCAGTTTCAATGTAGGCGCTTCCGGATCCGTCACAGGCGCAGTAAATATCAAGTGTAATACAATAAATAACGCCGGTATTATAACCGGTAACGCCTCGATAACAGGAACGCTTAGTAACGGCGCGAATGAATTGGATAGAGACGATAGTTTTAGCGGCTGGGCCCATTACCTTGATTATAATCCGGGCTCTGGGGCGCTCTCGCCGCGCATAACATTCCCTTCATGCACCATTAGCTCTGTAAAGTGGCAAGCAGGTGGCGGCGGAAGCGGAGATAGCCAGGGATACGGTATTCTCTATCTTTATATAGACGGAGTTAAGACCCAAGTCTCACCGACATACTATTGGGGAAGGTGCCCCGGCAGTTTTAATACAGGCGTCGCTACGATAAACGGATCCTGGAATAATGTTACCGGCATTGAGTATTATATCGAGACGGATTCAACTATAGGTGTGGCTAGAGCTTATGGATACGAGATGCAGGCTTTTATTGGGACCCCTACGATAGAGTATATTAGCGGCAGCCCCGGCACAGTTAATACTACACAGTCCAGGCCCATCGCCAGTATCAAACAATCCGATCACCCATCTTCCAGTTCCTTCGAATCCGGCGTTATAGAGCTCAATGCGCTTGACCTTGGCTCTATATCATGGAGCCAGGAACTGCCTGAAGGCACAAATATCACATTTCAGACGAGGACAGGGGATACGGCTACGCCTGATTCTACGTGGAGTGAGTGGTCGACTAAACTAACCAGTCCGGCCTCTTCTCAAATAACCTCTCCGACAGGCAAATATATCCAATACAGAATTAATCTATCCACTACTAATCCGGCTGTGACGCCGCTTTTGAAGCTCGGAGAGAATAGCCCGATAACATTTGGTTACAGCCGTGCTCCATCCGGGTCGAGCGAGCTGCCCGGCATATATTGCGCTACGATGTCTAAAGGCGGCGTCACATCCGATTGTGATAAGAACAGCCTGGCAAGCCTCATCTTTAACCCCGACTACATGGGCGCTATCACGGACGAGATCCCCGATTATTTATTAAACGGCACTCAGAAAGAGCTGTATTTGAAGGATTCAGTTATCATATCGGAGCTCACCGCGATCACGAATATAGACGGGACGACCACGGAATATTGCCAGGGACAGATCTCGAAGACCACCAGATCTGACGGGACCATAATTAAGAGCGTTTCTTTCGATGCCGATAATAACGCGAAGGATTTTACCTATTCTAAAGACGGCAGTACATACATAGTGAAAGACGGGAAGATCGATACCGTAGTAACCGCCTCAGGCGAGAGCGTAAAGTACTATTCATACGGACTGATCGAGAGCACCGAGGCTGCAGGCTCTAAAAAGGAATACGAATATGGCATACAGACCACTGAAAATTACACGACAAGATCGATATTCCAGGATGGATCTTTTACCAGCGCATCCATTTTAGGACATGGCTCCACCACCTATCTCCAGCTCTCGAAGGATTCACTCCGGTTCGGCACAGGTTCTGACGGCGTGAAGCACGTAACCGCGAATGAGACTCTCGAGGCAGGCACATATAACTTCGAATCGCTTATTATCGATCCAGGGACGACTTTAATAGTCGGCCCCAACACCATAATAAAAGTGCTGGACACAGTCACCGTAAATGGCGCTGTATTCTGCGGCGGTTCCTTAGATATATGCACCCCTGTTTTCAATGTCAGCTCTTCCGGGTCCGTTACCGGCAGCGTGAATATTAAATGCGACGCAATAAGCAGCGCCGGCATTATCACCGGCAATGTCTGCCTGACGGGAGCGGGCGGATCTGGCGCTACCACAGATGATAATTTCGGCACTTGCATAAGCGGCTCTCACGGGGCCGGCGGCAGCGCTGCTGTGACATTTCCAAGTTGTAACATCTCAAAGGCCAGATACAGGGCTTCGCTTGGCAGCTATGGCCTTCCCGCATATGCCAATGTTTATCTATGCGTTAACGGATCGTGGACTTGCATAGCAAGTTATGCAGGAGCCGGTGATTCCGGAGAGGTGAACAATACAACCGGTTGGTCCAATGTGACGGGCATGATGATGACAGGGCAGTCACTTAACGGCGATTGCGTATGTTCTGTATATAACCTGTATGAAATGCAGGCCATTATCGGCCAATCCACGATAGAGTATACGAGCGGCAACCCCGGCATAGTCAATACCACACCGTCCAGGCCCACCGTTAACATTAAAGCGTACGATTATCCATCATCAGGTTCCTTCGAATCCGGCGTGATAGAGCTTAATGCGCTTGACCTTGGATCTATATCGTGGAACCAGGAACTTCCCGAAGGCACAAATATCGCGTTCCAGACGAGAACGGGGGATACGGCTATTCCCGATTCCACTTGGAGCGAATGGTCCGAAAGCCTGACAGATTCTAAAGGATCCGACATATTATCTCCTGGTAAAAAATATTTCCAGTATAAGATAAATCTGTCAACTGCCGACCCTTCAGTAACGCCTAAGGTACTTCTCTATAGCACTCATGGCATATCGATCAGCTATATTAAGGTTTCTGACAACCCTCTGGATCCTTATGTGAAAGTGAAAGAAAATAACACCACCTCTGCATACAATAAATCAGGAGTCTTGATCTGGACCGAAGACGCCGCCGGCGTAAGAACTGATTATGATCCGGCGAATTCTGAAGGCACCGTTGACCTCGCGCTCCTTAAGTTCGACTCATCATACACGGATTCTCTCACCCAGGATCTTCCTTCCTCTAAACTCTCAGACTCGCAGAAAGTGATAACCGTCTATGACCAAGGGAACGACACTCCCGTGGAGGTAATAACCGCAGGTCAATCGATCACTTATTTTGATGAAGGTTTTGCCACCAAAGTTGTCGATAAGAATGGAGTTACGCAAGTTACCTATACTTATGATGAAGACAAAAATATTATAAAGGTTGAATTTGTCGACGCTCGGCAGAAGCTCGAAGAGAATTACGAGAAAGCCCTGACTGAGATAGTTACCCAGAAGGATGCGGCGCTTGCCAAGCTCGTAAAGGCGGATGCCGCCGCCCGGGCCGATATACTCGCCAAATCAGCGGATATTCAAAAACAGATAGATAGTGAAAGGTCGCGTTTAATCCAGGAAAAGGCTAAATATGATTCTGGTGTATATGACCTCTCCGAGTTTGACAGAGCATTCAGGGAAATAGACGATTATGAAACACGTCTTCATCAGCAGACTCAGGACGCCTACACGGATTTAGACAATCAAATCGCCTCTGCCAAGGCACGAATAGAATTCGACGCCTCGACCGCGATGTGGGACCTTATCGATAACGACTACAACAAGATCCTGGGAGATATAGTCCAAAAGGAATCTTCACCGTTGATTTATCAATATTACAGAAAGATACTGGGCCGGGATCCTGGTGATGAAGACCTCTTATATTGGGCGAATATCGCGAAGACTGAATTAAGGCCGCTTACTGCCTCTGAAATAACCCAGTATTTGAAGGATCTCCCGGAGTATGCGGATCGGGAGGCTAGAAAGCAGAATATAATAACGAGCCTTACAGATTTCTTCGCCCAGTATCTATCCGCATCCGATGCCGATAAAGAGTCCATACTCTCGTCATTAGGCCTTACCTTGGATGATGTAGCTACGTCATTGCGAGGTGCCGAAGGCACCGAAGCAATCTCCGGCATTATTTCCTGGCTCTCCGGCCAATCCCTGCACTTTGGGGACAGCGCTTTTGAAACTATTATTGCGATGCTGAAAGATAACGGCATAGAAAAGTCCTTCGAAGATATAGGTAAAGATGCGCTTAAGGTCGATATATTGACGGGCGTAATAACTAAAGACACCGAAGGCGATCTTCTTATATCGATGTATGCCATGCGGAAGGCCGCCGAAGCCAATGGCCTTACCTTGTCTTCCCAGAAGATATCCTATGACGACCTGAAGGACCAGGTTTCGAGAAATAGCGTTATAGTTCATATCGACGGTAAGCATTATGTGCTAGTGACAAGTATCAATGACGCGGACGGCACCATTACCTATATAGACCTCACCGTCGGACATAATGGCCAGGCGATGACCCTTTCAAGGGCCGAATTCATGGAGAAATGGAGAGGCTATTCTCTGTCGAAGGAGCTCTCCTATAATAAGGATCTGCCCAGCAATCCCTCCAAAGAGATAAATGTAACTCAGGAGAAGAATATAAGGGGAAGCGGCTGGTGGAGTGACTTCTGGAGAGGCATTGTCAACTTCTTCCAGAGGATAATAGCGCCTATAGGCGCAATTCTTCTATTTACACCCCTTGCTTCTGTAGGAGCCATATTAATAGGTATCAATGTTGTAGTGCAAACCATATCTTTTGTTGTGCATACAGGCACTTTAATGGATGTAGTCTGGTCGGTTGTAAATGCTGTAGGTTCCGCGATATGTTCTACAGTGCTCCCGAACATATTCGATGCGGTGAGGGGTGCTTTTCAATCGATAGGAAGCGCATTTAGCAGTGCGTTTAGTTCTATAGGACAGGCAATTCCGATCCTTGGCAAAGTTTTTGGTGCGCCGATGGAAATATTTCAAAGCCTTTCCGGAGCGGCTACCGATATAGCGACAAGAATATGGAGCACCACAGGATTTACTGAAACGGTAAAAGATGTAGTTCTGAGCATAGGAACAAGGATCATTGAGCAAGGTGTTAGTCTCGGTGCGAACTATTTATTTAAGAGTATGGGCCTTGACCCGACGTTAGCAAGCATAGGCAGCGCATTGATTTCCGGAGCCATTGCTGGTTTGGGCAATCCCAATATAGGGATTGTCGGTGGTATTTTACAGTCCGGTGTTATTTCCGGCGTCGACCAACTTGGTACTGCTTTAAAGCTCGATCCTAACATCACCAGTCTCGCCGGTATGATGGCTGGCTCTATTATAGGAGGTTCCGTATATACCGGAACAGGGGAAATATCATATCAGGACCTTATAAAAAGTATCTCACCATACATATACAGCGAATGTGCGTATATTGGTGTAACAGATGTGGGTGAACTCCTCGGTATCGATTCGCGAATATCCTACTTGGCGGGGGTGGGGATACGGTCAAGTATTAATATAGGTTATGGATCAGATGGAATATTCGACTGGAAGGATGCATGGAGTGGAGTGCAGCAGGGGTTGTTGCAGGGGATTACTTCAATCGGAATAAATTACGCTACGCAGGAGTTGGGGCTGAATCCGCTTTTGGCCAACATAGGCTTCTCGGCTATATCCGGGGCTATAAATGCGGGCATACAGGCTGCCACAGGCGATAGTAAGGATATATTCCAGAGCCTATTTAAGACCTATACGGATAATGCCTTAACCTTCCTGGGCTATGGCGATCCTTCAAATGCGTGGCAGCAGGCAGCGTATATAGCCCAGATACAGGATTTCACAAAGATAGTGACGGAGAAAGGCTTTGTTGAGGCATTGAATACATATGGAGCCAGCTTCTTTAATAGCGTGGCTGTCAATTCAATCGTGCAATCTGGTATGTCCATTGGCCAATACTTTGCCAAGGCTCTTGGCGAGAATCGATTTTATTCAGAAACCATAAATGGTAAGACGTATAAAACTGTAGAGATACGTGACAAGAATGGCAATCTGATAGGTTCCAGTGGCATGTTCGAAACCATAAAACTCCCAAGCGGTGAAGAGGTGAGCGAGTTAGTGGGTAAGCGCGAAACCACAACTGATGGATCATTTCTCGGCATTGGTAACCTCGGAGTTGACGTTTACGGTAAAGTGGGTTTCACCGACGCAGAGCTCGCGACGACTTATGATGGTATACGAAGGGAGAGTCAGACCATAGATAATGGATTGCAGGTTTATGCGGATGTGTGCGATTTACATAGTGGAGACGTCCTGCTTACCATAACGCCAAAGGATGTTGGAGGTTGGAACATATACAGCGAAGATGGGGAGTACGTGGATGCTAATATAAAAGAATTTTCCATAGGGTATGACATAAGTATTAAAAACAGCGAAACAGTGCGATATCTTTCAACCACTATGAATTGGCTTACGGAAGAGCAGCGTGATATACTGAAGCGGATAGGATATAGCGATGCTGAGATAGATAAAATTTCTTTGGAAATAGGGTTGGTTATCGATGATTCTGGAAAAACTATGTTACAATACAGCATAGGATCTGACATTCAGAAACTAATTAACGTAAGCGGAGCGCTTGGAAATGAATGGCTAAACAGCTTAAAATTGGATGTAAATATTTTCAATCATGTAAGCAATGAATTGCTTGATGTGACAAGTTATACAAAAAACACACGGACGCTGATTGACACAGAGAAAGGTATATCTGCCGTTGATATGCTTAATTTGGAAGTATTCAAGCCGGAAGAGTACTTGAAATATGCTTTCACGATAGAAGGCTTTTTCCAAAAAATAGGTTACGAAAATTCGGTTTGGGAAATGTCTGTTAATGACGCGGCTATTGAGGTGGGTAGCGTTATAAATAGCGGACTCGCAAGATTCGTGTATGTGCCGGGAATTAATACGGCAGTAAATGATTTGAGCATGGTGCAAAAAATAAGTGATATGTTAGGCATGGATAGCGTTAACAAAACCGTTGTTATTGCTCATAGCGCCGGGGTTGATGCGGCTGTACGTTCTATGAAATATGCAAAAGCCGATAAGTATGTTTTTATATCCCCGAGATCGGAAGCATACGCTATTTATAAAATAGCCACAGAGAATGGAATAGACCTGCGCAATATAATGATAATAAATTCAGAAGGTGATATCCCAAATTGGAGCGGTAACCAGAATTATTGGGAGCAGTGTCCCAATGGGTATAAATATACATGGGAAAACGTTTATATTAAAAATGACGTGAGTAAAGAAGTAAATCTATATGATTTTAATGCGCGTCATAGCTGGGCCATTAACTATTGGGTTGACGGCGCGACGGCCGATGGAGATTATTTCAATATCTACAAAGACGGTGTAATGCAAGACGAGCCGTCTACAATGACAAAGGTAATAAAAGAATTTATAAAAAAATAATATTATGAAAATAAAATTAATTGCTTTAACTATAATTTTATGCTTGATATTATCAGTAGGGTATATTTTTCTTTTGCAAAAACATGTTTTATGGTTTTGTGACAGCTTTATGGCGTTTACGCATGAAAATTATTATCAGGCCATGTACGACGGATGGAAAAATAAAACATCGAGTTTCCTCCTGTCGCAGTTAAACATTTTTAGCGATGAGCCAAGATTTTCTACGGCAGCAGTCATATTAACCGAACGAAAAGAAAAAAGAGCTATCAAGCCATTAAGAGCTATTTTGAATAGTCAAGCAAGCTCGAATATTAAGCGCGTGGCTATATTCCGATTAGTGAATTTTGATGATAAAGAATCTATGGATCATTTTATGGGGAAAGCATACGCATACAAACAGATGAATTTGAATTTTTACGACAAATCCAAGTCCGAAGATATCGATGAATATCGAACCATATTGCAGGCTTTATCTTCAGTTCAATCAGAGAAAGCTTATCTACTCATTTTAGAGTTAGCAAAAAATGGCAGTCGCTGGGAAAAAGCATGGGTTTTCACCTTATGCCTACATTATTATAAGGCACACTCACTGGAAATAATTCCTATGTATGAAAAATATTTTTTTGATAATTTAGAGATATCATCAAGTCCAGCGAAAGATAATGTTATTTTAGGACTAACATCATTGGGAGATCCTAAAGCCATCCCCGTGTTAGAAAATATAGCTGAGAAGAAGCCGGAATACAGACGAGAAGCTAACCGTGCCATAGCATTTATAGAGGCCGCTCAGAACAAAAAATAAAGGAGGGGTTTGCATGGTGGGAAAAATACTTTTCATTTTTTTTGCGATTTCAATTGTATCTGTTAATTGCAGTAACTGCGCTGATAGCGCCTCCTATGCTGTTCAAGAGCCAAAAGGCGATACTGTGAACCTGGTTGATTTTATTCCCCAGAAGATAAATTTTCCATTTGAAATCAAGTATCCGGCAAAATGGTATGTTAGGGAAGAGCTTACGGGTAATATGCCGGCTCTCATTTTAAGCCAGGAGCCGATTAAAAATGATACAGACAAATATAAAGTTGGCGTGAGTTTATTGTATAACGTAGGTTATTTTTCCAGCAGAGAGTCTTCCAGCTCAGCTTTGGGACAAACTGCCGATCTTGTGGTAAGAATTAGGGATTGGAAAGAAAGCAAAAAGCAATTTGTTGAAGGTTTGAAAGAAGCAGGAAATACTATTATTTCCCAATCGGATATAAAAGTTTCTGGGCAGCCTGCCCTGCGAGTTGAGTTTGAATCGAAAGCCGTGAGAGTCACTGTCATATATGTGCAGGTAGGTGTGCATCTTTTAATGATGACCTTTGAGTCTCCTCCTCAAGAATATAATCTATATAAAGATATTTTTGAAAAGATGATAAACTCGCTATTTTTTACACGATAGGCAAGATTCTCTGATATATACTTATTGGGAATAAGAATAAATAGGGCGCAGCGCCCTATTTGTGGAGTGAGATAACCGTCTTAGCGAATAAGGATGGTCGATGAAGATAGGAAGATACGAATATGGGGGCAACTCTTCAGCGAGAGAGTTGCTTTTTTATTTCAGAATAGCTTGTGCCGTGCTTATAACCTTTATAATTCAATAAATAGGGCGCAGCGCCCTATTTATAAGATATAATTTAGTAGGGTGCCCCTTTTCAGGATGGCCCCATTTTTGTGCGCACATTTTGTTACCCCTCCTTAATATATTTTAAAATAATTTGCAACAATTTGGCCTATTTTAGCGTCTTATATAATAGGTGAGTATAAACGCAATCGCCTGATCTAATACAAAAAGCGTGTTATATTTATAATTATATTGACAAAAATACATATATGAGGTATCCTTAATATGCTTAAAGAGCATGGCAGTTTCATATGGGATCCGAGGAAGGAAAGAGTGAATGTTTATAAGCACCGCATAGATTTTATTACCGCAGCCAAGGCATTTGAGGACCCAAAGAGAAAGATATTTATCGATTCTAAACATAGCGAACGTGAAGATAGATATTTCTGTATAGGGAAAGTAGGCGATAGAATCATAACCATACGATTTACATATCGAAACGGTAAGATCAGGATGATCGGTGCGGGTTACTGGAGAAAGGGGATAAGATATTATGAGAAAACATAAGACAGATCAGGATATGCCGATAGGCGAGTTAAAGAGAGTAGATGATTTCTTGCCGCCGCCTAAAGAATTGGCTGTTCCGGAACAGACCATTATGGTCACTTTGCGGCTAAGCGAGAAGAGCGTTGACTTCTTCAAACAGCAAGCTAAGAGGTATAACACCAAGTATCAGAAGATGCTGAGGTTCCTGGTGGACAAATATGTGGAACGATATACATAAATGGGATTGTCGCAGGGACGGGTCTGGGTTATAATAAAGAATAAGAAAAAGGAGCTGCCTATGAAAAGAAGCGTGTTTTTAGTGTTTGTATTCTGTCTTATCTTGATCATGCCGGCGTTTTCTAGTGAGCAAGCAGATACGGCGAAAGAGGAGATAAAAGCAACGATCTGCGAACTAATGAATAGAGTTACTAGTACAGCGGAGACGCTCGATGCGGCAAAGACCCTTTCGGTCTTGAGCGACGACCCGGACGCGGTCTTCTTTTTTGGCTCAAAACCGTACAGCAAGGCGGAGCTGGTGAGGACCCTCGCCGAGGCCTATGGTAAGCTCAAGTCCATGAAGATCAGTATGAACGCGCCCAAAGTGGAGGTGCTGGGAGCTGACGCCGCCGTATGGACCGCTACAGGCAGGGCAGACTCTGTCGGTAAATCCGGCGAGAGCTATACGGAAATGCTTACTGAAACCTGGATTTGGCAGAAGCAGTCCGGCATATGGCGTGTAGTTCATTACAATGAGTCGGTGACCGTTCCCCCTTTGACGCCCAAAAATAGTGATAAGTAAACTTGGATCCGCTTAGGAGTATCGATGCCAGATAAGACGATCGTAGACCCGGGGCTGTATTCAAAAGATTATTTTTTGACCGATAATGAGGGTTTTAATGAATGGACTAAAGGCCTCGACAGCAACATCCATGATAAATTCAAAAAAGCCCTAAAATACGGAAACCCAAAGAGAGGCGACGCTATACTGGATTTGGGATGCGGCCGCGGCGAATTGATTTACTACTGCGCTAAGCGAGGCGCTAAAATTCTGGGTATCGATTATAGCGCAGAGGGCATAGCACTGGCGAGAGAGGTTATACTCAGACTTCCGCCCGACTTGCGCAAACTGGCCCAGGCCGAAGTGGGCGATATAGGAACATTTGATTTTAAGGATAAATATGATATTGTATTCATGATCGAAGTTGCCGAACATATGCATGACTGGCAGCTAAAAGAAGCGTTTAAAAGAATACGCAGTATATTGAAAGATAACGGCCGCCTGATAATGATGACCCCTAATTATTATTATGAAAAATTCCTTTCTCCATTAAAAAGAATAGTGGATATCCCTTCAAATTTAATAAAATGGCCTCTGAGGATAATAAGAGGAAAGTATAAAAATGGCAGCGCATGGGCGGGTTTTAAAAAAATATTCAGGATAGCTCCCGACAGGGGAGAGCTTAACAAGAAAATGCATGTCAATATTACTACGCCCGGCATGCTGCGTAAATTATTGAGTG
The DNA here is from genome assembly GCA_026387175.1 of Candidatus Omnitrophota bacterium. Lineage (NCBI taxonomy): Bacteria > Pseudomonadati > Candidatus Omnitrophota > Candidatus Omnitrophota bacterium. Next base: position 192,513 of record JAPLME010000011.1, read on the forward strand.
ATTTCGATGTCCAAATAGAATGTATCGATCCTTCCGTTAATCCCATGAGCCTTATCGCTAAAAAATGGTGCGGCAGAGAGATCGTTGTGATAGCGAGAAAGAAGCAATGACGCATAAGGAACCGGCGTTATGAGTAAAAAACAGGCGGAGAGCGCGTTAAGAGAGAGTGAAAAGAAGTATCGCCGGCTCGTCGAGGGCGTTAACAGCATCATCCTGCGCATGGACACGGAAGGCAGGGTGACCTTTTTAAATAAGTTCGCGCAAAAATTTTTCGGATATAAGAAGAGCGAGATAATGGGCAAAAGCGTGATCGGGACGATAACGCCTGTTACGGACAGCGCCGGGCGCGATCTTAAGGCGATGATAAGCGATATCATGCTCAATCCCGCGAAGTACGTCAGCAATGAGAATGAGAACATGCTGCGCGGCGGCCGGCGGGTGTGGATATCCTGGACTAACAGCGCTGTCCTCGATAAAGATGATCGCCCGACAGAGATACTCTGCGTCGGCAACGATATCAGCGCGATAAAGAAAGCGCAGGAACTCTTAAAGGAGATGGACGATAGAAAGTCGGCCTTTGTCGCCAATGTGGCCCACGAGTTCAAAAACCCTCTATGCATCATGAAGGAGTCGCTGACCATTCTCATTAAAGGCATGGCCGGAGAGGTCGGGCCGAAGCAGAAAGAGATACTCGAGATAACGAGGCGGAATACATTCCGGCTCATCAGGCTGGTGACCGATCTCCTGGATATCGCGAAGATCGAAGCGGGGAAGATGAAGCTGAATAAAGAGGATGTGGATGTGGGTTCGTTAATAGATGAGATAGCGGTGGACAATAGTGCCGATATTTCCAAAAAGAAACTTACCCTGAAAAAAGATATCTCGAAAACCGCGGGCCTTATCCGGGCCGATAAAGACAGGCTGACGGAAGTCGTTATCAACCTTTTGAGCAATGCCGTAAAATATACGCCCTCCGGAGGCAGTATAACCGTTAAGCTTTCAGGGACAGGAAAAGAGATACGGTTCGAGATATCCGATACCGGGCCGGGCATCGCGAAGAAAGATTTTAATAAATTATTCGATAAATTCGAGCGTATTACCGCGGAAAGGCAGGAAGGTACGGGTCTGGGGCTTTCCATAGCCAAAGATATCATAAAACTGCACAAAGGAAAGATCTGGGTCCAGAGTGAAGTCGGTAAAGGCAGCAAATTTATTTTCACTCTGCCCAGGAACTGATTCGGGTTATAATACAAGTAACTTGCGAAGGAGGCCTTAATGCCGCTGGTTCAGAGAATATTGTTATACGTGCACATAATCCCTTTGGGCGCGATTATGGTTTTTCTTGCAGTGGCGTTGTCCATAATAGGGCTTAAGATTATATGGCGGTTTGTTCCGCGCCAGATGTTGAAGGCGCACAACGATCTGACTGCCGCAATATTTAACGCGATCGCGCTGGCCTATACGGTATTACTGGCATTTGTAGTGGTTATAGCATGGCAAAATTTCGATAGAGCCGAAGGACACACAGAGACAGAAGCCAATTGCCTGGTGGACCTTTACAGGACCAGCGGCGCTCTCGGGCAATCATTTGGAGACGAGGCTCGTTCTCTCATAAAGGAATACGTGGACGTTGTTATAAATGAAGAATGGGTATCTCTCGCCCGCGGCGAGGAGAACATGAAAGCTCGCACCACATTGAGAAACATCTGGAAGCTCTACGAAAGCTACGAACCAAAGACGGAGAAGGAGAAGATATTTTTTGCCGAATCGGTGCGTAAGCTCGACGACCTTCGCGAGATGAGAAGATTGCGCATTATGGATTCGAGGAAGGGCGTGCACCCGGTATTATGGTTTGTCCTGATAGTGGGCGCGATAACGACCATAAGTTTCACGTTCTTTTTTGGTTCGGATAAATTTATCAACCATGTGGTAATGGCCTCTATACTGAGCGTGCTGATAGCGCTTATATTGCTTACGATATTATCGTTCAGCTTTCCGTTCACCGGAAGCGTGCGCATAGAGCCGAAAACGTTCCAGCAGGTTATAGGTTATTAAATGAAAAGAAAATGTAAAGAATACGAGATCGGCAATAAGACGATAGACGGCTTAATAGAAGAGATCGCCAGGAAATACAGCTCCGTCGGGACCGAAAATCTGATCCGCGAAATGCTCACGACTGCCGTGAAGCTTGGGAAGGAATCGAGTGATAAAGGGGATCTGAAGCTCGTCAATAACGCGCTTAAAGAATTACGGTATTCTTTTAAGGTGTTTGCTCCCTATAGAGACGTTAAGAAGGTCATAATCTTCGGTTCGGCAAGGTCGAAGAGCACATCGCCCGAATACATAATGGCTGAGGAGTTCACGCGAAAGCTGACAGCCAAAGGCTACATGATCGTGACCGGAGCCGGCTCAGGGGTCATGGAGGCGGGGAATAAAGGCGCCGCAGCGGGCAAGGAATTCGCGCTGAATATCAGGCTTCCATTCGAGCAGAAGCCGAATCCGTATATTGATGAAAAAGACAAAATAATCAATTTCAAATATTTCTTTACCAGGAAGCTGATCTTTGTAAAAGAGACCGACGCTACTGCTCTTTTCCCCGGAGGGTTCGGCACGCATGATGAGGGGTTTGAGATGCTCACCCTGATCCAGACCGGCAAATCCAAGCCCCGGCCGATAGTCCTGATGGAGCCTCCGGGCTTGACGTATTGGAGCGCGTGGAGACGTTTTGTGACGGATCACTTGCTTAAGAACGGCTTCATCTTAAAAGAGGACCTTAAACTCTTCCGTATTATGAAAACCGTCGATGAGGCGGTAAAATACATTGAAGATTTTTACAGGATATATCACTCGATAAGATACATTTCGGGCCGGACCGTGATAAGGCTGAATAGAGAGATCTCCGCGAAGACCCTGGCGCTGTTAAATAAAGAATTTAAGGATATCCTGACAAAAGGCGAGATACTGCTTTCACCTCCGATGGAAAAAGAGATCCGTAACAGAGAGTATGTCGACCTGCCCCGGCTCGTAATGAGCTTCAATATGCGCGACTACGGCAGGCTCTATCAGATGATCCATATTATTAACAGGAGCGCTTAATTATGAACACTAAAGAACAGTACATGATGAGGGCCGCGGGCATCAGCCTTTGGTTCAATGTGGTGCTCTTTATCTTTAAACTCACGGCGCTCATCGTGGTCAGGTCGCTCGCGATCGCCACGGATTTCGCAATAACGGTGGTCGGGCTCACCATCTCCGTTATTCTATATAATTCGCTGAAGCTCTCGATGAAACCCGCCGATCTTTTGCATAATTACGGCTACGGCAAGGTCGAGCATGTGTGCGAGGCGATGGAGGGTATAGTCCTGATGGGGATAGCCGTCATCATGTCCTTTCAGGCGTTCGCGACGTTCTTCCATCCCACTCATGTCACCTTTCCATGGATAGGATTTGCGTCTAGCACGCTCAGTCTGACATTGAATTTTGTAGGGGCTTTCTTTATATTTCAATTGGCCCGTAAAAGCTCGTCCCCGGCGGTCAAGGCGGAAGGAGTTCACTATACGCTGGAAGGGTTCATATCGGCGGCCATCGCGTGCGCTTTCATAGTCACGATAATGGTAAAGAGCGGTCCGTATGCGGGCATAGAGCCGTATATCGATCCCACCGTGACCATACTCGTGAGCCTTGCGATATCCCTGCCTTCATTAAAGCTTGCAAAGCAGGCCTTCGTGAACCTACTCGACGTCTCGATCGAGGAGCCGAGCAAGATGGAGGCCGTGGTGAGGCTCGCCCAGCATGCGGAGAGCTACTGCAATTTTAAGGACCTGAAGACGCGTACAGCCGGCCATAAGAAGTTCATAGAGGTTAAAATAATCCTGCCCAAAGATATGCCGTTTTCCAAAGCGCATGAGATCGTCTCCAAGATCGAAGGGGATATCGCTTCGGGGGTTCCCAATAGTGAAGTGACGGTCGCCATGACACCATGCGCTAAGAATTGCGGCCTGATACAGGACAAAAAGCCCTGCCCGTATTTATAAAATAAACCTGGTATAACAATATGTTTACAGCTAAACGCGACAACATGGTGGCCGAGCAGATCGTTGCCAGAGGCGTAAGCGATACCAAAGTGCTCGAGGCCATGCGCAAAGTCGAGCGCCATCTATTTGTTCCCTCCGATCTTCAGGCGATAGCTTATGCCGACGAGCCGCTCCCGATAGGGCACGGCCAGACGATCTCACAGCCTTACATAGTAGCGTATATGACAGAGGCCGCAGCCTTGAAACCCGGCGACCGGGTCCTCGAAATAGGCACAGGCTCCGGATATCAGGCGGCTGTGCTCGCCGATATAGTGAAGGAAGTATACACGATAGAAGTGAGCGAAGCGCTCTCCCTGTCGGCAGCCAAACGCTTATCCGATCTCGGTTATAAGAATGTCCATTTTAGATCAAGCGACGGCTATGCGGGCTGGCCGGAAAAATCGCCTTTCGACGCTGTGATAATTACCGCTGCGCCGTCCGATATCCCGGATGTGGTCGCCGGCCAGCTTAATGTGGGCGGCAGGATGGTCGTCCCCATCGGCGATTTCTTTCAGGAGCTGTGCCTTATCACCAGGAAAGAATCGGGATTTGAGAGGAAAAGTTTGTTGCCGGTGAGATTTGTCCCTATGATACATCGGCCCTCAAAGCATTGAATTACTCGCGGTTTCGTGATATAGTTTAGCTCGAAAGGGGGTAGTTATGGCCAGACGAACTGTTTTAATTATATTAATTATATCTTTGCTTACGATTGCATTTGCTGTGCCGGCATATTGTAACGATCCGGCGAAGAAATTGGGCCGCGGACTGTCCAATATGGTTACATTCCCCGCCGAACTGTATTTTCAGTTTAAGGAAACCAATGATAATGACGGCGTATTTGCGGCCGCTACGTGGGGTATCATAAAAGGTGTCGGCATGAGCGCTTTGAGATTAGCGGTAGGCGTGTATGAAACGATAACTTTCCCTTTTCCCATACCGAAAGATTATATGCCCATACTTACAGAGCCTGAGTTTGTGGGCGAAAATCTGGTAAACAGCCTTTAAATAAATGAAGAATATTAAAAAACTCGAAAAAGCGATTCCGGTAGACGAGAGAAGAAGATTCATCCGTCATCAGATGTGCTTTCCTCTTAACTACAAGGTCGTGAAAGAAGGCTCTCTCACAAAGGATGAGAAGGTCCAGGCCAAAGAGTTAGGTAAAAAGACGCATTCGACGTCGATAGACATAAGTATAGGCGGGATATTATTCTCCGCGAAGCATCCCGTGAAGGCAGGCTCGGTTATTCTGATAGAGATGCCGTTCCAGGACAAGATATTTAACCTGCGGGCAATGGTCGCCCACTGCAGTAAGAACAAAGAGACGAAGCTGTATAATATAGGCGCGGCTTTCCAAAAACTCAGCGCCGCGTATAAGGTTAAATTGGTTGAACAACTCTGTTTGATCAGCGAATTCCGTGATATAAGAAGCATCGAGCTCGGCAAGCAGATATCGCTGGAAAAAGCCTCGAAGGAATGGATAAAACGCTATTCGAGCAGATTCCGCAGGCTTTATTGGTAATGAAAGGTGACGATGTGATGAAAAAAATATTAGGTTTAATGGTAATGACTCTCCTGGTTTCATCGTTTGTATTTGCCTGGGGCAATGTCGCGGGCGCGGCGCCCACAGGAAACAATTATCTGGCGATGACGAAAGAGAGCAGGGTGCAGGTTGTCACAGCTTTGATCAATGGCGCTAAAGAAGGCGGCGTGACGATCAAACAAACACCCGTATCATATTGCATGAAACTCGACGCGTTCTACGCTAAGCACCCGGATATGAAGAGCCGCGACCTCGCGATAGTCCTGAAGACATTGATCATCATGGAATACGACTGGGTCCAGAAGGGCGTGGATAAGGACCAGCTCGCCCGCCAGTTCCTCGGCGATAAACTTTATCAGCAAAATAAGGCCAGACTTAAGTAAGATCTGATCATATAAGTGGAAGACCTAAGGCGTAAACTCAATCCCTCACAGTATGAAGCTGTCAGCACAATAAACGGCCCCGTCCTCGTCATAGCCGGCGCGGGCTCCGGTAAGACGCGCGCCATCGAGTACCGCGTCCTCCACATGGTGGAGAGCGGCATCAAGCCGGAATCGATCCTCCTTCTCACATTCACCAGAAAAGCATCCCATGAAATGCTCTCCCGCGCCACCAAGCACGACAGCCGCTGCAGGCACATCGACGGCGGCACCTTTCACTCATTCGCTTTTAAGACCCTGAAGAAGTACGCGAAGGTCCTCGGCCTCTCCAATCTATTCTCGATACTCGACGAGTCTGACGCTGAAGAGGCGATCCACAGGTGCGCTCTGAAGGTGGGCCTCGTCAATAAGGATAAGAAGGTGCCTAAGAAAGACACCCTGCGCAGCGTGATCAGCATGACCGTCAATAAAGGCCTCTCGATTACCCAGGTCCTGGAAAAAGATTACCCGCATTTTCTCGAGTTCGCCGGTGAGATCGATCTTTTGAGAAAAGAATACGCCGCGTATAAGATTCATAAGAACTATATGGACTACGATGATCTCCTGGTATATCTGAAGATGCTCCTCGAGGTCGATGAGGCGCGCATAAAGCTTTCCGAAAAGTACAAGTACGTGATGGTCGACGAATATCAGGACACGAATATGCTCCAGGGTGACATCGCTTACCTTCTGGCGAAGGAGCATAAAAATATAATGGTGGTGGGTGATGACGCGCAGTCGATATACGGTTTCCGGGGATCATCGCATAAGAATATAATGGAATTCCCCAAGAAGTTCGACGATTGTAAAATAATAAAGCTCGAGGACAATTACAGAAGCACCCAGGATATCCTCAATGTCGCGAACTCGGTCCTGGCAAATATGGACAATAAGTACTCGAAGTGCCTGAGATCGACCCGGACCGACACCGTAGAGAAGCCGAAATTGAGTTTCTTTAAGAATGTTTACGACGAGGCGGCGTGGATAGTGGATAAGATAAAAGAGCTGAGGGATGAGGGTATCGATGTGCACCATCAGGCGGTGCTATTTCGTTCGGCGTACGTCTCGATACCTCTGCAGGCCGAGCTCAGTAAGAACGGTATCGATTATCAGGTCTTCGGCGGGCTTAAATTCTATGAGACCGCTCATGTCAAAGATCTTCTCGCGCATATGAAGATCGTATTGAACATAAAGGACGAGATCGCCTGGCATAGGATATTGACTTTGATCGAAGGTATCGGGCCCAAGACCGCCGACAGGATCGCAGAAGATATAATGGCGAAGGCGTCCTTACAGGACGTGATAGGAAAGACATTCGAGGGTAGTGACAGGTTCGGTAAATCATCCAAGAATCTCTGGAAATTAAAGTCCTTCCTTAAGTCGGCCGCAAGCGCTAAGCTCAGCCCGGGTTCGCTCTATGATATTTCGCTCGACTATTATCTGCCGCTCATGAAGGAGAAGTTCGACGATTGGCATATCCGCATTAACGATCTCGAGACCTTAAGGCAAATAGCCGCGCGCTATGACGAGTTAGAACAGCTCCTGGCGGATTTCGCGATAGAGCCGCCGGACAGGAGCGTATGGAAGGTCGAGGCCACACCGAAGAATGAGGAGAAGCCTTTGACGCTCTCTACGATCCACTCTTCGAAGGGCCTAGAATGGGATTCGGTATTTCTGATAAGCCTTATCGACGGAGTATTGCCTTCGAGCTTTGCCCTGGAGCGCGAGGAAGAGATAGAGGAAGAGAGCCGCCTCTTCTATGTCGCTGTGACGAGGGCAAAGAACAGGCTCTTCCTCTCGATGAGTCACGAAGGTTCGAGAGGCGGCATAACTCAATTCAATAAGATATCCCGCTTTCTGGACGCCGCCAATGTCCTCGCAGGGCTCGACCAGAAAGTGATATTCGAGCCGACAGAAGACCCCGATATAGACCTGGACGATAGTGATGGCATAATGCCCGCTTACAATAAAAGCTCCCTCCTGAAGCGAGTAATCGACCGATATTACTAGAGAAAAGTGGGACAGTCCCTATCCGAGTGAGATTACGGTCGGGGACAGTCCCAACTTTTCCCCTACTTTTCCTAATCCCTACTTTTCTCTTGATAGCGCCCCTTAGTGAGTGTAAAATACCCACATGAAACGCTATGAGCAGTTCCCGCACACAGCGGATATCGGCGTGCGCGTATACGGTAAAGACCCGAAGGAATTATTCGAGAACGCCGCATTCGCGATGTTCGATATAATCGCCGATCTCGAGAATCTCTCCGGCGATACCGTAGAGACTTTTGAACTGGAGGCCGAGGACCAGGAAGAGCTTCTGGTAGCATGGCTCGACGAGCTTCTTTACAATTTTTACACAAAACAGCTGATATTCTTTAAATTCAAGGTCGAGGAATTGACCGAAAAGCGCCTGAAGGTAAAAGCCACGGGCAGGCCCATAGGCGCTAATAGAAACCGCCTGAAGACAGAGATTAAAGCCGCGACATACAGCGGGCTGAAGATAAAGAAGTCTGGCGAAGGCTGCGAGGTAGAGATAATTTTTGATGTTTAGGAAAAGTGGGACAGTCCCTATCCCAGTGAGATTACGGTCGGGGACAGTCCCTACTTTTCCCAGTCTGAGGAGCAAAGCATGAACGCCCTGGGGTTACTCGAGCGGATCGACCAGTTCAGGTGGCGCCTGCCGAGAAACACTAAGAGCGGGATGCGTGTCGACGGAGTGATATACGCCTCCGAGGAGATGATAAAGGATATCGTCTCCGACAAATCGCTCGGCCAGGTCTCGAACGTGGCATTTCTTCCTGGCATAGTAAAACACTCGCTTGCGATGCCCGACATTCATTGGGGCTACGGTTTCCCAATCGGCGGGGTGGCAGCGACGGACGTGGAAGAAGGCGGAGTGATCTCGCCCGGCGGCGTGGGCTTCGATATAAATTGCGGCGTAAGGCTCGTTAAGACGAACCTAGAAGAGAAAGACGTTAAGCCGAGGCTGAAGGATTTAGTAACTGCTCTTTATAATGATATACCGGCGGGAGTGGGCTCCAAGGGTGATATTAAGATAAGCGCCAAGGAAGAGAGGAAGCTTCTAGCCGAAGGTGCAGGGTGGGTGGTGGCGCATGGTTACGGCGTCAAGGAAGACCTGGAATATACCGAAGATCATGGCGCGATAAAGGGCGCTAACCCGGACGCTGTATCCGATAGAGCCTATGAACGCGGATTGCACCAGTCCGGAACGCTCGGCTCAGGGAACCATTTTCTCGAGGTCCAGGTTATCGACGAGATATACGATGAAGCCGCCGCGGCAGTATTCGGCATCGAAAAAGGCCGGATAATGCTCATGATCCATTCGGGTTCTCGCGGCCTCGGATATCAGGTATGTGACGAATACGCTAAGGGCATGATAAGGTGCCTCGCGAAATACAATATCAGCGTGCCGGACAGGCAGCTTGCCTGCGCGCCGGTTAACTCCGAAGAGGGCAAGGCATATCTAGGAGCGATGAAGTGCGCGGCCAATTACGCCTGGGCCAATAGGCAATGCCTGATGCACTTGGCCAGAGGCGTATTTGAGAAAGTATTCCGCAGAGGGCCTAAAGATCTCGGCATGGACCTTATATACGATGTGGCCCATAACATTGCGAAGCTCGAGAAATACAGTATAGACGGAAAAGAGAAGACCTTGTGCGTTCACAGGAAGGGCGCGACGCGAGCCTTTCCTCCGGGGCATCCGGATCTTCCGGCAAAATACAGTGAGATAGGCCAGCCCGTGATAATCCCGGGCGATATGGGCAGGAACTCGTATCTCCTGGTAGGGACGAAGGGCGCAGAGGAGACATTTTACTCGACATGCCACGGCGCAGGCAGACGGCTCTCACGAACCGCTGCGGTAAGCGCATGCAGAGGCAGGTCTATTGCCAAAGAGCTTGAGAATAAAGGTATAATAGTAATGGCAAGCGGGAGAGGCACATTGGCAGAAGAGGCCCCAGAAGCCTATAAGGACATTAATCAGGTTGTGGGTGTCGTGGATGGCGCCGGTATATCGAAAAAAGTATGCCGTATGCGCCCGATAGGTGTAATAAAAGGATGAGAAAAAATGGGGACAGTCCCATTCCATGCTTAAAAAACACGTTGGGACAGTCCCCATTTTTAAAGGAGCTCCATGCTAGATCTAAAATTCATAAGAGAGAACAGGGACCAGGTCAAGGAAGGCATTAAGAGTAAGGGCCAGAAGATCGATATTGATGAGCTCCTCGCTATAGACGAAGAGCGCCGAAAACTCATGACAGAGGTAGAGACTCTGAAGGCCGAGCGCAATAAGGCCAATAATGAGATATCCGCGCTGATGAAGGTAAAGAAGAACCCTAAAGAGATTATTGACAAAATGAAGGCTGTTTCCCAAAAAATAGCCGAATTAGACATAAAAGTGGGTGAACTAGACCAAAAATTAGAGAAAATACTATATGTAATCCCAAATTTACCCGATAAATCGGTCCCAATTGGCAGCCCGGAAGCCAATAAGATAGTGAAATCATGGGGAGATACCCCGAAATTTAGCTTTAAACCTAAGAGCCACATGGAGATAGCAGAATTATTGAATATAATAAGTTTTGGTGTTGCAGCCAAGATAACGGGATCGAATTTCGTGCTATTCACAGGGCCGGGCGCCAGGCTCGAGAGGGCGCTTATTAACTTTATGCTCGATCTGCATACCAAAAAACACGGTTATAGGGAAGTCTTCCCGCCGTTTTTGGTCAATAGGCGCAGTATGACAGGCACGGGGCAGCTTCCAAAGCTGGAAGAGGATATGTATAGATTGAAAGACGAGGATCTTTTTTTAATCCCGACAGCCGAGGTGCCGGTGACCAATATTCATTCGGGTGATATTCTGGAAGAAGAGAAGCTCCCGATACGCTATACAGCTTATTCGGCCTGTTTTAGGCGCGAGGCCGGATCATATGGCAAAGACACGAAGGGCCTTATAAGAGTGCACCAGTTCGATAAGGTGGAGCTTGTGAAATTCGTGAAACCTGAGACTTCATTCGATGAGCTGGAGAAATTACTAGCCGATGCCGAAGAGGTCCTGCAGATACTGAAGATCCCTTACAGGGTAAAGCTTCTGGCATCAGGCGACATGTCATTCGCCGCCGCGAAATGTTACGATATAGAGATCTATGCCGCGGGCGTCGACGCTTATCTGGAGGTCTCGAGCTGTTCCTGCTTCACCGATTTTCAGGCCAGGCGTGCGAACATCCGCTACAGGCAGAAGGAGACTAAGAAGACGGCGTTCGTGCATACATTGAACGGCTCGGGCGTAGCGCTGGCCCGGCTCGTTGTGGCGATATTGGAGAATTATCAGAATGAGGACGGTACCGTAAATATCCCCGAGGCTCTTGTGCCGTACATGGATGGGGTAAAGAAGATAGAGAAAGGCGCCTAACATGTGGCAGAAAATCATTAAATTCCTTGTAGGGATTCTCGCGATACCTGTAATGGTCGCCGTGACCCGCGCGTTCTACGTGAACATCATCGCCGTCACCGAACTCTCCGGCATATTGAAATATTTCATGTGGGGCGTGGGCTCATATATAGCATTGCACCTATTATTTTACAAGCCGACGTTCTTTTATGTGCTGGGCCATGAAGCGGTCCATGCGATAACGTCATGGGTGATGGGCGGGAAGATCCAGTCGTTTAAGGTCACGGAAGAGGGCGGCAGTGTATCGACGACGAAGACGAATGCCGTGATCGAGCTGAGCCCGTATTTCATCCCGATATACGCGATAATCCTGATGGCGGTGTATTTCGTGGTCGCTTATTCCTATAAGATCAACGGCGCCGCTTTCATATTCGCGATAGGCTTCACATTGACGCTTCACATAGTCATGACGATCGAGGTCATGAAGATGAGACAGCCCGACATGGTGAAGTCGGGGTATTTCTTCTCGATAGTCGCCGTATATGTTCTTAATATCGTCATAATAGCAATGCTATTCAGCCTGTTATTTCCATCGTTCTCGTCGAAGAAATTCTTTATGGACAGCTTCACCTTTTCGAAAGAGATCTACGGCGCGATAGTGAGGCAATTGTTCTTTTAGGTTTCGCGGAGGAGTGGCAGAGTGGTCGATCGCGGCAGCCTTGAAAGCTGTTGTGGGCGCAAGCCCACCGTGGGTTCGAATCCTACCTCCTCCGCCAGTTTTGATAGGGAGCGTTCGATAGATATGGTCGGAAGGTACCTTCCGACGAAAAACTTATCCGGCTCATCTTTAATATAAAGTTCGAACCGATTTTCTCGAGATATTCACGCTGTGACTCGAGATTTCCTTCCCGTAACATGCAACCTATTCTGTTTAAATCGGTTACGAAATCTTTCGCCCGTTCGAACCAATTATCGCCCCCAGCAGCAAAATCCTTTAGAGCCTCCTGTAAATCCTTCTTTTCATTCAGATATGCCTCTTTCTTTCGCTGATACTCTTCGAGCGAGATGTTACCCTCTAGATATACATCTATAAGTCGGTTTATCTTACGATCTATATCTGTAATATTGTCTTGCATATTTTGCTGCTGGGGGCGTGATGATTGGACATCGCATGCCTTATCCTTCTCTAGCTCTCGTAAAATCTTCGTAGTCCAATCATCACACAAAGAAACTTTTTGAAGGATGGACTGTATCTGAGTAGCGAGCTCTTCCTCTCGGACGTATTTCTGAGTGCAGTTAGTCAGTCGCTTGGTGCATCTGTAGTAGGTATAACCTTTCTGTGTTTCTGCTGTGATCATTCGCCCGCACTCACCGCATTTCATAAGCCCTCTAAAGACAAAGTACCTTTCAGCTTTCTTGGGTTTACCCCTGCGAGCCATAACTTCCTGACACTGGTCAAAAAGTTTCTTTGTGATAATTGGTTCGTGAGTTCCCTCGTAACTCTCACCGTTATATCTGAACACTCCGTAGTAGATAGGATTCTGCAGGATATGCTGATATTGGCTGGCTGAGAGTGGGCGGCCTTTCCTGCAGCGGCCTGCCATGCCGAGTGAGGTTATCTTATCCCGTATATCAGCGAGCGTGTATCTACCGGTAGCATATAGGGCGAAAGATTTCGTTATGAAAGGAGCTTTGCCCTCGTCTTTGATGATACCACGTGTCTTGGGATCGTTCAGATACCCTATGGGCGCCCACTGCGGCCAGATACCTTTGCTGAGTTTCAAGCGCATGCCCCGCTTAATATTCTCCGATAGTGCGTCTATATAGTACTTACTCTGCCCGAAAGCTATGGATAGCATAAATTTGCCTTGCGCGTTATTATCGAAGCGATAAGTAGGGAAGAGGAGGCCCTTGATAATGCCCTGGTCTACGAGATATATGATTTTCCCACCATCGACACTGTTGCGAGCGAGCCTATCGGGATGCCATGCGAGGATACCGTCAGCGGCCCCTCGCTCTATCTGTGCTAGCATATCATTGAATATGGGGCGCCCTGGCTTCTTGGCGGTCTTAGCCTCGATGAGTTCCTTAACAACGCATATCTTCTCTCGCTCGGCATACTGTCGTAACTCAACAAGCTGGGCTTCTATAGATAATATCTGCCTATCCTCATCGTCAGTGGACTTACGAGCGTATAAGTAGCAGCGCATATAAGGGCAAAGCTCCTTTCATCGAACTTTATATTAAAGCTGAGCCGGATAAGTTTTTCGTCGGAAGGTACCTTCCGACCATATCTATCGAACGCTCCCTATCAAAACTGGCGGTGTGTGCTTCACCGCGTTCGAACGATCTTCAGGGGTACCCCTGAAGAAAAAACCTAAACCGTTAACCGCCGGCTCGGCGTCCCGCCATCACCACGCCGTAGTAAATCAAGGTAGTGCAACAGCTACAAGGGGCGG